>JBKBWW010000009.1:20533-55745 GCA_046314475.1 Hydrogenophaga sp.
CAAACGGGCTCAGGCTGCGGCGTGAGCCGATTGCCAGGACGTGATCTGCTTGTGAAGCACGGTCGCGTCGACCGAGGTCTTCATCTGTTCGCGAAGGGCGCTGTCGCTCAACAGCTCGGCGATCTCGGAGAGTATTTCCAGGTGCTTCTGGGTGGCCGCCTCGGGCACCAACAAGAAGATCATCAGCTGCACCGGCAGTTCGTCGGGTGCATCGAAGCCGATGGGGCTGGCGAGCTGGAACACGGCGGCCAGTGGCTGCTTCAGGCCTTTGATGCGGCCATGGGGGATTGCCACGCCATGACCCAGACCGGTGGAGCCCAGCCGTTCGCGGGCGAACAGGCTGTCGGTGATGAGCGCCCGGTTGAGTCCGTGAAGGGTTTCGAAAAGCAGACCTGCTTCTTCGAATGCGCGTTTTTTGCTGGTGGCGTCAACGCTGACGAGCACTTGCGCAGCGGGCAATATGGCGGATAGTCGGTTCATGTGAGCCCTCTTGGAGCGCAAATTATGACCAGTTGAGCGCTGTTGGCTAGACTGAGGGCACAAAAAAGCCGCTTGACTTTCCAAGCGGCCTGCTGCAGTGCAGCATCGGGTTTTCCCGCACGGGCCACGGCCCGTGACATCCATCACATCAAACGCTTGACCGAGTCGTGGTGGTGGTCTTGCGTCTTGTCCTTGTAGCGCAAAACTTGCCGGTCCAGCTTGTCGGCCAGTTCGTCAACGGCGGCGTACAGATCGGCGTGTGCGCTTTCAGCAAACAGATCACGTCCCTTGACGTGGATGTTGCACTCCGCCTTCTGTCGCAGGTCTTTCTCCTTCAGGTTGTCCACCGTCAGCAGCACCTTCATGTCGACCACCTGGTCGAAGTGTCGGGATATGCGTTCGAGTTTGCTGGTGACGTAGCCGCGCAAGGCGGGTGTGACCTCAAGGTGGTGACCGCTGATCGTCAGGTTCATAAAAGAGCCTCCATATGCTCCGGGTTGAGACAAGCCGCCTGGGGCAAGACCTCCCGACGGCCACGGGGATGTCTTGAGCCCACTATGCCGACGAAGACACCCCGGCGCAAGCCTCAGCGGAAAGAAAACGTGACATCTTGATCGGCATTGCCGTCGATCGGGCACTGAGGGCCCTGCGCACTGCGTGTTTGCATGCGCTGCTCCACCGCGCTGTGCATGGGGCTGGTGGTCCCATGCAACAGGACCGCGAACCCCGTTCGACCGGACCGACCGGCGGCAGGCCGAAAGGCGGTCAACCCGCCTCGCAGCAAGGTCAAATCCGGGGCGATGGATGGGCTGAATGGCGCGCGAAACCGCGCTGCCGTCACTTCACTGCCGCTCGCAACGCCCCTGCGCCGTGGCTTGCCCGCGGAAATCGCTGCTCCAGGTTTGCGCCCCGGTGTCGATCTGGATGCGCTCGTTGTCCACCGCCGTGAGAATCACGGTTTCCTGGATCGCAAAGGTGTAGACCGGCACGCCGTCGATCTGCACCGCGCGCACACGCTTCTTGTCGTAGGTGATGCCCACCGTGCGTGTCCAGGTGGTGCGCGCCGGGAGGTAGACCGCTTCGCAGACCAGGGTGACTTCGGTGGCTTGCGCAGCCGGTTTGGTGGCGGGCTTTTTTTGCGCCATGGCCCACGGCGCTGCGGCGGCCAGGCAGGCCGCGGTGATCAGCGCGACTCTCATTCGGCTGCGCCCTTGGCCATGCGCTCGCTCTTCCAGTACACGTCGTCGCCGCCGTTCATGCGGTTGAGCACACGCGCCAGCACGAACATGAGATCGCTCAGGCGGTTGAGGTACTGGCGCGGTGTGTCCTTCAAGGCTTCCTCGTTGCCCAGGGCCACCACCGCGCGCTCGGCGCGGCGCGCCACGGTGCGGCACACGTGCGCCTGGCTGGCGGCGCGCGTGCCGGCGGGCAGGATGAACTCCTGCAGGCGCGGCAGGGCTTCGTTGTGCGCGGCCAGGGCTTCGTCGAGCGCGAGCACGGCCTCGGGCTTGAGCAACTCAAAGCCGGGGATGGAGAGTTCGCCGCCGAGGTTGAACAGCTGGTGCTGGATCTCCACCAGCAGGGTGCGCACATCGGGCGCCATGTCTTCGCACAGCAGCACGCCGATGTTCGAGTTGAGTTCGTCCACGTCGCCCATGGCGTGCACGCGCAGGCTGTTTTTGGAGACGCGGGTGTTGTCGCCCAGGCCGGTGGTGCCGGCGTCGCCGGTGCGGGTGGCGATCTGGGTGAGGCGGTTGCCCATGGGAGATCCTTGAATTGAATGCCGAACAACGAATTGTGCAGCTTTGACCTGCGGTAACGACGTGAAGGGAAATGTGTATGGAGCAACGTGAGGCAAGAACGCTGGCATCGCGCGCCGAGGCCGGCGTTAATGTGCGTCTGTTCCACTCTCAAGGAGACACCGATGACGCAGCGCCGACAAGGACTCGCCGACTTCGAAGCCCGCAGCGTGCAACTGATCGCAGCCTGCACCCTCGGATTGGCGGGCATGGCCAGCGTGCCGCCCAGCCACGCGGCGCGCATCACCGGCCAGGCCACCAGCCTCACAGGCTCTTCCAGCAACACCACATCCACCGGCCACACCCGGGTCCACCGCCCCACCGCCGTGTTGCTGCAGGCCGGGAAACCCCGCAGCTGAGCGCCCCCGCGCAGGCCACCGCGCCCGGGCTTCGGGGCTTAAACTGGCCGGCTGACACAACAGCGCCGGAGACAAGCCCATGAACGCCCCCACCGCCCACAGCCACCTTGCCCCGCAAGTGCACCAGCGTGTGGTGCCGCCCGAGATGATCGCGGCGCTGCAGTCGCGTTTTGGCGCGCAGTGTTCCACTGCCCTGGTCGTGCGCGAACAGCACGGCCGCGACGAGTCGGTGTACGAGGTGCCACCACCGGCGGCCGTGGTGTTCGCCCAGAGCACGCAGGACGTGGCTGATGCGGTGAAGCTGGCCGCACAACACCGGGTGCCGGTGATCCCGTTCGGCGTGGGATCGTCGCTTGAAGGTCACCTGCTCGCGGTGCAAGGCGGCATCAGCATCGACGTGAGCCGCATGAACAGCGTGCTGGCCATCAACGCCGAAGACCTGACCGTGACGGTGCAGCCCGGCGTGACGCGCAAGGCGGTCAACGAGGCGGTGAAGAGCGAAGGCCTGTTTTTCCCGATCGACCCGGGGGCGGACGCGTCCATTGGCGGCATGAGCGCCACGCGCGCCAGCGGCACGAACGCGGTGCGCTACGGCACCATGCGCGAGAACGTGCTGGCGCTGGAAGTGGTCACGGCCAGCGGCGAGGTCATCCGCACCGGCACGCGAGCCAAGAAGTCTTCGGCCGGCTACGACCTCACGCGCCTGATGGTGGGCAGCGAAGGCACGCTGGGCGTGATCACCGAGGTGACGCTCAAGCTCTACCCGCTGCCCGAGGCGATCTCGGCTGCGACCTGCTCATTTCCGAGCATCGAAGCCGCTGTGCGCACCGTGATCCAGGTGATCCAGCTGGGCATTCCGATCGCGCGCTGCGAGCTGATCGACCACAACACCGTTCGCATGGTCAACGCGCACAGCAAGCTCGGCCTGCGCGAAGAGAACATGCTGTTGATGGAGTTCCACGGCTCGCCAGCGAGCGTCAAAGAGCAGGCCGAGACGGTGCAGGAAATCGCGGCCGACTTCGGCGGCCAAGCCTTCGAGTGGGCCGACACGCCCGAGGAGCGCACGCGCCTGTGGACCGCGCGACACAACGCCTACTTCGCCGCCATTCAGAGCAAGCCGGGTTGCCGCGCGATCTCCACCGACACCTGCGTGCCGATCTCGCGTCTGGCCGACTGCCTGCTGGACTCGGTGAGCGAGGCCGACGCGGCCGGTCTGCCCTACTTCCTGGTTGGCCACGTGGGCGACGGCAATTTCCACTTCGGCTATCTCATCGACCCGACCAAGCCCGAAGAACACGCGCTGGCCGAAGAGCTCAACCACAAGCTGGTGGCGCGCGCGCTCAGCCTGGAAGGCACCTGCACCGGTGAACACGGCGTGGGCCTGCACAAGATGGACTTCCTGCTCACCGAAGCCGGCAGTGGCGCGGTCGACATGATGCGCACCATCAAGCGCGCACTCGACCCGGACAACATCATGAATCCGGGCAAGATTTTCGCGCTCTAGCGGTTGCGCCACCGCGGTGCCGCGGTGCCCGCATTCACTTGGCACGCACAGGTATATTCACACCTTCGATTTATTTTGAAGGGTGATTATTTTGTTGAAGCACACTTTTGGACTCACTTTCAGCTTGCTTCTCGCGGGCTGCATCGGAACCATGCCGAGCATCGGCGACAGCAGTGCACGTACCGTGGCCACGGGCTCAGCGGGCGGCAACCAGACCGACAACGCCAACAGCAAGCTGGAGCGCTGCAGCGAAACCCTGGGCACCATTGCCATGGTCGAAGACCAGCAGTCGGGCTGGTACCAGACCATGCGCAGCCACCAGCTGCAATCCACCGTGCCCGTGTTGCGCATGCTGGTGCAGCAATCCAACTGCTTCGTGGTGGTGGAGCGTGGCGCCGGCCTGCGCAACATGCAGCAGGAGCGGGATCTGGAGCGCACCGGTGAAATGCGCAATGGCAGCAACTTCGGCAGGGGGCAGATGGTCTCGGCCGACTACACGATGAGCCCTTCCGTCACCTTCAGCCAGAAAGGCACGGGCGGCATGGGCGCGGCGCTGTCGTCCTTCGCGGGCGGCATGTTTGGCCATGTGGCCGGCGGCATGAAATTCAACGACGCCTCGACGATGCTGACGCTGGTGGACAACCGCTCGGGCGTGCAGCTGGCAGCGGCCGAAGGCAGCTCGCGCAACACCGACTTCAACCTGTTTGGCGGCCTGTTTGGCGGCGGGACCGGAGGCTCCGCCAGCGCCTTCACCAACACCCCGGAAGGCAAGGTACTGACTGCTGCCTTCTTGGACTCCTACAACCAGATGGTGCGCGCCCTGAAAACCTACAAGGCACAGGAAATCAAGGGGGGCCTGGGCCGGGGCGGTCAGCTCAAGACTGGGCAATAGGCACACGGTTCATTTCTGTCGAGACGTCGCCGGTAAATGCTGAGTCCTGAAGACACCTGCGGTGCCAAGCCTGCGGCACCAAGGGCCGCACAACCAGGCAGACCTGCTTACGATGAACCTCTCTTATCACCACGTTTTGGAGGTCACATGGCAGGCTGGTACGAACTGAACAAGAACGACAAGGGCGAGTTTTCGTTTGTCCTGAAGGCGGCGAACGGCGAGGTGATTCTGCGCAGCGAACGCTACGAATCGCGCGCCGCTGCCGACAACGGGATCGCCTCGGTGCAGAAGAACAGCCCCGTGGATGCCGCCTACACGCACAGCGACGCGTCGGACGGTCGCTTCTACTTCAACCTCAAGGCCGCCAACCACCAGATCATCGGCACCAGCCAGATGTACAAGACGGTGGCCGCGCGCCACGCCGGCATGGAGTCGGTGCGCAGCAACGGGCCGACCACGGTGATCAAGCAGGCCCATTGACTGCGACAGGCGCGTGTGCCGGCGCATGGACTGCATGCGCTTTCCGGCTTATTGTCTTTGTTCGGCTCGCGCCTGCCTGACGCATCCCGCGGCAGGCATCGAGGCGCGATTGAACCGTTGAATGGAGGCCCCCATGCGCCATCTGCTGCTTGCCGTGCCACTGCTGTTGCTGCAGGTCCCTCCTGTGCACGCCCAGATCTCCGTGAGCATCGGGATCAACTTGCCGGCCTACCCCCAGTTGCAGCGCGTGCCGGGCTACCCGGTTTATTACGCTCCACAAGCCCCGGGCAACTTCTTCTTCTACGACGGCCTGTATTGGGTCTTTGAAGAGGACGATTGGTTTTACAGCAGCTGGTACAACGGCCCGTGGCGACTGATGGAGCCCGTGTATGTGCCGGTCTACCTGTTGCGTGTGCCGGTGCGTTACTACCGCCGCCCACCCGTGTATTTTTCCTACTGGCGTGCAGAAGCGCCGCCGCGCTGGAACGAGCGCTGGGGACGCGACTGGGAGCAGCGCCGCGCCGGCTGGGACCGCTGGGACCGCAGCGAGGCGCCCGCACCCGCGCCCCTGCCCGACTACCAACGCAACTACCCGCAAGACCGCTACCCGCAAGCCGAGCAGCAGGACAACATTCGCACCGAGAGATACCGCTACCAGCCGCGTGAACCGGCCGTGCGCCCACAGTTCGCGCAGCCGCAACTGCCACGCGCGACACCGGGCCGGCAGGAACCGGAAGACCTGCGCAGGCCCGAGCGCATGGAGCGGCCGCAGCGACCCGAACGGGTCGAGCGGATGGAGCGGCCTGAACAACGCGCCACGCCCGATCGGCGGTTCGACGCACCGCGGCTGCAACAGATGCCGCCGCAGGGCCGGCCCGAGCAGCCCCGCATGGAGCCATCCAACCGGGGTGGACAGGATCGCCAGCCCCGCCAACGACGGCCGGAGGACGAGGAACCTCGGCGCGGCAACCGGGGCTGAGCTGCGCTCAGCGCCCGCCGCGCAGCTTGTCGATCAGGCCGTTGAGTTCGTCCAGCGAGCCGAACTGGATGGCCAGTTCGCCCATCTCTTCGACGCGACCGTGGCGCTTGACGCGCTTCTTCACCCGCACCTCGACCTCGGCCATCAGCAGGTCGGACAGTTCTTCTTCGACACGGCGGATGTCGCGCGACTTGTCTTTCTTGAGCTTTTGCGGCGACAGCGCGAACTCGGCGCCGAGCTTTTTCACCAGGCTCTCGGCCTCGCGCACCGACATCTTCTTGGCCGCGATCTGGTTGCCCGCCGTGATCTGGTGGGCCTTGTCCAGCGCCAGCAGCGCGCGCGCGTGGCCCATGTCCAGGTCGCCGGCCATCAGCATGGTCTGCACTGGCTCGGCCAGCTGCAGCAGGCGAAGCAGGTTACTGGCCGCGCTGCGCGAACGGCCCACGGCCTGGGCAGCTTGCTCGTGAGTGAGCCCAAACTCTTTCACCAAGCGTTGCAGGCCTTGTGCCTCTTCCAGTGGGTTGAGGTCTTCGCGCTGAATGTTTTCGATCAGCGCCATGGCGGCAGCCGACTCGTCGGGCACGTCGCGCACCAACACCGGCACGCTCTCCAGCCCGGCCAGCTTCGATGCGCGAAAACGGCGCTCGCCCGCAATGATTTCGTATTTGCCAGCGTCCGGACCAGCGGCGAGCCGGCGCACCAGGATCGGCTGCATCACGCCCTGGGCCTTGATGCTCTCGGCCAGTTCGTACAACGCGCCCTCGTCCATGTGGGTGCGGGGCTGGTACTGACCGGCCACCAACTCCGTGAGCGGCAGGTTCGACGGCAGGCTGTCCGGGTCGGCAGGTGCGCTGTCCACCACCTTGGGGCCCAGCAGGGCTTCGAGTCCGCGGCCGAGGCCCTTGGGTTTTTTGGTGACCATGGGTCGTCTTGCTTTCGGAAAGGTCAGAGGTTCAGGAGTTCGGCGAGTACCGTGTGGCCAGCGGGCCAGTCGCCCAGGCCGGACTCGGTGTTGATGTGGCCGGCTTCGCCCAGGTCCACAAAACGCGAGCCCCAAGCGGCGGCGAAGGCCTGCGCGCGCTCGAAGCTGCAATACGGGTCGTTGCGGCTGCCCACCAACACGCTGGGGAACGGCAGCCGCTGCATGGGGATGGGTGACCAGCTGGGCAGTACCGGGCGCATCTCTTCGCGCTCGGCGTCACCGGGTGCGACCAGCAGAGCGGCTTTCACGCGCGCGGTGTTCTGCGAGTGGGCAGCCCAGGCGGCTGTGTGCAGGCAACCCAGGCTGTGCGCCACCAGCACGGCCGGTTCGTCACAGGTGAACAGCACCTCCTCCAGCCGGGCGATCCAGTCGCCGCGCCGGGGCTGCAGCCAGTCGTGCTGGTCCACGCGGCGGTAGCCGTGCGTGGCTTCCCAGCGGCTTTGCCAGTGCTCGGGGCCGCTGTTCTGCCAGCCGGGCAGGATGAGGACATTCTGAGGTTTCACGTGAAACAACCTGGGTTCACAACTTGTCGATGCGGTCGACCATTTCCTTGGCAAACGCCACGAAGGCCTGGCTGCCGCGGGCAGACGGGTCGAAGATGACGCCCGGCAAACCGTAGCTCGGCGCTTCGGCCAGTCGCACGTTGCGCGGGATCACCGTGTCGAACACCTTGTCGCCAAAATGGGCCTTGAGCTGGTCGCTCACCTGTTGCTGCAAGGTGATGCGCGGGTCGAACATCACGCGCAGCAGGCCGATGATGGCCAGATCCTTGTTGAGGTTGGCGTGCACCTGCTTGATGGTGTTGACGAGATCGGTCAGGCCTTCGAGCGCGAAGTACTCGCACTGCATGGGCACGATCACCCCGTGCGCGGCGCACAGGCCGTTGAGGGTGAGCATGCTCAAGCTGGGCGGGCAGTCGATCAGCACGAAGTCGTAGTTGTCCAGCGCCTCGGCCAGCGCGGTCTTCAGGCGCTTCTCCCGCCGCTCCACCTCCACCAGCTCCACCTCGGCGCCGGCCAGTTCGCGGTTGGCACCGAGCACGTGGTAGCCGCACTTCTCGGAGAACACCGCAGCCTCGGCCACCGAAGCGGACTCCAGCAACACGTCGTAGACCGAGAGCGCCATCTGGCGTTTGTCCACGCCCGAACCCATGGTGGCGTTGCCCTGCGGGTCGAGGTCGACCATCAACACCCGCTGGCCCACCTTGGCCAGGCCGGCGGCCAGGTTCACCGTGGTGGTTGTCTTGCCGACGCCGCCCTTCTGGTTCGCGATGCAAAAGATTTTGGCCATGGGTGCTTACTTGGAGATGGCCAGCTTGATGCCGAAACCGATGAGGAACAGACCAGCCACCTTTTCCAGCACACGGCCGATGACCGGGTTGGCGCGCATGCGCGCGGCGAGAAAGTGGGTGAGCAGCGTCACGGCAAGCCCGTAGGCAAAGGTGAGCACCGCGATGGTGGCGGCCATGGCACCGAAGGTCACCAGGCCTTGGTGGCGGGCCGGGTCCACGAACAGCGGGAAAAAGGCCATGTAGAACACGATGGCCTTGGGGTTGAGCAAGGTGATGACGATGGCCTGCTGAAAATACTGGCGCGGGCGGATGTTGAGGATGGGGGCGTCTCCCGGCTTGGCCACCAGCATCTTGAAACCCAGCCAGGCCAGGTAGGCCGCGCCCAGCCACTGCACCGCGCTGAAGGCTGCCGGGTACGCGGCCAACAAGGCCGCCACGCCGGCCACGGCCAGCCACATCAGCACCTGGTCACCGGCGATCAGGCCCAGGGTGGCGGCCAGTCCGCCCTGGATTCCACCCTTGCCGGTGGAGGTCACCAGCGCCAGATTGCCCGGCCCCGGGATGAGCAAAAACACGACGATGGCGGCGACAAAAGCGCCGTAGTCTGCGATGCCGAACATGAAGATCCCCCGGGAAGTGGAGGGTCGAGTTTACGTGAAGGGTTTTGGCGCCACGGGCGCGATCGGCGCGCCGTCTTGCTCAGGCCACAGCAGCGTGGCCGGGGCGCATCCAGACGATGCATCGCTCGGCGTCCAGTCCCGGCACCTGAAGCTGTTCCACGTGAAACACATCCACCGAGCCGGCCTCGGACGCCAGCGTGGCCAGTTCGTCGCCGGGGTGTTTGCCCTTCATGGCCATCCACACGCCACCGTGGTTCAGAGCCGCCTGCGACCAGTGGGTGAAGTCCACCAGCGAGGCGAAGGCACGCGAGCACACCACGTCATAGCCCTGCCCCGACAAGGCGTTGAGGCTCTCCACCCGGGCGTGCAGACCGCGCAGGTTGGGCAGCTTCAACGTGGCCGCCGCCTGCTGGATGAAGGCGGCCTTCTTGGCCACCGTGTCCACGCAGGTCACATCGATCTGCGGACAGGCGATGGCAATCACCACGCCAGGCAGGCCGCCACCCGAACCCACGTCGAGCAGCTTCACGGGCCGGTCGCCCACTTGCCGGAGCAAAGGCCCGATGGCCGTCAGGCTGTCGAGCAGGTGGTGGGTCATCATCTCGGCGGGGTCGCGCACGGCCGTGAGGTTGTAGACCTTGTTCCACTTCTGGAGCAGACCCAGGTAATCGAGCAGCAGCTCGACCTGGCGCGCGTCGAGCGCGAGTTGGAGCGACTGCAGGCCGGCCTGCAGGGTGTTCCTCAAGTCGCTCATGCCTCGGCGTCCGCCGCAACCGGCAGCGTGGCGAAGCCCTTGAACCCACCCTTCTTCAAGTGAATCAGCAGCAGCGAGACGCTCGCCGGCGTGATGCCCGAGATGCGCGAGGCCTGGCCCAGCGTCTCGGGTCGGTGCTTGGCCAGCTTCTGCCGCGCTTCGAACGACAAAGCCGTCACCTGCAAATAGTCCAGATCGGTCGGCAGCCTCAGGCCCTCAAAGTGCGAGGCGCGCTCCACTTCATTTTTCTGGCGGTCGATATAGCCCGAGTACTTGGCGGCGATCTCCACCTGCTCCACCACCACGTCGTGCAGATCGCCCAAAGTTTCACGTGAAACATCCGGGTGCATGTGCTGGTGGTCGTTCATGGCCATCAAGGCGTCGTAGTGCACGCCCGGCCGGCGCAACAGGTCAAACAGGTTGTGCTCGTGCTCGATCGACTTGCCCAGCACCCGCTCGCTCTCCACCGGCGGCAGATTGCGCGGGTTCACCCACGTGGTCTTGAGCCGTTCTGTTTCACGTGAAACAGCGTCGCGCTTGCGGCAGAAAGCGTCCCACTGCGCGTCGCCCACCAAGCCCATGCGGCGGCCGGCTTCGGTCAGGCGCATGTCGGCGTTGTCTTCGCGCAGCTGCAGTCGGAACTCGGCCCGGCTGGTGAACATGCGGTAGGGCTCGGTCACGCCCTGGGTGATGAGGTCGTCGACCAGCACGCCCAAATAGGCTTCATCCCGCCCAGGCAGCCAGGCGCCCTCACCCCGACACTGCAGCGCCGCGTTGATGCCAGCAAACATGCCTTGGGCCGCGGCCTCTTCGTAACCGGTGGTGCCGTTGATCTGGCCCGCAAAGAACAGACCCTGGATCTGCTTGGTCTCGAAGCTGCTTTTGAGCGAGCGCGGGTCGAAGTAGTCGTATGCGATGGCGTAGCCCGGGCGCAGGATGTGCGCGTTTTCCAGGCCCTTCATGCTGCGCACCAACTCGTACTGGATGTCGAACGGCAGGCTGGTGGAGATGCCGTTGGGGTAGACCTCGTGCGTGGTCAAGCCCTCGGGCTCCAGAAAAATCTGGTGGCTGTCCTTGTCGGCGAAGCGGTTGATCTTGTCTTCCACGCTCGGGCAGTAGCGCGGGCCCACGCCCTCGATCTTGCCGGTGAACATGGGGCTGCGGTCAAAGCCGCTGCGGATGATGTCGTGCGTGCGCTCGTTGGTGTGGGTGATCCAGCACGGCACCTGCTGCGGGTGCATGGCCGTGTTGCCCATGAAGCTGAACACCGGCACGGGTTGGTCGGCGTTCATGCCGCCGGGCACGCCGTCGCCGGGCTGTTCGGTGCACTGGCTGTAGTCGATGCTGCGGCCATCCAGGCGCGGCGGCGTGCCAGTTTTCAGGCGGCCCTGCGGCAGCTTCAGCTCTTTCAGGCGGGCCGACAACGACACGGCCGGCGGATCACCCGCGCGGCCGGCGGCGTAGTTGTTCAGGCCCACATGGATCTTGCCGTCCAGGAAAGTGCCGGCGGTCAGCACCACGGTGCGGCTGCGGAAGCGGATGCCCACTTGCGTCACGGCGCCCACCACGCGGTCGCCTTCGACCATCAGGTCGTCCACCGCCTGCTGGAACAGCCAGAGGTTGGGCTGGTTCTCCAGCATGCGGCGGATGGCGGCCTTGTAGAGCACACGGTCGGCCTGGGCGCGGGTGGCGCGCACGGCCGGGCCCTTGGAGCTGTTCAGGATGCGGAACTGGATGCCGCCCTCGTCGGTGGCCAGCGCCATCGCGCCACCCATGGCGTCCACCTCTTTCACCAGATGGCCCTTGCCGATGCCACCAATGCTGGGGTTGCAGCTCATCTGGCCCAAGGTCTCGATGTTGTGGGTCAGCAGCAGCGTTTTGCTGCCCATGCGTGCGGCGGCGAGCGCGGCTTCGGTGCCGGCGTGGCCGCCGCCGACGACGATGACGTCAAATTCCTGGGGGTACAACATGGTGGTTTTCGCTTCCGGGGTGCTGTCGGCCCGGCGCCCCGGGCAACCCGCGATTGTCCCACCGTTGGGCGTTTTCTGCCCTGCCCCGCCATCGGGGCACGCACCCAGCGCATCCACCCCCGTGTGCCGCCCGGATGGCCGCGCGTGTCGCCCCTTCCTAACCTGAGAACCAGCCCACTCCCGGGCCGACCACAGGAAGGACCCCTCCATGAATACCCCCTGGCTCGTGGCCAGCACCACCGCACTGGCCTGCTTCAACGCGCAGGCCGCTGGCTTCATGTTCGGCATCAGCCACAACTTCGGCGGCGACACCGGCATGACCTTCAAGATCCTGTCCAACGAGCGGCGCAACCGGCCTGTGCTGGCCGCCGGCGTGAGCTTTTTCCCCGGCGAAGGTCGCCGCATCGGCCTGGACCTGGGCGTGGGCTACAACTTCAGCCACACCACCGTCACCTTCAGCCGCGACCTGATCATGGACCGCTTCCAGATGGCTTGGGGCCCTGCCAGCCGCCGCTGCCCTCCAGCGCCCGCGCCGGTCGCAGCACCTCCCGCGCCGCCACCGCCACCCGACTTCTTCGACAGCACGTTCTGAACGAAGGCCGCGACAATCGCGGCATGAGCACATCCCTACCCCTCCTCGTCTTCGCCGGCAGCACCCGTGCGAAATCCTTCAACCGACAACTTGCCACCGCCGCAGCCGCTTATGCCGGCAGCGCCGGCGCCCAGGTCACCCACATCGAGCTGGCCGACTTCGACCTGCCGCTCTACAACGCCGATCTGGAAGCGCGCGGCACACCCGCCGCCGCCGTGAAGCTCAAGGAGCTGTTCCACGCCCACCCGGCCTGGATCATTGCATCGCCCGAGTACAACGGCAGCTACACAGGCCTGCTCAAAAACACCATCGACTGGGTCTCCAGCCCCATCAAGGGCGACCCGCTCTGGTCAAGCGGCACGAAGCCGTTCGCCGGCAAGGTGGTGGGCTTGCTGAGCGCCTCACCTGGCGCCCTGGGTGGCCTGAGAAGCTTGTCCCACCTCACTCCGTTGCTATTGAATTTGCAGTGCTGGGTGGCACCGAAGCAGTTTGCACTGTCGAAGGCCGGTGACGCGTTCGACGCCGAGGGCCAACTGGTGGCCGAGCCGGCGCGCAACGCCGTGCAGGGCGTGGTCGACCAGGTGCTGTGGGCCGGCCAGCGCCTGTTGCCCTGAGCGAACCCGCTCAAGGCGCCTTGGTGCGCTGCAGGATCTGGTCGGTCAGCTTCTGGTAGATCCCGTCAAAGTGGTGGCCACCGGCCATGGGCACCGGCATCACGAACGCGGTGGGCACCTGCGGGCACAGGGTGTCGCGGTCGTCCGTGCCGTAGATGCACAGCGTTTTGGCGGCCGACATCTTCTGCAGTTCGGGCATCAGCGGCAGTCCGGCGGTGTTCTTGCCGACCCAGTTGCTCAGCCGGAATTCGAACGAGGCCTTTTCGCCCGGCCCGATGAGCACCGTGTGGGCCAGCAGCGAACTGGAGGTGGCGGGCAGCCGGTTGACCGCAAACGGCAGCACGTCGGCACCTTGGGAATAACCGATCAGGACCACGCGGGTCTTCTTCCACTGCACGGCAAAGCTGCGCATCACGCGGTCCAGGTCTTGTGCCAGACCATCAGGCGTGCGAGCCGACCAGAAATAGCGCAGCGAGTCCAGGCCCACCACCGGTACGCCGGCCGCGGCAAGCTTGGCCGCGAGTTGTTTGTCGATGCCGGCCCAGCCACCGTCGCCCGACAGCAGCACGGCCAGCGTGTCCGACGGCACGGTGCTGGGCACCAGCACCAGCGGCAGGTCGGCCACACCGCTCTCCGGCGCCACGGGCGCCACCACCAGGTCCTTGGTGAGCTTCTGGTGCGCAGCCAAGAGCGGGGCCAACGCCGCTGGACTTGTAGCACCGGCGTGGTCCACGCCGGGCACCAGCACGAGTTCGCCGCCACCCACCTGGGCCACGAATTTCTGCACCGCCGCCGGGCTGCACGCCGTGTCTTCACTGCCCTGCAGCGCCACCCAGGGCGCACGCAGCTTGGGCGTGGGCAGCAGCGCCAGACCCGCGCCGCCGGCGCGCTGGGTGAAGTGCACGCCCTCGCCCTTGCACAGCGGTTTCTTCAGGGCCAGCTCGGGGCAGAAGCCCATGGAAATGGCGCCGCCAAAGGTGTCGTCGGGGGCCTGCGCGAGCATGGCGTAGGCCAGGGTGCCGCCCAGGCCCGGGCCCACCAGCAGCGGCGGGAAATACGCGGGCAGGCGCGCATAGCCCTGCAAGAAATGCGAGAGGTTTTCCAGGTCGCCGTCGGGCAGCAGGCAGTCGCCGCTTTCCCGTCCGATGCGCGCCAGCATGCGCGGTGTGTGGATGCCGGCCACCGCAGCGCCCTGGTCGGCCAGGGCTTGCGCCTGGGCGGCGAGCGCGGGCGTCCAGCCCGCATCACTCGATAGAAACAGCACGAACGACTTCGCCTCCCCCTTGGGCCGGTACAGCGAGACATCGGTGAAACGGCCGTGCGAGATTTTTTCCTGCGCCTGGGCAACGACGGGGCCGCCAAGCGCCAGGGCAACGGTCAACAAGGTGGTGGCGATGAGGTTCATTTGGTGATCACGCGGCGCAGGCCGCCGGCAATGAGCGCGGCCACATCGGCCAGGATGAAAAAGGGCGCGAAGCCGCCCGGGCAGGCAAGGTAACGGGGCTCCCAGGTGGGGTCGAACTTTTCCTTGAAACCCCGCAGACCCTGGAAGTTGTAGAAGTTTTCGCCGTGGTTGAACAGCAGGCGGCCCAGCCGGTGCCAGTTGGGCGCCAGCGGGTGCTGCGCCATGCCCGAGAGCGGCACCATGCCCAGGTTGAAACGCTGGTAGCCCTCGGCCTTGAAATGCAGCAAGGTCTGGGCAAACAGGAAGTCCATCGAACTGCGCGGGGCGTCGGGCAACTGGCGCATCAGGTCCACGCTGGCTTCCTGTTTCTGGTCGGTGCACAGCAGCGTGGCAAAAGCCACCAGTCGCTCGCCCTGGCGCACCACAGCGATCGGTTGGCGCAACACGTAGTCGCGGCGGAAAGCGCCCAGCGAGAACGATTTTTCAGCCGTGTTGTGGTCGCTCAGCCAGGCGTCCGAGATGGCTTGCAGCTCGTCGAACACGCCCTCGGCCTGGCCGGGCGCCAGCACCTCGAAACGCAGGTCTTCGCGCTGCGCGCGCGCCACCCCGTGGCGCAGGTTGGCGCGCCGTTTGCCGTCCAGGCTGAAGCCGGGCAGGTCCACCAGCGCGCATTCGCCGAGCTTGTAGACGCGAAGACCCGCGTCCAGGTACACCGGCAAGCCGTCGGGGCGCACTTGGTAGAAGGCCGCGCGCCCGCCGGCCTCGCGCGCCTGCTCCACGAAGCGCCAGACCAACTCGGTCCACTCCGCCACCGGGCCCACCGGGTCGTACAGCGCCACCCACGAGCGCCCGCGCCGCCCGAACATGATGAAGGCCCGCTGCGAGTCCGACACCATCAGGCTCTTGTCGCCCATCATCACCAGAGCGGCACCCGCCGAGCCCTGCACGCGCACGATGCGCAGGGCCTGGTCGAGTGCACCCGGGTCGGGTTTCACCAGCGCCGTGCGCGGGCGGCGCAGCAACTGGCTCAGGGCCAGCATCAGCGTGATCACCGCCACCGCCACCATGGCGCGCAGCGAGCGCGGCGCGTAACCGTCGAACTCGAACTGCCACCACACCTGGTTCACGTATTCGACATCGCGGTACACAAAGAACAGCAGCGCCGTGAGCGCCGCCAGCACCGCCGCCACGGCCGCCAGCCAGCCCCAGGTGAAGGCCTGGGAGAACAGTGCCGCCTTGCGGTTGAAGTGGCGGCGCGAGAGCGCCAGCGAAGTACCCAACACGATCAGGAGCACCGCCTCGGACACGGCAATGCCCTTGGGCAGGCACAGCACCAGACTCAGCAGCACCAGCACCAGGCCGGCCCACCAGGAAGCGTCCAGCCGCAGGAACATGCCGCGCGCCACGAACAGCAAGGCCAGGCCGACGATGCTGCCCAGGAAGTGCGCCGCCTCCACCACCGGCAACGGCGCGTACTGCGTGAGCAGGTCGGTCGCGTCCTGCGTGGCCGGCGTCACGCCCGACACCAGCAAGGCCACGCCCACCACCCAGGTGAAGGCCGACAGCAACAACGGCGACAGGCTGGTGGCCGCCTTCACCACCGGCGTGGCCGCGCCCCGGCGCCACTCGGTGGCCGCCAGCCAGGCCACGGCCAGCGCCAGCGGCAGCAGGTGGTAGACCACGCGGTAGAGCACCAGCGCGCCCGCCAGCTGCTCGGCCGGCACGCGCTGGCCCAGGGCCAGCAGCATCACGGCTTCAAACACCCCCAGGCCGCCCGGCACATGGCTGATCACGCCCAGGGCGATGGCCAGCGCAAAAAACCCAACGAAAGCGGGAAATGCCACCGCGTCCGACGGCAACAGCACCCACAACGCCGCCGCCGCCGCCACCACGTCCACCGCCGACACCAGCAGCTGCTGCGCGGCAATGGACGCGCTGGGCAGACGCAGCACCAGGCCAGGAAACACCTTCTGCTCACCACCGCGCATGCACAACCCGAGGAACACGCCCGCCGCCACCATCACCGAAACACCCGCAAACTTCAGCAGCGAAGACGGCACACCCAGCATGACCTGCACCGTGGCCGAGCCCCACACCAACGCGGCCGCGCCCACCACGGCAATGCCCAACGTGAAGCCCACGGCGTTGAAGACGATCGCGCGCGAAATCAGGCCCGCTTCGAGCCCGGCCGCGCCGTACAGCCGCAGGCGCACCGCGCCGCCCGTGAGCACACCCAGCCCGATGGTGTTGGACAAGGCGTAGGCGATGAACGCGGTCTTGCCGACCACCGGGTAGGGCAGGCGCGCGCCGGCGTAGGCCAGCGCGGAGCGGTCGTAGAACGTGAGGGCGAGGTAGCTCAGCGCCGTGGCCAGCACCGAGAGCAGCAGCACCGGCAGCGGCGTGTCCCGCATCTCGGCCACGATCTGGCCGTAGCTCAGTTCGGCCATCACCTTGTGCGCCGCCTGCACCACCAGCGCGCCCAGCAGGAGCGCCAACGCCGCGTACACCCACAGACGCCAGTGGCTGAGCCGTGAAATCAGCGTGTCGGGAGCAGGGACGGTCACAAGCGGCATGGCGTGGGGCAGTGTAGCCCCGGCATCTGCGTAGGGTCGACAATCGCGGGCATGTCCCCGGCCGCTTTTCCCGCTTCCACCACCGCCTGCCGTCCCGGTTGTGCGGCCTGCTGCACCGCGCCGTCGATCAGCAGCCCCCTGCCCGGTCTGCCGCTGGGCAAGCCGGCCGGCATGGCCTGCCCGCAACTCGACGTTGACCTGCGCTGCCGCCTGTTTGGCCAACCCGAGCGGCCCGCCGTGTGCAGCTCGCTCGCGCCCGGGCCCGAGATGTGTGGCGACAGCCGCGAACAGGCCATGGCCTGGCTGACCCGGCTGGAACACGCCACCCAACCCCACACCCCATGAACACCACCGACTGGCAAAGCCTGGCCCGGCTCTACCCCGCACTCGGCGAAGCCGTGTCGGCGCCGGACACCCTGGCCGTTATGGACGTACCCGCCGGCACCACCCTGTTTCGCGAACACGAACCCTGCGGCGGCTTCCCGCTGCTGCTCAGCGGCGAGGTGCGGGTCTCGCGCTCGGCCAGCAGCGGGCGCGAACTGGAGCTCTACCGCGTGGTGCCGGGCGAGATGTGCCTGGTGTCCTCGTCGTGCCTGTTTGTCGATCAGCCGCTGAGCGCACACGGGGTCACCGTCAAGCCCACCCGCCTTGCGCTGCTCTCACCCGCGGCCTTCCGCGAGGCGCTGGCCCACACCGGCTTCCGCGACTTCGTGCTCGGCCTCTTCGCCGCGCGCCTGGCCGACCTCACCGGCCTCATCGAAGCCATCGCCTTCCAGCGCCTGGACAGCCGCCTGGCCGCCGCCCTGCTCGGCCACGGCACGCAGGTGCACGCCACCCACCAGGCGCTCGCCGACGAGTTGGGCACGGTGCGCGAAATCGTCACCCGGCTGCTGCACCGCTTCGAGCGCGACGGCTGGGTCGAACTCTCGCGCGAGTGCATCACCGTGCGCGACAGTGCCGCGCTGCGCTCGCTGGCCGCGCTGCAACCTCGCTGACCGACCTCGGTCCCTCTGTGACCCAGGTCACATACCCAGGGCAGACATGAGGGCCCAATGGCAGCACCCCACCCGGTTCTGCGGTGGTTTCAGTCAACGGAGCAACACCATGACCAAAAACGTCGGCGGCATCGACCGCACCCTTCGCATCACCATTGGCCTGGCCCTCATTGCCGCGGCCGCCACCGGCACCGTTGGCCTGTGGGGCTACATCGGCGTGGTGCCGTTGCTCACCGGCCTCATGGGCTGGTGCCCGCCTTACGCCATGCTGGGCTTCAACACCTGCTCCATGAAGAAGTGAGCGCCCGGGCGCGCCTGTCCTTGCTGGGACACGACAAGCGCGCCCCAGCGGCATACAGTGCAGGGCTTGCGCCCGCCCGAGGCGCGCCAGGAGACACACCATGCACATCCCGTCCCTCAAAGAAGTGGTCAGCGCTGAAGAATGGGCGTTGCGTTGCGACCTCGCCGCCTGCTACCGGCTGGTGGCGGCCTACGGCTGGAGCGATCTGGTCTTCACCCACATCAGCGCCAAGCTGCCCGACTCGGTCACGGGTGGTGAACACCACTTCCTCATCAACCCCTATGGCCTGATGTTCGACGAGATCACGGCGAGCAGCCTGGTCAAGGTCGACATGGCCTGCAACAAGCTGCTGGACTCGCCCTTCCCGGTGAACCCGGCCGGCTTCGTGATCCACAGCGCCGTGCACGAAGCGCGGCCCGAAGCCGGCTGCGTGATGCACACCCACTCGCGCGCCGGCGTGGCCGTGAGCGCGCAGAAGGCCGGCATCCTGCCCATCAGCCAGCAAAGCACCTTCGTGCTCGCCTCGCTGGCGTACCACACGTACGAAGGCGTCGCCCTGCGGGCGGAAGAAAAGGTGCGGCTGCAAGCCGACTTGGGCAAAGCCAACCACCTCGTGCTGCGCAACCACGGCCTGCTCACGGTAGGCAAGACCATCCCCGACGCTTTCCTGGCCATGTACACGCTGGAGAACACCTGCCGCATCCAGATCGACGCGATGGCCGGCGGCACCGAACTCACCCAGGTCGACTCCGCCATCCTGGCCAGCATGGCCGACGTGATGCGCGTGGCCACCGCCGGGCTGGGTTCCCAGCTGGCGTGGCCGGCGCTGCTGCGAAAGGTCGAGAAGCTGGACGCGGCTTACAAGACCTGAGCGTTTCGTCAGCTGAGGTGCTTGCCCACCAAGCCGGTCATCTCGAACATGGTGACTTCATCCTTGCCGAAGACGGCCTTGAGCTTGGCGTCGGCCAGGATGTTTCGCTTGTTCTTCGGGTTCTGCAGGTTGTTGGCCTTGATGTAGTCCCACATGAGCTTCACCACTTCGGTGCGGGGTTGCGGCGTCGCACCGATCACAGCGGCGAGCTCGGCGCTGGGCTTGAGGGCACGGTTGAAGGCGGATGGCTTTTTGGCGGTGGTCGTCATTTGAGGCTCTTCAGTTGAAACGGCGAGTCTAAGGCTCGCTTGCGTTTTGCTTGTAACCACCTGCCACCGGGCCAGCGCGGTGGACCGATCAGGCGCCCCGCGCCACAAACGCCTTCATGCCTTCGAGCACCGTGCGCAAGCGCATCAGCTCGCGCGAGCCATCCAGTCGGGGTGACCACGACGCCAGCTTCGACACCCAGCCCAGGCGCGGCAGCAGGTGGGCGATGAAGTCGCGCAGGGAGGGGCCGCCGGTGCCGGCGTCGGCGTAGGCCTGAAGCACCGCCCGCACCGCATCAGCCCCCAACGGCTGCAGGTAGCGCGCCAGCGACAACAGCAGTTGCAGCGCGTCGTAGACCTGCACCGTGGCCAGCGCCATGCCGGGTTGCAGGCGCTCTTCGAAATCAAGGCGGGCAAAGTGCTCGCCGTTCCAGGTGAGGTTGCGGGTCTGGGCGCCGCCGTGCCAGTGGCCGCGCGCGTGGAACGCGGCCAGGTCGGCGCTGGCGGCGCACATCAGCGCCAGGCGCTCGGCCTCGGCGGAGCGGTGCAGCACGTGGTCCAGCGTGTCGCCGATGTCGCTGGTGGTGAGCGAAAACCCGTCGAAGGCCAGCACGGTGGGCACCCGTTCGCCAGCGGCCGCCAGGGCCAGCAGGCGCTGGTGCTCAAAGGCCAGCAGCTCGGCGCCATCGGTCTGGCGCACCGCGTGCCACGGCACGGGCACGCCCACGAAATGCGCGAACAGCCAGATGCTGGCGGACTTGCGCCAGCTGCGCAGCGGCCGGTCGGCGGTCTTGGTCCAGGTCTTGGCAGACGCGGTGGGGGCGGCAGTGGCGGCGGGGGTGTTCAAGCAGCCGGATTATCCCGAAAGCCAGAGCACCCGCGGAACTGACTTTGCCAGGCCGCAGGGTGCGCCCGCTGGAGGGGGTGACGCCGCAGGCGGCGCGGGGGGCGCCTTTGATCAGGCCGCGTTGGCGTAGCGCTCCCACTCCCAGTCGCTCACCTGCTGGCTGTAGCTGGCCCACTCGGCGTGCTTGAGCGCGTGGAATTCGGCGCAGAACGATTCGCCCACGGCGGCACGTAGCGACGCGTCCTGCTCCAGCGCCTGCAGCGCGGCGAACAGGTCGCGCGGCAGTCGCTCGGGCAAGGCCTCACCGCGCGCATGCAGTTCGTACAGGTCGTCGGCGCACGGCGTGGCGGCGGGCAAGGCCTGCTCGATGCCCGAGAGGCCGGCCGCCAGCGTGCCGGCAATGGCGGCGTACACGTTGCACGAGGGGTCGGGCAGGCGCCATTCGATGCGGCCGGCCACGGTGCGCACGAGACAGGTGCGGTTGTTGTCGCCCATGGCCTTCCACACCGGGGACCAGGTGGTGCCGGACGCGCTGCGGCTGGCGGCCAGGCGCTTGTAGCTGTTGACGGTGGGCGCGCACAGGGCGGCGAGCGCGTCGGCGTGGTGCAACAGGCCGGCGGCGAACTGGTGGCCGATGCTGCTCAGACCCAGCGCGCCGTTGGCGTCGGCCATCACCGCCCGGCCATCGGCATCGGTCAGGCTCAGGTGGAAGTGCAACCCGCTGCCCGGCGCGTGCGCCAGCGGCTTGGGCATGGTGGAGAACACGGTGCCGTGCTGCGCCGCCACCGCCTGCGCCGTGAGTTTGAAGAGCTGGTAGCGGTCGGCTGCGGCCAGCGCGTCGTCGTGCTGGTAGTTGATCTCGTACTGACCGCACGCGTCTTCGTGATCGATCTGCTGCAACCCGAAACCCAGCGCGGTGAGCGTCTGGCGCATCGCGTCCAGAAACGCGAAGTTGCGGCCGATGGCCTGCAGGTCGTACGAGGGTTTGGCGAGACCGTCCTGGGCGTCGGCCACCTGCCAGCGGCCCTGGTTGTTGCGGTTGAGCAGGAAGAACTCGGGCTCGATGCCGACCCACAGCGTCCAGCCGCGCGCCTTGAGGCGTTCCACCTGGCGCTTGAGCACCTGGCGCGAACAGGTGTCCAGCGGCTCGCCGCCGGCAAAACCATCGCACACCGCGTGGGCCACGCCAGGCATGAAAGGCAGCGGGCGCAGGCTCTCGGGCACCACACGGCCCATGTACTCGCTGCGCGCACCCATGCGCGGCAGGCCGGTGCCGCTGATGCTGGGGCCGGAGAACCCCGCGCCGCTGTTCACCGCGCCGGGCAGGCCGTCGAGGGGCACCAGCTTGCCCTTGGGGCCGCCGGGCAGGTCGGTGAAGGTGGTGAGCACCGAGTGGATGCCCTGTGCGCGCAAGGCCGCGATGCGCTCATCCAGCGTCAAGCTCAAGCCAGCACCTCGGCCAGCGCAGCGTCAAACTTGGCCAGGCCTTCGGCGAACACGCTGTCTTCAATGGTCAGCGGGAAGAGGAAACGGATCACGTTGCCGTACACGCCGCAGGTCAGGAGCAGCAGTCCGCGCTTGAGCGCCGCCGTTTGCACCTTCTTCGTGGTGTCGGCGTCGGGCGCACCTTTCGCGTCGATGAACTCGCAGGCCACCATGGCGCCCAGACCGCGCACGTCGCCCATGCGCTGGGGGTACACGGCGCGCTGCGCGATGAGGTGGCCAATGAGCTGGTCGCCCAGCTTCTGCGCGCGCTCGGGCAGGCGCTCCTCCGCCATCACGTCGAGCACCGCGTGCGACGCGGCGATGGCCAGCGGGTTGCCGGCGTAGGTACCGCCCAGGCCGCCCGGGGCCGGGCCGTCCATGATGGCGGCCTTGCCCGACACGGCCGAGAGCGTGGTGCCACCGGCCATGCTCTTGGCCATGGTCATGAGGTCGGGGCTCACGCCGTAGTGCTCCATGGCAAACATCTTGCCGGTGCGCGCAAAACCGGTTTGCACCTCGTCGGCCACCAGCAGGATGCCGTGCTGGTCGCACAGCTCGCGCAGCCACTTCACAGCCGCCGGCTGGATGGGGTTGAAACCGCCCTCGCCCTGCACCGGCTCGAACACGATGGCCGCCACGCGGCTGGGCTCGATGTCGCACTTGAAGAGCTGCTCCATCGCGTGCTTGGTGTCGTCGAGCGACGCGCAGTGGCATGGGAAAGGCACGTGGTAGATCTCGGGCGGGAACGGGCCGAAGCCGGCCTTGTAGGGCTGCACCTTGCCGGTGAGCGCCACCGAGAACATGCTGCGGCCGTGGAAGGCGCCGCCAAACGCAATGACACCGGTGCGCCCGGTGCTGTAGCGCGCGATCTTCATCGCGTTCTCGATGGCTTCCGCGCCAGTCGAGAAAAACGCGGTCTTCACCGGGCCGTCGATCGGCACGATGGCGTTGATGCGCTCGGCCAGCGCCACGTACTCGGTGTACGGGACCACCTGGTAGCAGCTGTGCGTGAAGCGCTGCAGCTGCGCTGCGATTGCGGCCTGAACCTTGGGATGCACATGGCCGGTGTTGAGCACCGCGATGCCGCCGGCGAAGTCGATGAAGCGGCGGCCCTCGATGTCCCAGAACTCGGCGTTCAACGCCCGGTCGATGAAGAAGTCCCCCATCACACCCACGCCGCGCGGTGTGGCGTCGAGCCGGCGCTGGTGCCAGGCGGCGTTGGTGCTGTCGGTCTTGATGTCGTTCATGGCGTTCATGGGTGTCTCCTTGGCTGAAGGGAAGTTACCCCCTCTCCCCCTGGGAGAGGGTTGGGGTGAGGGCTCGCGTCACACAGGACTGTCGATCCTGATCCAGGTGGTTTTGGTTTCCGTGTACTTGTCGAACGCATGCAGCGACTTGTCGCGCCCCACACCGCTCTGCTTGAAACCACCAAAAGGCACGGTGATGTCGTCCTCGTCGTACTGGTTCACGTGCACCGTGCCGGCGCGCAGCGCGCGCGCCACGCCGTGTGCCTTGTTGATGTCGCTGGTCCACACGGCGGCCTGCAGGCCGTAGACGCTGTTGTTCGCCTCGCGCACCACCTCGGCCGCGTCGGTGAAGCTCAGCACCGAGAGCACCGGGCCAAAGATTTCCTCGCGCGCAATCGTCATCTGCGGCGTCACGCCGTCAAAGATCGTGGGCAGCACGTAGTTGCCGCCAGCCACCGGCATCGAAGCCTCACCACCGGCCAGCAACGTCGCCCCCTCGCTCTTGCCCGACTCGATGTAGCGCAGCACCGTGTCCATCTGCACCTTGTCGACGATGGCGCCCATCACGGTGGCCTTGTCCAGCGGGTTGCCCGGCTGGTACTGCGGCACCAGCTTCAAGGCCTTTTCCAGAAACGCGTCCTTGATCGAGGCCTCGATGAACAGGCGCGACGGCGCGTTGCAGCTCTCGCCCTGGTTGAAGAAGATGCTGCCCACGGCGGCTTCCACCGCGCGATCAAGGTTGGGGCAGTCCGCGAACACGATGTTGGGCGACTTGCCACCCAGCTCGGTCCAGGCGCGCTTGAGGTTGCTCTGCCCGGCCATCACGTGGATCTGCTTGCCCACGCGCGTGCTGCCGGTGAACGCGATGCAGTCCACGTCCATGTGCAGCGCCAGCGGGCTGCCGGCTTCGGGGCCGTAACCGGGCACCACGTTGAACACACCGGGCGGAATGCCCGCAGCCAGGGCCAGCTCGGCGAGGCGCAGCGCGGTGAGCGGGCTTTTTTCGCTGGGCTTCAACACCACCGAGTTGCCAGCGGCCAGCGCGGGCGCGATCTTCCAGGCCGCCATGATCATGGGGTAGTTCCAGGGCACGATCACGCCCACCACGCCCACCGGCTCGCGCGTGATCATGGCCAGCGCGTTGCGCCCCGTGGGCGCGATCTCGTCGTACACCTTGTCCACCGCCTCGCCGTACCAGCGGATGCAGTTGGCGGCGCTGTTCACGTCCACGCCCTTGGCGTACTTGATGGGTTTGCCCATGTCCAGCGTCTCGGTCAGCGCCAGTTCGTCGGCGTGGGCGGTGAGCTGCTCGGCGAACTTGATCAGGATGCGCTTGCGGTGCGCCGGGGCCAGGCCGCTCCAGCGGCGGTCTTCAAACGCAGCGCGGCCAGCGGCCACGGCGGCGTCAATGTCGGCCTCGCCACAGCGCGCCACGGCGGTGAGCAAGCGGCCGTCGACGGGTGAAATGCAGTCAAAGGTCTGGCCGTCGCGCGCGGCGATGCGCTCGCCGTTGATGAAGGCGCGGCCGTCGAAAGAAAGGGATGTGGCCAGGGGCGGGGTGGTGGTCATGGTGGCGAAAAAAATCCCGTTCGCCCTGAGCTTGTCGAAGGGCTCACCACCGTGCTGGCGAGGGCTTCGACAAGCTCAGCCCGAACGGAGGGGGTGAGCAAGTGGCCTCATGCTACGCCCGAAACCCGGGCTGCAGAGCATCCACTTGCCCTCGCCCCCAGCGATCCAGTGACGCCCGCGCGCCCCTCAGTTCGGGCTCAGCGCCACCAGCTCGGCCCGCGTAGCAGCCGCGATCTCCCGCTCGCGCCGCCGCGTGGAGCGCGCCACCCACACCGCATACGCCACGATGCCGATGGTCACCGTCACGATCAGCAGCGTGGCCGCCGCATAAATGGTCGGGTTGATGCCGCGCCGGGCGTAACCAAAGATCACCTGCGGCAGCGTGTTCACCCCCGGCCCGGAGAGGAATTCGGAGATCACCACGTCGTCGAACGACAGCGTGAACGCCAGCAGGAAGGCCGCCAGGATGCCCTGGAAGATGTTGGGCAGCGTGACGAGAAAGAACACCTGCAGCGGCTTGGCGCCGAGGTCCATGGCGGCCTCCTCGATGGCGCGGTCCATCTCCATCAGCCGGCTCTGGATCACCACCATGCCGTAGGCCATGCCCAGCAGCGTGTGGCCCAGGATGATGGTGAGCATGCCGCGCTCGGGCCAGCCGAACGCGTTCTGCGCGCCCACCATGAGCAGCAACAGCGACAGACCGATCACCACCTCGGGCATCACCAGCGGCGCGTTGACCATGCCGCTGAACACGGTGCGACCCGGGAAGCGGCGGTAACGCACGAGCACAAAGGCGGCGAAGGTGCCGAGCACGGCGGAGAGCACGCCGGTGACGGCCGCGATCTTGAGCGAGAGCCAGAAGCCCTCGACGATCTTGGTGTCGCGCGTGAGCGCTTCGTACCAGCGCAGCGAGAAGCCGGTGAAGTTGGCGTCCTGCCGTGTGCTGTTGAAGCTGAACACGATCATGAAGAACAGCGGCAGGTACAGAAACAGGTAGACCGCCGCCAGCCAGAACTTGCCGAAGTGTTTTTCGAGGAAGGGTTTCATGCTCGGCCTCACTTGCGGGGTTCGGCGGCTTCGCCGGTGTAGTGGTAATAGATGGCGAGTGGCACGACGATCAATGCAATCATCACCACCGCCAGCGCGGTGGCGCGCGGCCAGTTGTTGCTGGTGAACATCTCGTCCCAGACCACGCGCCCGATCATGATGTTCTCCGGCCCGCCGAGCAGCGAAGGAATCACGAACTCGCCCACCGACGGAATGAACACCAGCATGAAGCCGGCCACGATGCCGGCCTTGGACAGCGGCACGGTGATCAGCCAGAACGCCTTGAACGGCGTGGTGCCCAGGTCGTAGGCGGCTTCGAGCAGGCGGAAGTCCATCTTCACCAGCGTTGCGTAGAGCGGCAAGATCATGAACGGCAGGTACACGTAGGTCATGCCCACCAGCATGGAGACGTTGGTGTAGAGCATGAGGATGGGCTCACTGGTGATGCCCACGGCCATCAGCAGCTGGTTGAGCACGCCCTGGTCGGCCAGGATGCCTTTCCACGCGTAGACGCGCAGCAGGAACGAGGTCCAGAACGGCAGCATCACCATCATCAGCAGGGCCGGGCGCACGCTGGCCGGCGAACGCGCGATGAAGTAGGCAAACGGGTAGCCGAACACCAGGCACAGCACGGCCGTCCACAGTGCGTACCAGATCGAGCGCAGGTAGGCCTCGATGTAGATGGTCTTGAACAGCACGCCGCCTTCGTCGCGGAAGATGGTCCAGTAGTTCTCGTACTTCAAGCTGAGCAGGCCGGTCTGGCTGTCCCAGATCGGCTTGAACGGGTTGATGCTCTCGCCCATGTCCACAAAGCTGATGTAGAGCAGGATCAGGAAGGGCAGGAAGAAGAAAACGAACAGCCAGACGTAGGGCACGCCGATGACGAAGCGTTTGCCGGGCATGAGGTTGGAAGTGGCCATGGTCAGTCCCTCAGCACCACACCGGCCTTGTCGTTCCACCAGAAGAAGACGTTGTCTTCCCAGGTGATGTCCGACAAATCCTGCCGCGAGGTGTTGGCCTCGGTGATCTTGAGCTTGCTGCCGTTGCTGGCCTGCACGATGTAGGTGTTGTAGGAGCCGAAGTACGCGATCTCCTTGACCGTGCCGGTGAAGAGGTTGGCGGCCACGCCGTCAGGGCGCTGCTTGCTGATCTCGATCTTCTCGGGCCGCACAGCCAGCGTCACCACCATGCCCAGGTGGCCCGGCACACCGTGGCCAACCTGGATCTCGCCGATGCCGGTGCTCACCGCACAGCGGTCGGGCTCATCCACGCTGAGCTTGCCCTCGAACAGGTTCACGTTGCCGATGAAGTCGGCCACGAAGCGGTTGGCCGGGTGCTCGTAGATCTCTTCGGGCGTGCCCACCTGCAGCACACGCCCCTTGCTCATGATCGCAATGCGGCTCGCCATGGTCATGGCCTCTTCCTGGTCGTGCGTGACCATCACCACCGTCACGCCCACCTTCTCGATGATGTTGACCAGTTCAAACTGGGTCTGCTCGCGCAGCTTCTTGTCCAGCGCGCCCAGGGGCTCATCGAGCAACAGCAGCTTGGGCCGCTTGGCCAGGCTGCGCGCCAGCGCCACGCGCTGCTGCTGGCCGCCAGACAGCTGGTGCGGCTTGCGTTTGGCGTAGGGCGTGAGTTGCACCAGACCCAACATCTCGTCGGTGCGCTGCTGCACCTCGGCTTTGGGCAGGCCTTCGCGCTTCAATCCGAAGGCGACGTTCTCCCAGATGTTGAGGTGGGGAAACAGCGCGTAGGACTGGAACATCATGTTGACCGGTCGCTCGTAGGGCGGCATGGCCGCCACGTCCTGGCCACCCAGCAGGATGCGCCCGGAGGTCGGCTTCTCGAAGCCCGCCAGCATGCGCAGCAGCGTCGACTTGCCGCAGCCCGAGCTGCCCAGCAGCGCGAAGATCTCGCCCTTGCCGATGGACAGCGACACCTCGTCCACGGCCACCGCCTCGTCGAAGCGCTTGACCAGTTTTTCGGTGACCAGATAACCCGCCTGGGTGCCCGTCTCAGCCATGTTCTGTCCTTGAAGTCTTGATGTGCAGATAAGAAAAAGGGCTGTTCATACGGTGCGTACGAACAGCCCTGGGTCAGGTCTGATGAAAACCAGGCGGCCTTACTTGCCTTTCTTGAAGCCGTTGTAGGCGTTGGCCATGGCTTCGCGCGCTTCGTTGGTGAAGCTGCTGGGCGGGATCATCTTGGCGAAGTAGTCGGACTCGACAAAGATGGTCTTGTTGCCGGCGATCTCGGGGTTGATCTTGTCGGTGGCCGCCTTGTTGCCGGTGGGGTAGTTCATCTCGTTGGCCATGGCCGCGGCGTTTTCCGGGCGCAGGTAGAAGTCGATGAAGGCCATCGCGTTGTTCGGGTGCTTGGCGTCCTTGGTCACGGCCATGGTGTCAAAGAAGATCAGCGCGCCGGTGGTGGGCAGCAGGGCTTCGATCACGTCCTTGGAACCGTTTTCCTTGGCGCGACCGGCCGCAATGTTCACGTCGCCCGACCAGGCCACGGCCACGCAGGCCTTGCCGCCAGCGATGTCGTCGATCATGGTGGAGCTGAACAGGCGCACGTCCTTGCGCACCTTCATCAGCATCTCGTTGGCCAGCTTGTAGTCGGCCGGATCGTTCGAGTACGCGTCCTTGCCGATGTAGTGCAGCGCCACCGGCATGATCTCGGTGGGCGAATCCAGGTAGGCGATGCCGCACGATTTCAGCTTGCTCGTGTACTCGGGCTTGAACACCAGGTCCCAGGCGTTTTCGGGCATGGCCATGCCGCCCAGGGCCTTCTCGACCTTGGTCTTGTTGATGCCCACGGTGGTGAAGCCCCAGGCCCACGGCACCAGGTGCTTGTTCTCGGGGTCGGCCTTGGTCAGCGTGCTCATGATCGCCGGGTCCATGTTGGCCATGTTGGGGATCTGGTCCTTCTTGAGCGGCTGCAGCAGGCCGCCTTCGATCTGGCCCTTGGCGAACACGGTGCCGGGCACGACGATGTCGTAGCCGGTGTTGCCCGCCACCAGCTTGGCGTGCAGCGCTTCGTTGGTCTCGAACGTGTCGTAGTTGACCTTGATCCCGGTTTCCTTCTCGAAGTTGGCGATCATGCCTTCGGGGATGTAGTCGGGCCAGTTGTAGATGTTGAGCACTTTTTCGTCGTCGAGCACCGGGCCGGCGGGCACGGGCGGGGCGGCTGGCGCCGCGGCGACCGGCGCAGGCGCGGCAGGTGCAGCAACGGGCTCTTCTTTCTTGCCGCAAGAAGCCAGCAGGATGGCCGACATGGCAATAACCAAAACGTGTTTCTTCATGGTGGTGCTCGCTCCTGAGAGGGGTTGATCAACGACAAATCGAACCGGAAGGCGTGGAAAAAGACTCGAAAACCATCTAGCAAGTTCCAGACCCGCTGCCGCCCGAACCGCACCTCATCGGTGCGTTGCGGGGTACCGCAGGGGGCATTCTATTCACGCGTGCTGGCCCGCGGCCCGCAGCTGGGCCAGGGTGGCGTCCAGGCAGGTGTGGATCAGCACCATCATCTCGTCGATCTGGGCGCGCGTCATGACCAGTGGCGGCGCGATGATCATGCGGTCGCCCACGGCGCGCATGATCAGGCCGTTCTTGAAACAGTGGGCGCGGCACATCATGCCCACGCCCAGGTCGGGGTCGAAGGTGGCCTGAGTGGCCTTGTCTTTCACCAGCACCAGCCCGGCCACGAAGCCACAGGTTTCGGCCACGCCCACCAGCGGGTGGTGGTTGAGTTCGGCGAAGCGCTCGGCGAGGTAGGGCCCGGTGTCGTCGCGCACCCGGCCCACCAGGTTCTCGCGCTCCATCAGCTCGATGTTGGCCAGCGCCACCGCGCAGGCCACCGGGTGGCCGCTGTAGGTGTAGCCGTGGTTGAACTCGCCACCCTGCTCGATCAGCACCTGGGCCACGCGATCGCCCACCATGACGCCGCCGAGCGGGATGTAGCCGCTGGTCACGCCCTTGGCAAAGGTCACCAGATCGGGCCGGATGCCGAA
The DNA here is from genome assembly GCA_046314475.1 of Hydrogenophaga sp. Lineage (GTDB taxonomy): Bacteria > Pseudomonadota > Gammaproteobacteria > Burkholderiales > Burkholderiaceae_C > Hydrogenophaga. The sequence goes on from JBKBWW010000009.1 coordinate 50,468, forward strand.
CTTCTCGTAGGCAAACCAGTGGCCCAGGCGGCCAAAGGCGCAAATCACCTCGTCGGCAATCAGCAGGATGCCGTGTTTGTCGACGATGCGCTGGATCTCGGGCCAGTAGGTGGCCGGCGGAATGATCACGCCGCCGGCGCCCTGCACCGGCTCGGCGATGAAGGCAGCCACTTTGTCCGCACCCAGCTCCAGGATCTTCTCTTCCAGCCAGCCGGCGGCGCGGATGCCGAAGGCGTCCTGGCTTTCGCCAGGCAGCGCGTTCTCGAAGAAATAGGGCTGGCCGATGTGGGTGATGTTGGGAATCGGCAGGTCGCCCTGCGCGTGCATGCCGCTCATGCCACCCAGCGAGGCGCCGGCCATGGTGCTGCCGTGGTAACCGTTCAGGCGGCCGATGATCACCTTGCGCTCGGGCTGGCCGAGCAGGTCCCAGTAGCGGCGCACCATGCGCACGTTGGTGTCGTTGCTCTCGCTGCCGCTGGAGCTGAAAAACACGTGTTCGAACTTGCGCCCCCGCACCTCGGGCGCCAGGGCCGCCAGCTTGGTGGCCAGCTGCACCGCCGGCACGTTGGTGGTCTGGAAGAAAGCGTTGTAGAACGGCAGCGTCATCATCTGCTGGTAGGCGGCGTCGGCCAGTTCCTTGCGGCCGTAGCCGGCATTCACGCACCACAGGCCGCTCATGCCGTCGAGGATCTTGTGGCCTTCGGAATCCCACACGTAGATGTTGTCGGCGCGCGTGATCACCCGCGATCCGCGCGTGGCGAGGTCCCCGTGGTCGGTGAACGGGTGGATGAAGTGCGCGCTGTCGGCGGCCTGGATGGCTTTCGTGTCGTGCTGTTCGGCGCGGCGCACCAGCGCGGGCGGGGCGATGAGGGTTGAGGTGTTCATGGTCGTTCCTTGCGTGGCTTCTTAAACGTGCAGGAGCAGATGCTCGCGTTCCCAAGGCGAGATCACCTTCATGAACTCGTCGAACTCGAGCTCCTTGATCTCGGTGTAGATGGTGATGAATTCCTTGCCGAGGATGTCGTGCAGGTCGGTCTCGCGGCGCAACCAGTCCAGCGCTTCTCCGAGGCTGCGCGGCAACGAGTACGGCGCGAGGTAGGCGTCGCCCTTCATCTCGGGCTTGGGCTTGATCTTGTTCTTCATGCCCAGGTAGCCGCATGCCAGCGTCATGGCCAAAGCGATGTAGGGGTTGGCGTCGGCGCCGATCACGCGGTTCTCCACCCGGCGCGCTGCGGGGCTGGAGATGGGGGACCGGATGCCCACCGTTCGGTTGTCGTGGCCCCATTCGATGTTGATGGGTGCGGCGGTGTTGCGCGAGAGGCGGCGGTAGCTGTTCACATACGGCGCCACCAGCACCATGGCCGCAGGTATGTAGCGCTGCAGGCCGCCGATGTAGTGGTAGAACGATTCGGAGGGCGTGCCGTCGTCGTTGCTGAAGATGTTCTTGCCGGTGGCCTTGCTCAAGATGCTCTGGTGCACGTGCATCGCCGAGCCCGGCTCGCCGGCGATCGGCTTGGCCATGAAGGTGGCGTACATGTCGTGGCGCAGCGCCGATTCGCGCACCGTGCGCTTGAAGAAAAACACCTCGTCGGCCAGGCCCAGCGGGTGGGCGTGGAAGAAGTTGATCTCCATCTGCCCGGCGCCCGCTTCGTGGATCAGCGTGTCCACGTTGAGCTTCATCTTGTCGCAGTAGTCGTAGATCTCCTCGAACAGCGGGTCGAATTCGTTGACCGCGTCGATGCTGTACGACTGGCGCGAGGTCTCGGCACGACCGCTGCGCCCGATCGGGGGTTTGAGCAGCGTGTTCGGGTCGGTGTTGCGCGCGGTCAGATAAAACTCGAGCTCGGGCGCGACCACCGGGTCCAGGCCCTCGGCGTCGAACAGCTCACACACACGGCGCAACACGCTGCGCGGCGCAAAGGGAACGAGCTTGCCGTCGTGATCAAAGCAGTCGTGGATCACCTGCGCCGTGGGGTCGGTGGCCCAGGGCACGATGCGCGCGGTGGTCGGGTCCGGACGCAACTGCATGTCGCGGTCGGTCGGCTCGATCACGTCGTAGTAAGGCCCGCTGGCCGGAAACTCCCCCGTCACCCCCATCGCCACGACCGCCTGCGGCAGGCGCATGCCGCGGTCTTCGGTGAATTTCTCGCGCGGCAGGATCTTGCCGCGCGCCACCCCGGTCAGGTCGGGCACGAGGCACTCGACTTCCGTCACGCGGTTCTGGTTGAGCCAGACCTCCAGATCGTTGAAGGTCATTTTTTTGTCGGTGGCTGTCATGTGCCGTCTCCTGCGGTGTGGTGTGGATCGATCCGGGGAAAAAATTCAGGCGCTGGAACTGGCCGCACTGCGCGACAGGTCGGCGGCCTGCAGGCGCAGGCTGTGGCGCGACCGGCAGGCGCGGCCAAAGGCCTCGAAGATGGCGGCGTAGAAGGGGGTTTCCCAGCAGCGCCATTCGGGGTGGAACTGCACCGCGTAGGCGAAGGTGCGCGCGCCGCGCACGCCGAAGGCCTCCACCACGCCGTCGGGCGCATGGGCCAGCGCCTCCAGGCCGTCGGCCAGGCGGTTGATGCCCTGGCCGTGCAGCGAATTCACCTGCGCCTCAAGGCCACCGGCCCATTCTTCAAACACGCTGCCTGGGGCAAAACGCACGCGGTGGCTCGGCGCGTACTGCTCGTCGGGCGGCGCGCCCTTGGGCTCGCGGTGGTCCATCAGGCCGGGCACATCGTGCACCCGCTGGTGCAGCGTGCCGCCCAGCGCCACGTTGATCTCCTGGAAACCGCGGCAGATGCCCAGCAGCGGCACGCCTTCATGCACGCAGGCCTTCACCAGCGCCAGCGTGAGCAGGTCGCGGTCGGTGTCCAGCGGCAGGCTGGGGTCGGCCACGTCTTCGGCGAAATGGGAGGGGTGCACGTTGGAGGGCGAGCCGGTCAGCATCACGCCGTCCACCAGGGCGAGCAGGTCACCGATCTGGTCGGTGTCGGCCAGCGGAAACATCACCGGCTGGGCCTGCGCCCCCACCTTGACGGCCCGGGCGTATTTGTCGCCCAGCAGCAAATACGGCATCTGGTGCCCGTGGTCACCCATGAGGCGGTGGTCGGCGGGCAGCCAGACCATGCACGGCGGCTTGTTCATGTTCTCTCCAGACATTGGGGCCCATTGTGGTCACCGAAGTGGATCACAATCAGAGCCAGTTGAGCCCACTCCGTGGAGCCACTTGCCGCTCAAACCACCATGCTGTCCGAATTCCTGCTCGCCGAAATGAACCGCCTGGGCACGCAAGACGCGCTGCCCCTGCACCGCCAGCTCTACGAAGCACTGCGCCGCGCCATGCTCGACGGCAAGCTCGGCGCCGGTGAGCGCCTGCCCTCCAGCCGCGACCTGGCCGAAGACCTTTCGCTCTCTCGCAACACCGTGGTGGCCGCGATCAACCAGCTCAGTGTCGAGGGCTATCTGGCCAGCCGCGTGGGCAGTGGCACCTACGTGAACGACAACGTGCCGCGCGCCGCGCCCGGTCGGGGCGCGCGCAGCGGCGGCCAGCCCGCCACGTTGCAGGCCGGGCGCCTGTCCACGCGCGGCGTGGCGCTCTCCACCACCTTCTGCGCCACCGAGCTGGAGGTGCAACCTTTCACCCCCGGCATGGTCGACTTCAGCGCCTTCCCCGTGGCGCTGTGGCAGCGGCTGCAAAACAAACACTGGCGCATGACCTACCCTGACATGCTGGACTACAACACCTCGGGCGGGTACGCGCCGCTGCGCCGCGCCGTGGCCGACTATTTGCGCGTGTTCCGCAGCGTGCACCTGGAGGCCGACCAGGTGGTCATCACCAGCGGCACACAGCAGTCGCTCGAACTCTGCGCCCGCCTGCTGGCCGACCACGGCGACACCGTGTGGGTGGAAGACCCGGCCTACTGGGGCGCGGTCAAGGCCTTCATGGCCACGGGTCTGGCCATCCACCCGGTGCCGGTGGACGAGCAGGGCATCAGCCCGAGCGCGGCAGACAGCACGAAGCCGCCGCGCCTGATCTACGTGACGCCCTCGCACCAGTACCCCACCGGCGCGGTGATGACGCTGCCCCGGCGCCACCAGCTGCTGGCCACGGCGCGCGCGCACGACGCCTGGGTGCTGGAGGACGACTACGACAGCGAATACCGCTTCAGCGGCCCGCCCATCTCCAGCCTGGAAGGCCTGGACACCGATGGCCGTGTGCTCTACATGGGCACCTTCTCCAAGGTGCTCTACCCCGGGCTGAAGCTCGGCTACCTGGTCGTGCCCAAGCCGCTCGTGGCGGCCTTCAAGCAGGCCCACTACGACCTCAACCGCCCGGGCCAGATGCCGGTGCAGGCCGCCTTGGCCGAGTTCATCGAGATGGGCCATTTCGCCAGCGCCCTGCGCCGCGCGCGGCAGAACTACGCCGAGCGCCGCCAGTGCCTGCTCGAAGCCCTCAAGCCGGTGCTCACCCCCGGCGGCCCCTTCATCAGCGGTGCCGAACAAGGCCTGCACCTGTGCCTGCGCCTGCCCGGCGAGATCGACGACCAGGCCCTGGCCCAGCGCATTGCCCAGCAAGGCATGACGGTGCGCCCGCTCTCGGCCTATTGCCTGCAGCGCAACGATCTCAAAGGCCTGGTGATCGGCTACGGCTATGCGCCGCTGGCCGACATTGCGCGGTGTGGGCCGGTGCTGGCCGGCCTGGTGGGGCAGGCGCTGAAGACCTGAGCGCGGTGCGAAAAATCACGCTCCCGGTATCTGCCGGGTAAAGACCCCGCAATCGCAGGGTTTTGCAACAGTGGCGGGTGCGGCAACGCACAGACCCCCGTCAGGCCAGCCCTCAATCTCGGCGTCACCCCCACAGGAGACGTTGACATGAAACAGATTTTTGGACTTTTGCTCACCACCACCGCCGTGGCCTTCAGTGCCCAGGCGATGGCCCAGGCCACCCTCTATGCCAACGACGGCTTCACGGGACAGTCGCTGCGCATGACCACCCAGACCCCCAGTCTGCAGCGCCTCAACTTCAACGACCGCGCCTCGTCGGCCGTGGTGGTCGGCAACCGCTGGGAGGTGTGTGAAGACATCAACTTCGGCGGTCGCTGCACCGTGCTGCGCCCGGGCCGCTACACCGCGCTGTACGACATCGGTCTGGAAGACGGCATCTCCTCGGCGCGCATGATCGCCACCAACGAGCGGGTGGCCGACAACCGCTACGCACCGCTGCCGGGCACCGCACCGGCCGCCGTGAACATCACCTTTTTTGACGACGAGCGTTTCCAGGGCCGCTCCT
>JBKBWW010000010.1:0-51616 GCA_046314475.1 Hydrogenophaga sp.
CCAAGGCCTTCATGAAGACCACCTTCGAGAAGAAGAAGATCCTGGCCGAGAACGCGGTGACGGGCCAGGGCCTGCCGGCCTATGGCACGCAGGTGCTCATGAACGTGATCAACGAGATGGGCGCGCTGCCCACCCGCAACCACCGCGACGTGCAGTTTGAAGGTGCGAAAGACATCTCGGCCGAGGCCATGGTTACACCGCGCGAGAGCGACGGCAAGAAGCACCTGGTGACCAACCAGGCCTGCTTTGGTTGCACGATCGCGTGCGGCCGCATCAGCAAGATGGACGAGAACCACTTCACCGTGAAGAACAAGCCGCAGTACTGGGGCGCCAACGGTGGCCTGGAATACGAAGCGGCCTGGGCGCTGGGCGCGGCCAACGGCGTGAACGATCTGGAGGCCCTGCAATACGCCAACCTGCTGTGCAACGAAGAAGGCTTCGACCCGATCAGCTTCGGCGCCACGGTGGGCGCAGTGATGGAGCTCTACGAGATGGGCGTGCTCACGAAAGAGCAGCTGGGCATCGACGCCAAGTTCGGCTCGGCGCAGGCGCTGGCGCACTTTGCCGAGATCACCGCGCGCGGCGAAGGCTTCGGCAAAGAGATCGGCATGGGCTCCAAGCGCCTGACCGAAAAATACGGCCACCCCGATCTGTCCATGAGCGTGAAGGGCCAGGAGTTCCCGGCCTACGACGGCCGCGCGATCCAGGGCATTGGCCTGGCGTACGCCACCAGCAACCGGGGTGCCTGCCACCTGCGCGGCTACACCATCGCCTCCGAAGTGCTGGGCATTCCGGTCAAGACCGATCCGGTGGAGAGCGAAGGCAAGCCGGAGCTGGTGAAGGCGTTCCAGGACGCCACCGCCGCGTTCGACTCCTCGGGCTTGTGCGTGTTCACCACCTTCGCCTGGGGTGTGGCCGATCTGGCACCACAGCTGCAGGCCGCGTGCAACGAAGAGTTCACCACCGAAGAGCTGGAGAAGATCGGCGAGCGCATCTGGAACATGGAGCGCGAATTCAACAACGCCGCGGGCTTCACGTCCAAAGACGACAGCCTGCCCAAGCGCCTGCTGACCGAAGCGGCCAAGACAGGTGCTTCCAAGGGCATGGTGAGCAAGCTGCCCGAGATGCTGCCCAAGTACTACGCCGCGCGCGGCTGGGACACCGAAGGCCGCCCCACCGCCGCGACCAAGGCCCGCTTGAGCCTCTGACGGCGACTGCAAGAACGCAGGTTGATGGGGTCGGATCACCGACCAAAGCGCAGCGCAGGTCGCGTGCTCCGACCCCAATCAACCGGAAGCAACGAAGCAGCGGTCCCCAGAGACCGCTTTCTTTTTTCTGGAGAACAACATGACCCACCACGTCATCCTGGGCGCCGGCCCCGCCGGTGTCATTGCCGCCGAGACCATCCGCAAGCATGCCCCCGCCGACACCATCACCCTGGTGGGTGACGAAGGTGAGCCGCCGTATTCGCGCATGGCCATCCCTTACTTGCTGATCGGCAACGTGAAGGAAACCGGCACCTACCTGCGCAAGAGCCTCACCCACTACACCGACCTGCGCATCGACCAGGTGCCCGGTCGCGCCACGGCGGTGGACACGACCGCGCGCACGGTGACGCTGGACAACGGCGTGAAGCTGGGCTTTGACAAACTGCTGATTGCCACCGGCTCGCACCCGGTGCGCCCACCCATTCCCGGCATGGACTCGCCCGGCGTGCACCCCTGCTGGACGCTGGAAGACGCGCGCGCCATCATGGCCCTGGCCCAGCCCGGCGCCCGTGTGTTGCAGATGGGCGCGGGCTTCATCGGCTGCATCATCATGGAAGCCCTGGCCGCGCGCGGCGTGGAACTGAGCGTGGTGGAAATGGGCGACCGCATGGTGCCGCGCATGATGGGCCCCACGGCCGGCGGCATGATCCGCGACTGGTGCGAGAAGAAGGGCGTGAAGGTCTACACCGGCACCAAGGTCGAGGCGATCGAACTCGCCAGCAACGAGTCCAGCGGCATCGTCGGCAAGCTGGCCAGTGCCATGGGCCTGGGCTCGTCGGAGCCGGCCAAGGGCCTGCGCGTGAAGCTCTCGGGCGGGCAGACGGTGGAGGCCGATCTGGTGATCAGCGCCACCGGCGTGCGCCCGGCCATCGGCTTTTTGAAAGACTCCGGCATCACCTGTCTGGTGGGGGTGCTCACCGACGAACACCTGCAGACCAATGTGCCGGGCATCTACGCCGCCGGTGACTGTGCGGAAGCCTTCGACAAGGTCAGTGGCAAGACCATCGTGAGCGCGATCCAGCCCAACGCCGCCGAGCAGGCGCGTGTGGCCGCGCTCAACATGGTGGGCCAGAAGGCCGATCTCAAGGGCGTGACGCAGATCAACGTGCTCGACACGCTGGGCCTGATTTCCACCAGCTTCGGCAACTGGGAAGGGGTGGCCGGCGGCGAACACGCCGAGCTCACCGACCAGGCGGGTGGCCGCCACCTGAGTCTGCAGTTCAAGGACGATGTGATGGTGGGTTGCAACTCGGTCGGCTGGACCGAACACGTGGGCGTGATGCGTGGGCTGGTCGAGGGCCAGGTGAAGCTGGGCGAGTGGAAAGACCGGCTGATGCACGACCCGACGAAGTTGATGGACGCCTACCTCGCCAGCGCGCAGGGTCAGGGGCAATGGGCTGGTGCTGGCGATGAGCGCAGGCGTTGAAAATCACGTGACCCTTTCTCCGTTCGCCCTGAGCCTGTCGAAGGGCCTCCGCCATCCATGAACATCACCTTCAAACTGTTTGCCACGCTCACCGACTACCTGCCCCCCGAGGCCCGGCGCAGCAACCAGGTGTCGCTGGACATCGACCCGGCCACGCCCATCAGCCAGATCATCGAACCCTTCGGCCTGCCGCCCAAGCTGGTGCACCTGGTGCTGGTCAACGGCAAGTACATCCAGCCTGAAGACCGCCTGAGCGCGACCTTGGTGGAAGGCGATGTGTTGGCGATCTGGCCGCCGATTGCCGGGGGCTGAAGCGGTGCAGTCGAGCTATGCGGAAAGTTTCGAGCGCGAGATGGGTTGCACCGAGGCCGAGTGGCTGGGCTGGTTGCCGGCGGCGGTGGGCGCGTGCACCTGGCACCGAGAAGGCGCCCACGCCGCGATTGAAATACCACCGGGCCGGCTGGCGCTGCACTGGGCGCAGCAGCCACCACGTGTGATCGCGCTCATGCGCATGCCGGTGCTGCGGGTGAACTTTGTCTTCAGCGGGCTGGACGCTGCGCAGCGCTACACCTTCATGAAGCGCTTTGACCTTTACATGCAGCGCGGCGGCGGCTGAAGCCGTCAGTTCAGCGTCTTGAGGCCGAGCCAGGTCAGCAACAAGGAGCCGAACAGGTGCAGCCCGGCCACGCCGCTGGCCATCAGCACGCGGCCTTGCTGCAGCAAGGTCATCACCTCGATGGAGAAGGTGGAGAAGGTGGTGAGTGCGCCCAGCAGGCCGGTGATGATGGCCAGGCGCCACACCGGGTCCATGTGCGGTTGTGCGTTGAAGAACGCAAAGGCCAGACCGATGGCGTAGGCACCGATCCAGTTCGCCGCCAGAGTGCCCCAGGGCAGCAGCGCGCCGGGTGTCGTGAGCCACAAGCCCAGCCGCCAGCGGGCCAGCGCGCCCACGCAGGCGCCCAGGCAGATGGCAATGACGCTGGGCAGGGTGTTCATGGCTCAGGAATCAGAAGGGTGGGCCTTCATCGTCGCCTTCAGTGGTCACGGCAGCGGGCTGAGCCGCAGCTGGAGCATCGCCCGCGGGCGCGGCACCAAAGGCCATCTCACCACCGAGCGCTTCCACCAGTTCGGGCAGCAGCTTCTGCAGCTCGCCGGTGGACAGGGCCACGTCGGCATCAAAGCCGTTTTCGCCTTCGTCGGGCCGACCATCGAACACGCCTTCGAGGAAGTTGATCTTCTTCAGCTGCAGCGATTCGGTGAGCAAAAAGCCGATGCGGCCTTCCCAGCTCAGCGCCAGGCGCGTGGGCAGCTTGCCCTCGGTGATGTGCTGGCGCACCTCGTCGGTGGCGAGGTTGTGGCGGGTGAATTTCACCGACGACTTTTCCTCGTCGCCCGACTTCAGCTCACATTCGCGCTCCACCGCGAAACCGCCCGGCCACTCGTCCGGTGTGGTGGCAGACAACCATTGCGTCATGGCGGTCTGTGGCGTCACAGCGGTTTGCAGCAGGGTGATGACCAGACCGTCAAAGGCCCGGACCAGCGCGGTCACGACCTCGTCGATCTTGCCCTGGCTGCTGGCGTCCGTGACCAGCCAGCCGTTGGCCAGATCGATCCAGACCCACACGTTCATCTGCCGCGCAAACGCCTGCGGCAACAAGGACAGCAAGGCGTCTTCGCGCAGGGCTTTGGTTTCCTTCTTGCCGGGCTTGCGGCCGGTGGTGGCCTCGATGTGGTCCGCCTCTTCCTGCGCTTTCTTCTTCACCACCGAGCCGGGCACGCCCTTGGTCTCGATCTGAAGCTTGAGGATGCGCTGGCCAGCGACCGATTCCACCAACGGGCCGTGGGCCTCGCCACGCGGCTCGACCCAGCCCACCGATTTGTCCTGCGTGGCACCGCAGGGCTTGAAACGGGCCGCGTCCAGCGCGGCCTCCATGTCTGTCACCGTTGCGCTCCAGCCGGGCGCAATGCGGTAGATCGTCACATTCTTGAACACGGAAATCCTTGTTGATCTGCAATACGAAAAAGGCCCGCCACTGCGTGGAGTGGCGGGCCTTGCATCTTAGGGGATGGCGGGGTCACATCCTCGATGGCAACGAGGTAACGATTTGCGGAAACCACCAGAGCAGCAGCAGCGCCAGCACCATGAGGAAGAAGTAGGGCATGCAGACCTTGGCGATCCAGGTGATCTCGCGCTTCGTCATGCCTTGCAGCACAAACAGGTTGAAGCCCACCGGTGGTGTGATCTGCGCCATCTCCACCACGATCACGATGAAGATGCCGAACCAGATCAGGTCGATGCCCGCAGCGGTGACCGTGGGCAGGATCACGCCCATGGTCAGCACGATCATGGAGATGCCGTCCAGAAAGCACCCCAGCACGATGTAGAACAGCGCCAACGCCAACAGCAGCACGCCGGGCGAGAGGTTCAGCCCCGTGACGAACTCGGCAAGGTGGCGTGGCAGACCGATGTAGCCCATGGCCAGCGTGAGGAAGGCCGCACCCGCGAGGATCAGCGCGATCATGCAATACAGGCGCGTGGCACCCAGCAGCGAGTCTCGGAAAGTGGTCCAGTTCAGCGAGCCTTGCGCAGCCGAGAGGATGAGTGCACCGACCACGCCCACGGCGGCTGCTTCGGTGGCGGTGGCGATGCCCGTGTAGATGGTGCCGATCACCCCGCCGATGAGCAGGATCACCGGAATCAGGTGGCGCGACTCGCTCAGTTTTTGCGCCAACGTCATGCTCACATCGCTCTTGGGCACCTGTTTCGGGTTGAGCAGAGCCCAGATCATCAGGTGGCCGCTGAACAGTCCGGCGAGCATGAGTCCGGGCAGCACACCCGCCACGAACAGCTTGGCGATCGATACCTCGGCCGCCACGCCGTAGACGATCATGATGATCGAGGGCGGAATCAGCAGACCCAGCGTGCTGGCGCCCCCGAGCGAGCCGATGATCTTCTCGGGTGGGTAGCCGCGCCGGGTGAGCTCGGGGATGGTCATCTTGCCGATCGTGGCGCAGGTGGCGGCCGACGAGCCCGAGACCGCCGCGAAGATGGTGCTGCCCAGGATGTTGGTGTGCAGCAGCCGCCCCGGCAGCGCGTTGACCCAGGGCGCGAGACCCCGGAACATGCTCTCCGACAACTTGGTGCGAAACAGGATTTCGCCCATCCACACAAACAGCGGCAGCGCGGTCAGCGTCCAGCTGCTGGCCGATCCCCAGATGGTGATGGCCATGGCGTCGCCCGCGGGGCGCGACGAAAACATTTCCATGCCGATCCAGGCCACGCCCGCGAGCGTGAGGCCGATCCACACACCGCTGCCCAGCAAGGCGAACAGGGCCACGATCAACAGTGAGGTGACGAGCAGTTCATTCATGGCGGGTCTCCACGCTGTCGTGTGAGCGTTTGCGCTGAAATTCCAGCACCCACTCGTCAATGAAAGCGATCAGCAACACCGTGGTGCCCACGGCCATGAGGATCTGCGGAATCCACAGCGGCGTGGCGTCGGCAGAGGTGGAGATGTCGTGGAACTCGTGTGACTGCCAGGACAGACGCCACGCGTACACCGCCAGCAAACCAGCCAGCAGCACCGCCACCGTGAGTGACCACAATTCAAGCCCGCGCCGCGCACCGCCGGTGAGCTTGCTGATGATCAGCGTCACGCGGATGTGTTCGCCGCTCTTGAGCGTGTGCGCCAGCGCCAGGAAGCCGGCGCCCGCCATGGCGTAGCCGGCGTAGGCGTCGGTGCCCGGCACGTAGAACTGGAGCATGCGCCCCAGCATGGAGAGCAGCACCATGACCAGCACACCGATCATGAAAAGCGCGGCCAACCAGGCCGCGCCGAGGTAGAGAGCATCGAGCGCTTTTCGCATTTACTTCCTGTACGCGTCGAGCATGGCCTGGCCATCAGGACCGGCTTTGTCCAGCCATTCCTTGAGCATGGTTTCGCCCACCTTCTGCATGTCGGCCTTGAGCGCAGCGGACGGTGGCTCCACCGCCATGCCGTTGGTTTTGAGGATGGCCAACGTGTCGGTGTTGACCTTTTGCGAAGCAGCCCAGCCGCGTGCTTCGGCATCAGCGCCGGCTTTGCGCAGTGCGTCCTGCGTGGGCTTGTCCAGCGCATCGAACGCGCGCTTGTTCACGATGATCGCGTTCTTCGGCAGCCATGCCTGCACGTCGTAATAGAACTTCAGGTGCTCGTACAGTTTGCTGTCCACACCGGTGGCGCCCGAGGTCATGTTGGTCTCGACCGCACCGGTGGCCAGCGCTTGCGACAGTTCGGCTGCCTGCACGGTCACCGGCTGGGCTCCCACCAGTTCTGCAATGCGCGAGGTGGCCGGGCTGTAGGCGCGCCATTTGCTGCCCTTGAGGTCGGCCGCGCTGGCCACAGGCTTCTTGCTGTAGATGCCTTGCGGTGGCCAGGCCACGGTGTAGAGCAGGGTCATGCCTTGCTCGGCGAGTTTCTTTTCAAGAATCGGCTTCTGCGCCTGATAAAGCTTCATCGAGTCGGCGTAGCTCGTGGCCAGGAACGGCAGGCCGTCGGCACCGAACATCTGCCATTCGTTCTGGTAGGCGGCCAGCAGGATCTCTCCGATCTGGGCTTGCCCGCCTTGCACGGCGCGCTTGATTTCAGGCGCCTTGAACAGCGATGCGCCAGGGTGCACGGTGATCTGCAACTTGCCGGCGGTGGCTTTCTCCACGTCGCTGGCAAAGGTGGCGAGGTTGACGGAATGGAAGTTGGCGGCGGGATACGCTGCCGGCAGGTCCCACTTGGTCTGTGCCTGAGCGGCTGAACCCAGCACCAGCGCTGCGGTGATCGTTGCGAATGTGAGCTTCATGGTTTCTCCGGGACAATGGTTGGATGACGAGAATCCCCAGCATAAATGCAAATACCGGGCCAACTGCCCGGGTATTTCCCCGGAGGTGGACAACATGAACCTGCGGTTTGTCGAAGCCTTCTATTGGGTGGCCTCGCTCAAGAGTGTCACGCGAGCGGCCGAGAAGCTTTTTCTCACGCAGTCGGCCATGTCCAGCCGCATTGCGGCACTGGAGGAGGAGTTGGGTGTGCTGCTGCTGGACCGGCGCGAGAAGCAGTTCCGCCTGACCGTGGCGGGAACGCGCTTTTTCACCTACGCCCAGCGGCTGCTCGAATTGCAGCGCGAGGTGAAAGCCGAAATGGGGTCGGGTGCTGCGCTGGCGGTGTCGCTGCGCATCGGAGCCATCGAATCGGTGCTCCATTCGTGGTTGATCCCGTGGATCGAAAAACTGCGTGCTGACCACCCTGCGCTGGCACTGGAGCTCACTGTGGAAACGACGCCCATCCTGGTGGAACAGGTGCAGCGCGGCACGCAGGACATCGTGTTCGCTGCCTTGCCCGCAGCGGCCGACGGTGTGCGCAGCCGCAGCCTGCCGCCGATGGCGATGGTGTTCATGGGGCACGCACAACTTCATCGCAAGCGCCGCTATGCCCTGAGCGATTTGGCCAGTCTTGAATTGCTGACCTTCCAGCGTGGCTCACACCCCCATGTGGCACTCATCGACCTGTTTCGGCAAGAAGGCGTGGAGCCCGGGCGCATGCACACCATCTCATCCATTTCGGCCATGGTGCAACTCGTGCAAGGTGGCTTCGGTGTCGCCACCCTTCCGCTCTACGCGGTGCAGCGCATGCAGAACTATCCCGACCTGCGCCCGCTGGCCTGTGACAGTGCGTTACAGCCGTTGCCCATTCATGCAAGTTATCGGACGGACCCCTCCACCAACGCTGTTGAAACGGTGGTTCAGTCGGCGTTGGCCTTCGTCGAAGCACAGTTCGGCACCAAGGTTCGAGTCGCGCGTGCACCATCGAAGCGCACTGTGCCCCGTTCTTGAGCACAAGAAAAATCGATGAGGTAAGCGAAATATTTTGAATTTGAACTCCTGCTGATCGCCCTCCACAATCCGCCCATCGTCATCAAGGTGACATGCGAAAACAACAGGAGACGCGGTGGAATCAGCTCCCCAACTGGCGGTGGATGTGTTCGGGCACGAGGGCATGCAGAGTGCCTCGCATGTCCGCAGCCTGATTCGCCAAGGGCTGTGGAGTTCACACACCAGCGGTCTCGCAGACGAGCACGTGCAGGGCAATCTGGTGATCCTGCCCGATACGCTGGCCCTGGACTTTTTGCGCTTCTGCCAACGCAACCCCAAACCCTGTCCCCTCCTGGCGGTGTCCGAGCCCGGCCAGCGCCTCCTGTCCACGCTGGGAGCTGATATCAACATCTGCTCCGACCTGCCGCGCTACCGCGTCTGGCGCCATGGCGAGCTGGTTGACGAGCCCACGGACATCACGAACCTCTGGCGCGAAAACCTGGTGAGTTTCGTGATCGGTTGTTCGTTCTCTTTCGAACAGGCGCTCATGGCCGCGGGACTGCCGTTGCGCCATGTCGAGCAGGGCCGCAACGTGGCCATGTACCGGACCAACATTCCCACCGAAGCTGCTGGTCCCTTCGGTGGCCCGCTGGTGGTGTCCATGCGTCCGCTCAAGTCGGCAGATGCCATTCGCGCCGTGCAGGTGACATCGCGCTTCCCCAACGTGCACGGTGCACCGGTGCACATCGGTGATCCGTCTCTGATCGGTATTCACGACATCTCAAAACCCGACTTCGGCGATGCGGTGGACGTGCTGCCCGATGAACTGCCGGTGTTCTGGGCTTGCGGTGTGACACCGCAAGCCGCCATCCAGCAGGCCCGCCCCGTGTTCTGCATCACCCACGCCCCCGGCGCGATGCTGATCACGGACCTTCTCAATCACCAGCTAGCCAGTTTTTAACCAGGAGCCAACGATGAAAAATATTCTGTTTTGTCTTTCCGCTGTAACCCTCGCCGCCGCCGCTTCGGCGCAAACCAAGTGGGATCTCCCCACTGGCTATTCCGCCAACAGCTTCCAGACCCAGAACGTGCAGCAGTTCGCCAACGAAGTGGACCAGATCACGGGCGGCAAACTCAAGATCACCGTGCATCCGGGCGGTTCGCTCTACAAGGCCAACGAGATCAAGCGCGCAGTGCAAACCGGACAGGTGCCAGCGGCTGAATTCATCCTGTCGGGTGCAGCCAATGAAAACCCGCTGTTCGGTCTCGATTCCATTCCATTCCTGGCCACCAGCTACCCCGCAGCCAAGCGTCTGTATGAAGCCGGTAAGCCTGTTCAGGACAAGCTGCTGAGCTCGCAAGGCATGAAAGTTCTCTTTACCGTGCCATGGCCTGGTCAGTCGCTCTACTCCATCAAGCCGGTGAACGCGCCTTCAGATCTGGCTGGCACCAAGATGCGTGCCTACAACCCTGCGACCACGCGTATCGCGCAGTTGCTCAAGGCGCAGCCGGTCACCATCCAGCTGGCCGAGCTGCCTCAGGCGCTGGCCACGGGTGGGGTGCAAAACTTCCTGACGTCGAGCGCCAGCGGTGTCGAGAGCAAGCTGTATGAGCAGGTGAAGTACTTCTATCCGGTCAGCGCCTGGTTGCCGCGCAATGCCACGGTGGTAAACCAGAAGGCCTTCGATGCGCTGGACAAGCCCACACAAGAAGCCGTGCTCAAAGCTGCAGGCGCCGCAGAGCAACGCGGCTGGGCCGCCAGTGAGCAGCTCAACGGTGAATTCATCAAGGAGCTGGGTGCCAAAGGCATGACGATTGCCGAGCCTTCGGACAGCCTCAAGAAAGAACTCGCCGCGATCGGCGAAACCATGACCGCTGACTGGCTCAAGACCGCTGGTCCCGAGGGCCAGACCGTCATCGACGCTTACCGCAGCCGGTAAGCGATTTCTCCAGCGGGCGGGTCTTGGTGCCCGCCCGCTGCAGCCCCCACGTGTTCCTTTCAACCGAATTCTGGAGAGCGCGGTGTCTCAACTCGTCTTTCGTTTTTATCAGGGGCTGCTGTTCCTGTCGTGCGTGTCCATGGTCGCAGCTTTCGCCTCGGTTCTTCTCGGTGTCGTGGCGCGCGAAGTGCAGTGGGATATTCCAGGCCTGGATGCCTACGCGGGCTATGCCATTGCCTGTGCACTGTTCCTTGCCTTGCCTGCCACCTTGCAGCGCGGCGATCACATTCGAGTGACTCTGCTACTAGACCGTTTGCCCGTCCGTGCCCGAGGCGCGTTGGAATGGGTCTGTCTCTTCGGAGGTCTTGCTATCGCGCTCACGCTCGCCTGGTTCGCCATCCGTCTGGTCTGGATGTCCTGGACCACGCACGATATTTCTCCAGGTGCTGACGCCACCCCGCTTTGGATTCCGCAGATCGGCATGGCATTGGGTTGCGTCGGCTTTGCGCTGTCGTTTGCGCACGCGATCGTGATGCGTTGGCAGGGTGGCCACTTCATTGCGGTGAGCACCGAAGCCGCCCACATCGAATAAACCGCATCCCTAGAAGGAACTCCCATGGATATCTTGATTGCTGCAGGCCTGATGGTGTTGCTGCTGGCCCTGCTGGGCGGCGGTCTCTGGATTGGTCTGTCTCTGCTGGCGGTGGCGCTGATCGGCATGGAGCTTTTCACCTCGCGCCCGGTGGGTGACAGCATGGTGTTGACCATCTGGGGGTCGACCTCCAGTTGGACACTCACCGCGCTTCCGCTCTTTCTGTGGATGGGTGAGATCCTGTTCCGAAGCAAACTCTCCGATGACATGTTCAAAGGGCTGGCCCCCTGGCTCGATCGCCTGCCAGGTCGGCTGCTGCACACCAACGTGGTCGGTTGCACCATCTTCGCCGCGATCTCCGGTTCGTCGGCGGCGACCTGCGCCACCATCGGCAAGATCACCCTGCCCGAGCTGAAGAAACGCGGGTATCCCGAAGATATCTCGGTGGGGACATTGGCCGGTGCGGGTACGCTGGGTCTGCTGATCCCGCCTTCGATCATCATGATCGTTTACGGTGTGGCTGCGAACGTGTCGATTGCCAAGTTGTTCCTGGCGGGCGTGATTCCCGGTTTGATGCTCGCGGCGCTGTTCATGGGCTACATCATTGTCTGGGCTCTGTTCAACAAGGACAAAGTGCCGGCCGCAGATGCTGCGATGAGCTTTGGTCAAAAGATCCATGCCTCGCGACACCTGATCCCGGTCGTTTCACTCATTGCACTGGTGCTGGGCGGCATTTACAGCGGCATTGCGACCGCCACCGAAGCCGCGGCGCTGGGTGTGGGAGGGGCGCTGGTGCTGGCCAAGATCGAGGGTTCCCTGGATTGGGCACGCTTCAAGGACGGATTGGCCGCCGCTTGCCGCATCTACTGCATGATCGGGTTGATCTTGGCGGGTGCCGCCTTCCTCACGCTGGCCATGGGCTTCATCGGTCTGCCGCGTCACTTGGCCGAGTTCATCGGCGGTTTGAACCTCTCTCCGTTCAACCTGATGCTGTTGCTCATCGTGTTCTTCATTGTGCTCGGATGTTTCCTCGACGGCATTTCCATGGTGGTGCTCACCATTGCCGTGCTGCTGCCCACCGTGGAGGCCGCTGGATTCGACCTGATCTGGTTCGGTATTTTCATCGTGCTGGTTGTCGAAATGGCGCAGATCACACCACCCGTGGGCTTCAACCTTTTCGTGATCCAGGGTCTGACCCGACGCGAAGTGACCTGGATTGCTCGCACTGCTTTGCCATTGTTCTTGCTGATGCTGGTGGCGGTGTTTCTCACGTACTTCGTCCCCGACATCGTGCTGTGGTTGCCCCAGCGGATGCAGACCTGATCTGATTCGATCCAAGCTTTCCACACCTCTCTGGAGTTGCCCATGAAGTTCCTTCTGCTTCTCGCACTTGCCGCAGTCTCGGTGACACACGCACAGACGCGTTGGCAACTCGCTTCCGGCTACAGGGAGGATTCATTTCACACACAAAATCTCGCGCTGTTCGCCAGCGATGTGGAGCAAGCCACGACGGGTGCGCTGCGGATTGATCTGCGCCCCAACAACACGATGTTCAAGCTCGCCGACATCCGTCAAGCCGTGCAGGACGGACGGGCGCAGGCGGGCGAGACCATCATGACCAGTATGGTGGGTGAGATCCCGATCGCAGGCGCGGATTCCATTCCATTTGTGGTGCACAGTTACGCCGATGCCCGGCGCCTCTGGCATGTGCAGCGGCCGTTGATCGAGAAACACTTTGCTGCACGGGGGCTGAAGCCTTTGTATGTCGTACCCTGGCCTCCACAAGGCTTGTTCAGCAACAAGCCTGTGCGCACAAAGGCGGACTTCGCGGGTGTGCGCATGCGCACATACAACCAGTCGACGGTACGCATTGCAGAAATGCTCGGCGCATCGCCTGTGGATGTGCCCATGGTCGAGGTCAACCAGGCTTTTGCCAGCCGCAAGGTGGACACCATGATCACATCCGCTGTGACCGGTGTGGAAAACCGCGTGTGGGACCAGATCAACCATTTCTATGAAATCAATGCGTGGTTTCCCAAGAACATCGTTTTCGTCAACGCCAAGGCATTCGACGCCTTGACGCCTTCGGACCGTGACGCTTTGACCCAGGCTGCTGCGCGCGCCGAAGCCCGCGGATGGGCCATGAGCGAGGCGCTGGCCAACGAGTCGGCGCTGGAGTTGCAGCGCCGAGGCATGACGGTCAGCCGGGTGCCGAAAGCGTTCGAGGATGACTTCAAACGCCTGGGTGAAAGATTCTCCCGTGAGTGGGTGAAGTCGGTCGGCAGCGAAGCCAATCTGATCTTCATTCCTTACTACCTTCAACGTTAAAACGCTCACATCATGCAAGACAACATCACCCCATTGGATCCCCGCTGGCAGTTCTGGATCGACCGCGGAGGCACCTTCACCGACATCGTGGCCAAAAGGCCTGACGGATCGCTCACCACCCACAAGCTGCTGTCCGAAAATCCCGAGCAATACCGCGATGCGGCGGTGGCAGGCATTCGCCACCTGCTGGGCTTGAAGCCTGGCGAGCCGGTGACGCCTGCGTTGGTGGAATGTGTGAAGATGGGCACGACAGTGGCCACCAACGCGCTGCTCGAGCGAAAGGGAGAGCCCACGCTGCTCGTGACCACACGTGGCTTTCGCGACGCACTGCGCATCGCTTACCAAAACCGCCCACGCCTGTTTGACCGCCGCATTGTGTTGCCAGAGCTGCTGTACAGCGACGTGATCGAGGCTCAGGAACGCATGAGCGCACACGGCGATGTGCTTCAGCCGCTGGATGAGTCGACATTGCGCGCCGATCTGTTGATCGCTTTCTCGCGAGGATTGCGCAGTCTGGCCATTGTGTTCATGCACGGCTACCGCTTCACCGCGCATGAGCAAGCCGCCAGCCGCATCGCGCGTGAGGTCGGCTTCACGCAGGTGAGCACCTCGTACGAAACCAGCCCGATGATGAAGTTCGTGAGCCGTGGCGACACGACGGTGGTGGATGCCTATCTGTCTCCCATCTTGCGGCGCTACGTGGAACAAGTGGCTGGCGAGATGCCCGGTGTCAAGCTCTTCTTCATGCAGTCGTCTGGTGGACTGACCGACGCCCGGGCCTTCCATGGCAAGGACGCGATCCTCTCCGGCCCGGCCGGTGGCATCGTGGGCATGGCCCGTACGGCTGGTCTGGCGGGACAGGACAAGGTCATTGGTTTTGATATGGGCGGCACGTCCACCGATGTTTCGCACTACGCAGGCGAATTCGAGCGCGAGTTTGAAACCCAGGTGGCAGGCGTGCGCATGCGCGCACCCATGATGAGCATCCACACTGTGGCCGCTGGCGGCGGATCCATTTTGGCTTTCGATGGCGCGCGCTTCCGGGTTGGTCCCGAGAGTGCGGGCGCCAACCCCGGTCCTGCCAGCTACCGCCGCGGCGGACCACTGGCGGTGACCGATGCGAATGTGATGACTGGCAAGATCCAGCCGCGATACTTTCCGAAGGTGTTCGGGCCCAAGGCCGATGAAGCGCTGAGCCTGGAGGCCGTGCAGGTGCGGTTCGGTGAGTTGGCAACGCAGACCGGGCGACAGCCTGAAGAGGTGGCTGAAGGGTTCATCAACATCGCCGTTCAGCAGATGGCGAATGCGATCAAGAAAATTTCGGTCGCACGCGGCTACGACGTCACGCGCTACACGCTGCAATGCTTTGGTGGTGCAGGGGGGCAACACGCCTGCCTGGTCGCCGATGCGCTGGGCATGACGCGCGTTTTCGTGCACCCGCTCGCTGGCGTGCTTAGCGCCTACGGCATGGGACTGGCCGATCAAAACGTGATTCGAGAGCAAGCGGTGGAGTTGCCTCTGGCGGCAGCCTCCTTGCCCCTGATTGCCGAAAGACTCGATGCGTTGGGTGCTGCAGCGCAAGCCGAACTGGAACGCCAGCAGGTGAATGCGGGCGAAGCCAGGTTGCACCACCGGGTGCATGTGCGCTACGAAGGCAGCGATTCCGCACTGGTCGTGCCCTTCGGGGATCTCGCGACGATCCAGGCGGGCTTTGAATCTGCATACCGCCAGCGCTTCGCCTTCCTCATGCAGGGCAAGCGCCTCGTGGTGGAGGCGGTATCGGTGGAGGCTGTGGTTGCTGGCGATGCGCCAGACGAACCCAGGTTTGAGACGCAGGAACCCCGCGAAGTGCCGCGACGCGAGACTGTGCGCATGTATTCCGGTGGCCAATGGCTGGAGGCTGCCCTGGTGGTGCGCGAGGATCTGCGCCCAGGTGATGTGATTCCGGGCCCTGCGATCATTGCAGAGAAGAACGCCACGACGGTGGTGGAGCCCGGCTGGGAGGCCGTGCTGACTGCACTCGATCACCTCGTGCTGGACCGCCGCGTGCCGAGAACCGTGACCTACGCCGTGGGGACCAAGGTGGATCCCGTCCTGTTGGAGGTTTTCAACAACCTGTTCATGAACATCGCAGAGCAGATGGGCCTGCAACTTCAGAACACGGCGTACTCGGTCAACATCAAGGAGCGACTCGATTTCTCGTGCGCTCTGTTCGACGCGCAAGGCAACCTGATCGCCAATGCGCCGCACATGCCGGTGCACCTGGGCTCCATGGGCGAGAGCATCAAGACCGTGATCCGCGAGAACGCCGGCAAGATGCAGCGTGGCGATGTGTACGCGCTCAACGATCCTTACCATGGCGGCACACACCTGCCCGACGTGACCGTGATCACGCCCGTCTACCTGGGTGGTGAGCCAACCTTTTATGTGGGCTCACGCGGCCACCATGCCGACATCGGTGGCATAACGCCGGGCTCCATGCCTCCGTTCTCCACGCGCATCGAAGAAGAAGGTGTGCAGATCAACAACGTGAAGCTGGTGGATCGTGGCGTCCTGCTGGAGGCCGAGATGGTGGCTCTGTTGCAAAGCGGCGAGTTTCCTTCCCGGAACCCTCAGCAAAACATGGCCGATCTCAAGGCCCAGATTGCGGCCAACGAGAAGGGTGTGCAGGAACTGCGCAAGATGGTCGATCAGTTCGGTCTGGACGTGGTGCAGGCCTACATGCGGCACGTGCAGGACAACGCCGAAGAGTCGGTGAGGCGGGTCATCACGCGCCTCAAGGACGGTGCATTCACCCTGCCGTTGGACAACGGCGCGCAGATTCAGGTGGCGGTGCGGGTCAATGCCGCGCAGCGCAGCGCGGAGATCGACTTCACCGGCACCTCGGCCCAGCAACTCAACAACTTCAACGCGCCCACCGCGGTGTGCATGGCGGCCGTTCTCTACGTGTTCCGTACCTTGGTGGACGACGACATCCCGCTCAATGCCGGCTGCCTGAAGCCGCTCAATGTGATCATCCCGCCGGGCTCGATGCTCAATCCCAACCCGCCTGCCTCGGTGGTGGCTGGCAACGTGGAGACCTCCAGTTGCATCACCAACGCGCTGTACGGTGCGCTCGGCGTGATGGCCGCGAGCCAGTGCACCATGAACAACTTCACCTTTGGCAACGCGATGCACCAGTACTACGAGACGATCTCGGGCGGCAGCGGTGCGGGGGTTGTGACCGATGCGGGAGGTAAGGTTGTCGGGGGCTTTGACGGCACGAGCGTGGTGCAGACCCACATGACCAATTCACGCTTGACCGACCCGGAGGTGCTGGAGTTCCGGTTCCCGGTGCGGCTGGAGAGCTATGAAATCCGTGAAGGCTCGGGCGGCAAGGGCCGTTGGACGGGTGGTCACGGCGGCGTGCGACGCGTGCGCTTCCTTGAGGACATGACGGCAAGCATCCTGTCCAACGGCCGCCTGCATGGGGCCTTCGGCATGGCTGGCGGTCAGCCAGGCAAGGTCGGGGTCAATCGGGTAGTGCGCTCAGACGGCTCCGTCGAGGAACTGGGCCACATCGGTCAGGCCGAAATGAAGCCTGGTGACATTTTCGAGATCCACACACCGGGTGGTGGCGGCTGCGGAGAGGTGTGACCTGGCCTACAACTCTTCAACCCTGCGCGCTGGGTAGCTGTCCCAGGCTTGGCAGCCGGGGCACTGCCAGAAGTGCTGGCGGGCCTCGAAGCCGCAGGCCGCACAGCGGTAGCGCTTGAGTGGCCCGCTGGCTTGGTCCAGCGCACGTTTCACGCGTTCTTGCGCGGAGGCGTCGGACAGGGTTTCCCCCGCCAGCCATTGCGACGTGATCACCAGTGATGGTTCGCGCTCCAGGTGGCTCAAGTAGCGCGCTCTTGCTGCTTGAGGGTCTGGACTGAGCGAGGCCAGCGCCTCGGTCACGTCCACCGAAGCGGCCCGATCGTGGCTGGCCTGCAGCAGCGCGACGGCCTCGGTTTCACGCCCGCTCTGGCGCGCTAGCACGGCGAACTGTTGTGCTGCCAGCGGCAGGTATTGCGGGGCATGGCGATTCAACTGAACCAGCGCATTGAAGGCCGATGAGACAT
This sequence comes from Hydrogenophaga sp., assembly GCA_046314475.1. GTDB lineage: Bacteria > Pseudomonadota > Gammaproteobacteria > Burkholderiales > Burkholderiaceae_C > Hydrogenophaga. Next base: position 17,497 of record JBKBWW010000010.1, read on the forward strand.
CGCCTGTTTGCGCACGAAGGGCTGAGAGTGCCATCCAGCCGCGCGCCAGTTGGGGGGCACGCTGCACCGCCTCGTCCAGAAGCTTCAGCGCGCCTGCCGTGTCACCCGTGCGCTGCGCTATTTCGGCCTGCTCACACAGGTAATGCGCCAGGCGCGGCGCGAAGCTGCCTTGTTCGGCCGTTTCCAGGCGTTCGGCAATGACCCGTGCGTGAGCCCAGTCGCGCGAGCGCTCATAGATGCCCAGCAGCGCCAGCAAGGCCTCCCCCTCGAATGCCGAGCCCTGCAACTTGTTGAGTGCCGCTTCGGCGCGGTCCAGCAGGCCCGCCTTGAGAAAGTCCAGCGCCAACGCGTGTTGTGCGCGGTCGCGGTCTTTGTTGCTCAGGTCGGCGCGCGAGAGCAGGTGCTCGTGCACACGCACCGCGCGGTCGTAGTCGCCGCGGCGGCGGAACAGGTTGCCCAGGGCGAAGTGCAGCTCGGCTGTGTCGGGGTCGTTCTGCACGGCCTCGATGAAGGCGTCGATCGCCTGGTCCTGTTGTTCGTTGAGCAGGTGGTTCAGGCCGCGGAAGTAGGCCTTGGGCGCCTGGCGGCTTTCCATGCGCCACTGGCGAAGATCCAGGCGGGATGCGCCCCAGCCTGCTGCAAACGCGAGGGGCAGGCTCCAGAGCAGCCAGGTGAAATCAAAGTCCATGGCGGCGGTCGATGGGGTCGGGAAAGAGTGTGGAGTCGGCGTCGAACGAGGTGCTGGCCACGGCGGCCGAGGCCGCACGTCGCCGTGATCGTTTGGCCCGCAGCCACAGAGGCAGCATGACGAGCACGCCGAGAAACACGCCCAGCACGAGTGCAACCAAAATCACGAGCACCAGCGGCGCCTGCCAGCTGGCGCCGAAGAACAGGTTGAGCGTCACGCTGTCCTGGTTGTTCAGCGCGAAGGCGAACAACACAAAAAAGATGGCTGCGTTGAGCAGCCACATCAGGTATTTCAATTCGTCCCCTTTGTGGTGGGGCGATTGTAGCGATCAGGTCGCTGCTGGAGCGGCGGCCGTCACGTGGGTTTCTTCGGTTCAAGTCCGAGAATTTCGGCCGTCCTGGCGTCCACCTGTTCGCGCAGGGCCTTGCCCGGCTTGAAGTGCGGCACACGCTTCTCTGGAATCATCACGCTCTCGCCAGAACGCGGGTTGCGGCCCACACGCGGCGATCGGCGATTGACCGAAAAACTGCCAAAACCACGGATCTCGATTCGGTGGCCTTTGACCAACGCATCGCCCATGGCGTCGAGGATGGCCTTGACGGCAAACTCGGCGTCGCGGTGAGTGAGCTGGCCAAATCGGCTGGCCAACGCTTCAACGAGGTCGCTGCGGGTCATGTGTTCGGGTTTGGACTTGGGCATTCAAGAACCGGCGCCCGGTCAGGGAACCCGCGGTGAGGCGGGCGGCTGACCAGGCGCCGGCAATCGTGCTTAGCCGTTGTTGTTGTCCAGCTTGGCGCGCAGCAGGGCGCCCAGGCTGGTGGTGCCGGCGCTTTCGCGCGAGGACTGCTGGCTCAGGCTTGCCATGGCTTCCTGCTGGTCAGCGGCGTCCTTGGCCTTGATGGACAACTGGATGTTGCGCGTCTTGCGGTCGATGTTCACCACCACGGTGGTGACTTCGTCGCCTTCTTTCAGCATGTTGCGTGCGTCTTCCACACGGTCACGGCTGATTTCGCTGGCACGCAGGTAACCCAAAACGTCTTCGCCCAGGTCGATCTCGGCACCCTTGGCGTCCACGGTCTTGACCTTGCCGGTCACGATGGAACCCTTGTCGTTCACCGCTGCGAAGGTGGTGAATGGATCGCCGTCGAGCTGCTTGATGCCCAGGGAGATGCGCTCGCGCTCCACGTCGATGGCCAGCACGATCGCTTCGACTTCCTGGCCCTTCTTGTAGTTGCGCACGGCGGCTTCGCCGGTTTCGTTCCACGACAGGTCGGACAGGTGAACCAGGCCGTCGATGCCGGCAGCCAGACCCACGAACACGCCGAAGTCGGTGATCGACTTGATCGGGCCCTTGACGCGGTCACCGCGCTTGGTCTGCTCGGCAAACTCGTGCCATGGGTTGGCACGGCACTGCTTCATGCCCAGCGAGATGCGGCGCTTGTCTTCGTCGATGTCGAGCACCATGACTTCGACTTCGTCGCCCAGCGACACCAGCTTGGAAGGGGCCACGTTCTTGTTGGTCCAGTCCATTTCGGACACGTGAACCAGACCTTCGATGCCTGGCTCGAGTTCCACAAACGCGCCGTAGTCGGCGATGTTGGTGATCTTGCCGAACATGCGGGTGCTTTGTGGGTAGCGGCGGGCAACGCCCATCCATGGGTCGTCGCCCATTTGCTTCAGACCCAGCGAGACGCGGTGCTTCTCGGTGTCGAACTTCAGGATCTTGGCGGTGATTTCCTGGCCAGCCTGCACCACTTCGCTTGGGTGGCGCACACGACGCCATGCCATGTCGGTGATGTGCAGCAGACCGTCGATGCCGCCGAGGTCCACGAACGCACCGTATTCGGTGATGTTCTTGACCACGCCGTGAACGATGGCGCCTTCTTTCAAGGTGTCCATCAGCTTGGCGCGCTCTTCGCCCATGGAGGCTTCCACCACGGCACGGCGGCTCAGCACCACGTTGTTGCGCTTGCGGTCAAGCTTGATGACCTTGAATTCCAGGGTCTTGTTTTCGTACGGGGTCAGGTCCTTGGTCGGACGGCTGTCGACCAGCGAGCCCGGCAGGAAGGCGCTGATGCCGTTGACCATGACTTTCAGGCCGCCCTTGACCTTGCTGGAGGTCGTGCCGGTGACGAATTCGCCCGACTCGAGTGCTTTCTCCAGGGACATCCACGAGGCCAGGCGCTTGGCCTTGTCGCGCGACAGCAGGGTGTCGCCGAAACCGTTTTCCACGGAGTCGATAGCGACGGAGACGAAGTCGCCAACCTGCACTTCGAGTTCACCCAGGTCGTTCTTGAATTCGGCCAGCGGCACATAGGCTTCCGACTTCAGACCGGCGTTGACCACCACGTGGCTGTGTTCGATGCGAACAACTTCAGCGGTGATGACTTCGCCCGAGCGCATTTCGGCGCGTTTCAGGGACTCTTCGAACAGGGCGGCAAATGATTCAGACATTGAATTTCCTAAAACCACTCAGCGTCGGCGCCGTCAACCAAGGTGACTCGGTTTGCGCAGGGATCGACGTGTGGGCGGCGTTGACATTGCGGTGCGAGACACCGCGGGGTTGGTTGAAAAGAACCTTATGACATGCGGGCTGGGAGCGCCCGGCTGTGCCGTCAGGGCCGTTTGTGGTGCGTGCTCAGTTCCCCGAGAACGCCGTTTTGCTTTGCCACCAGTTCATCACCACCTGCACCGATGCTTCGATGTCCAGTTCGGAGTTGTCCAGTTTCAAGGCATCTTCGGCGGGCTTGAGGGGCGCATGTGTTCGGGATGAGTCCCGCAAATCACGTTCTCGCAAGTCTGCCAAAAGACCGTCGATGTTAGCAGCAATTCCCTTTGAAATCAATTGCTTATGGCGCCGCTGGGCGCGTTGTTCTGCGGTGGCGGTCAGAAAGACCTTCAGAGTCGCGTCCGGGAAGATCACCGTGCCCATGTCGCGCCCGTCGGCCACCAGGCCGGGCAGGCGCCGAAAGCTCTGTTGCAAGCCGTGCAGCGCGGATCGCACCGCCAGGTGTTGGGAGACCCGGGACGCCATGCCGCCGGTGGATTCCAGGCGTAGGGGGTCGGTGATGTCGCGGCCACCCAGAAACACCTTGTGGTCACGGAACGCCAGCGGCAGTTGCGCCGCCAGGCGGGCCAGCGCCGGTTCGTCGTCCAGCGACACGCCAGCGTCTTGCGCTGCGAGCGCCGTGGCCCGGTAGAGGGCCCCCGAGTCGAGCAGGTGATAGCCCAGGCGCTGCGCCAGTTGCGAGGCCAGGGTTCCTTTGCCGGAGGCTGTGGGGCCGTCGATGCAGATGACTGGGATGGCCTGTGCTGGCGTGCTGCACACCTCGAACAAGGCCTCGAAATAGTCTGGGAAGGTCTTACCCACACATTTTGGGTCTTCAATGCGCACCGGCAACCCCGCCGGGTTGAAGGCGGCGAGCGAGAAGCACATGGCCACGCGATGGTCGTCGTAGGTGTGGATGCTCGCGGGGAGCCACGCCGCGGGCGGCGTGATGCGGATGAAATCTGCGCCTTCTTCGACCGTGGCGCCCAGCTTGCGGCATTCGTTGGCCATCGCGGCGATGCGGTCGGTTTCCTTCACGCGCCAACTGGCGATGTTGCGCAGCGTGGTCGTGCCGTCGGCGTAGAGGGCCATCACGGCCAGCGTCATGGCTGCGTCGGGAATGTGATTGCAGTCGAGCTCGATGGCCTTGAGTGGCCAGGCGCCGCGCCGGATGTGCAGGCGGTTGGCCTCGCCGGTGATCTCGGCGCCCATGAGACGGGCCGCTTCAACGAAGCGGATGTCGCCCTGGATGGAGGCCAGGCCCACGCCTTCGATGGTGATGCCTTGGCTGCCAGGCGCGATGGCGCCCAGCGCAATGAAATAGCTGGCCGACGATGCGTCACCCTCCACCGGGATGCGCCCGGGCGAACGGTAGCGGCTGCCAGCCGGGATGGTGAAGCGCTGCCAACCATCGCGTTGCACGTCGACCCCGAAGCGCGACAGCAGGTTCAGAGTGATCTCGATGTAGGGGCGCGAGATGAGTTCGCCCACCACATCGATGACGATGGCTTGTTGTTGCGCCACCAGCGGCAGCGCCAGCAACAGTGCCGTGAGGAACTGGCTGGAGACGTCGCCGCGCACGCGGATGGCTTGGTCGAGTTGCAGTGTCAGCGGTGAGCCCGTGCCCAGTTTGAGTGGCGGGTAGCCTTCCTGGCCCAGACAGCCCACGGCGCAGCCCAGTTGCCGCAAAGCGTCCACCAGATCACCAATCGGTCGCTCGTGCATGCGCGGCACACCGCTGAGTTCAAACTCGGCGCCGTGTGTGGATGCGAGCAGGGCCAGGGCTGCGGTGAGCGGGCGCATGGCCGTGCCGGCATTGCCGAGAAAAAGTCGCGCCTGCCGCACGGGGAGTTGTCCGCCCAGGCCGTGCACGCGCAAGGTGCCATCGGGTTGCGGTTCGATGCGACAGCCCAGCTGGCGCAAGGCGTTCAGCATCACCTGCGTATCGTCGGAGTCCAGCAGATCGGCCACGTCGGTGTGGCCTTCGCTCAGGGCGGCCAGCAGCAGCACCCGGTTGGAAATGCTTTTGGAGCCCGGCAGGCGCACGGTGCCGCCCGCATTGGCCAGCGGAGGGAGGTCGAGAAAAGGAATGGAGTACATGCGCGAAGACGCGAACAGGCCGCCTGCGCGGCCTCAGCCCTGGGGCTTGATGGCGGACATGCGCCAATGGGCGCGAGCACTGCTGGCTTGATCGATCAAGGCCTCCAGCGCGTCCGGGTTGTCGGCGTTGATGGCGGTCTCCAGCGCCTGCAGGGCGCGCTGGAACAAACGCGACTGCCCCAGCAGCTCTTCGCGGTTGGACATCAGGATGTCGCGCCAGACCACCGGGTCGCTGGCGGCAATGCGCGTGAAATCGCGAAAACCCGGGCCAGCGAGTGACAGGAAGTCCTCGGCCTGCGGTTGGCTGTGGATGCCGTTCATCAAGGCAAACGCCACCAGGTGCGGCAAGTGGCTGACCGCTGCGTAGGCCGCGTCGTGCGCCTCGGGCGACATCTGCTTGACGTGGCAGCCCAACGCGGTCCACACCTTGTGCGCTTTTTCCAATTGGGCGGTGAGCGTGCGTTCGATCGGCGTGAGGATGACCTGGCGGCCCTTGTACAGATCGGGATCGGCATGGTCGACGCCGGCGAGTTCCTTGCCCGCGATCGGGTGTGTGGGCACGAACACGCCCACCTGGTCCTTCAACACTCGGCGCGCGGCATCGATCACTTCGCGCTTGGTCGAGCCCACGTCCATGATCAGAACGTCGCCGCGCACCAGATGGCGGATGGCCTTGAAGGTGGCTTCCGTGGCAGACACCGGCACCGCCAACAGCACGAGATCTGCACCCGACACGGCGAGCAGCGCAGAGGGCGCTTCCACGTCGATCACACCCAACTGGCGTGCACGTTCGGTGGTGGAAGGCGACTTGCTGTAGCCGACCACGCGCTTGACCAGACCGGCGCGCTTGAGGGCCAGCGCAAACGAGCCGCCCATCATGCCGCAGCCGATCAATCCCAGTTGTTCAAACATCATTCGTTCACCGGGTATGCGCCCAGCACCTTGTAAAAAGCGCACAGACCCTGGAGCTCTTGCAGTGCGGCAGCCACATGGGGCTGCGATGGGTGGCCAGCGATGTCGATGTAGAAGTAGTACTCCCACTGGCCCGACTTGGCTGGGCGCGATTCGAAACGTGTCATCGACACGCCGTTGTTCTTGAGCGGCACGAGCAGGTCGTGCACCGCGCCGGGCCGGTTCGGAACCGAGACCACCAGACTCGTGCAGTCGCGGCCCGAGGCGGGCGGCATGGCCAGGGTCTGGGGCAGGGCGATCACGGCAAAGCGGGTGCGGTTGTAGGCCTCATCCTGAACAGCGTGCGAGACGATGTGCAGGCCGAACTGGGCGGCAGCACGTTCGCTGGCGATACCTGCCCATGCCGGGTTGGTGGCCGCCAGACGAGCACCCTCAGCGTTGCTGGACACGGCCCGCTTTTCTGCCTTGGGCAGGTGCTGCGACAGCCAGTTCTGGCATTGGGCCAAAGCCTGGGGATGCGCCATCACCACGTCAACGCCGTCCAGTGTGTTGAGCTGGCGCAGCAGGTTGTGGCGCACCAACAGGCTCACTTCGCCGACCACGTGCACGGGAGAGCGCAGGAAAAGATCCAGCGATCGAGCCACCACGCCTTCGGTGGAGTTTTCCATGCCGACCACACCAAACTGCGCGGTGCCGGCGGCGGTGGCGTGGAAGACCTCGTCGAAGTCGGCGCAATAAATCAGGTTGGCCGCGCTGCCGAAGAACTCGATCGCCGCCTGCTCGCAGAAGGTGCCTTGGGGGCCCAGCACGGCCACGCGTTGTGGCGCTTCGAGCGCGAGGCAGGCCGACATGATCTCGCGCCAGATCGAAGCCACGTGCTGGTTCAGCAGCGGCCCCTGGTTGGCGCTCTGGATCTTTTCAATGACCTGGGCCACGCGGTCGGGTCTGAAGAACGGCGAGCCTTCGTGGCGTTTGATGACGCCGACTTCTTCTGCCACGTGCGCGCGCTGGTTCAGCAGCGAGAGCAGTTGCTGATCCAGCGCATCGATCTGCACGCGCAAGGCCGCGAGGGCGTCGGACTGGGTGGGTTGGGTCATGTCTTGGGGTTTTGGGGCCTGTGTTCAGGCCCGTGTTTTTTCAAAGTCGCGCATGAACTGCACCAGCGTCTGCACCCCTTCGAGGGGCATGGCGTTGTAAATGCTGGCGCGCATGCCACCCACCGACTTGTGCCCTTTGAGTTGCAGCAGACCAGCGGCCTTGGCGCCCGCCAGGAACGCGTCGTTCAAGGCTTCGTCGCGCAGGAAAAACGGAACGTTCATGCGCGAGCGACAGTCACTCGCCACCTTGTTGAGGTAGAGCGCAGAGCCGTCGATGAAGTCGTACAGCAGTGCGGCTTTGGCGATGTTGCGCTGCTCCATCGCCGCCACGCCGCTCAGTCCACCTTCGGTTTGGCGCTTGAGCCACTGAAACGTCAGCCCCGCCATGTAAATGCTGAAGGTGGGCGGGGTGTTGTACATCGAGCCGTTGGCCGCCACCGTCTTGTAGTCGAAGGCGCTGGGGCAGGCGGCCAGCGCGTGGCCGAGCAGGTCTTCGCGCACAACCACCAGGGTCAGGCCGGCCGGGCCCAGGTTTTTCTGCGCGCCGCCAAACGCCAGACCCACGCGCGACCAGTCGACCGTGCGAGAGGCCACATGGGACGAGAAGTCGATCACCAGGGGCGCGTTGCTGCCGAGCGCCTTCAGGTCGGGCAGCTCGTGAAATTCGATGCCGTGGATCGTCTCGTTGCTGCAGATGTGCACGTACTGGGCATCTGCGCTGAGTTGCCATGAGCCAGGCGAGGGCAGGGTGGTGTGATTCGAGTCCACATTGCTCGCAGCCAAGGCAGGTCGCGCATAGCGCGCCGCTTCCTTGATGGACTTCTGGCTCCAGCTGCCTGTGACAACAAAGTCGACCTGACCACCGCGCGAGAGGTTCAGCGGAACGATGGCGTTCTCGGCCAGCCCGCCGCCCTGCATGAACAGGATGTGAAAGTTGGCAGGAATAGCCAGCAGTTCGCGCAGGTCGGCCAGCGCCGCTTCCATGATTTCGCCGAACTCCTTGCCGCGGTGGCTCATCTCCATCACGCTCATGCCACTGCCGTGCCAGTCGAGCATCTCGTCAGCGGCTTGTTGCAGGACTTCGGCCGGCATGGCGGCCGGGCCGGCAGAGAAGTTGTAGGGCCGCGTCATCACGCCTCAAGTCCCGGATCGTCGCCCTCGTTCGGCTCGTCCAGTTCCGGCACATTGGCGTCGTTTTCAACAATACGCTGCAGGCCCGAGAGCTCGGCGCCTTCGTCCAGCGCGATCAGCGTGACGCCCTGCGTGGCACGGCCCATTTCACGGATCTCCGAGACGCGGGTGCGCACCAGCACGCCCTTGTCGGTGATCAGCATGATCTCGTCGTCGGTGTGCACCAGCGTGGCCGCCACGACCTTGCCGTTGCGCTCGCTTTGCTGGATCGCGATCATTCCTTTGGTGCCGCGCCCATGGCGGGTGTATTCGGAGATCGGCGTGCGTTTGCCATAGCCGTTGATGGTGGCGGTCAGCACGCTCTGGTGTTCGTCTTCGGCCACCAGCATGGCAATCACGCTCTGCGTCTCTTCGATCATCATGCCGCGCACACCGCGCGCGTTGCGCCCCATGGGTCGCACGTCGTTCTCGTCAAAGCGCACGGCCTTGCCACCGTCACTGAACAGCATTACATCGTGCTGACCATCGGTCAGTGCGGCACCGATGAGGAAGTCGTTTTCGTCCAGGTCCACCGCGATGATGCCGGCCTTGCGCGGGTTGCTGAACTCGTCCAGCGCGGTTTTCTTGACCGTGCCCATGCTCGTGGCCATGAACACATAACGGTCCGACGGGAAGGTGCGCATCTCGCCGGTGAGCGGCAGCACAACGTTGATTTTTTCGCCTTCTTGCAGCGGAAACATGTTGACGATGGGACGCCCGCGCGAACCACGCGAACCCGCCGGCACTTCCCAGACCTTGAGCCAGTACAGCCGGCCGCGGTTGGAGAAACACAGGATGTAGTCGTGCGTGTTGGCAATGAAGAGCTGGTCGATCCAGTCGTCTTCCTTGGTGGCGGTGGCCTGCTTGCCGCGCCCGCCGCGTTTTTGTGCTCGGTATTCGGAGAGCGGCTGGCTTTTGATGTAGCCGCTGTGGCTGAGCGTGACAACCATGTCGGTGGGTGTGATCAGGTCTTCGGTGGCCAGATCTTGTGCGTTGTGCTCGATCTCGCTGCGGCGCGCGCCCAGCTTGGTCTGACCGAACTCCTGCTTCACGATGACCAGTTCGTCGGCAATGATGGTCGAGACGCGTTCGGGCTTGGACAGGATGTCGAGCAGATCGTCGATCTCGCCCATGACTTCCTTGTACTCGGCCACGATCTTGTCCTGCTCCAGGCCGGTCAGGCGCTGCAGGCGCATCTGAAGAATTTCCTGCGCTTGCGTTTCGGACAGCCGGTACAACCCGTCGCTGCCCATGCCGAAGGCTTTTTCCAGACCGTCAGGACGGTAGTCGTCGGCATTGATCACTCCGCCGTCAGCGCGCGTGCGTGTAAGCATCTCGCGCACCAACTGACTGTCCCAAGGACGGGCCATCAGCTCGGCCTTGGCTACAGGCGGCGTGGGCGACTCTCGAATGATCTTGATGAAGTCGTCGATGTTGGCCAGCGCTACGGCAAGACCTTCAAGCACGTGACCGCGTTCGCGCGCCTTGCGCAGGTTGAACACCGTGCGGCGGGTCACCACCTCGCGGCGGTGCTCCAGGAACACCTGGATCAGATCTTTGAGGTTGCACAGGCGGGGCTGGCCATCGACCAGCGCCACCATGTTGATGCCGAAGGTGTCCTGCAACTGCGTCTGCTTGTACAGGTTGTTCAGCACCACCTCGGGCACTTCGCCGCGCTTGAGCTCGATCACCAGGCGCATGCCCGACTTGTCCGACTCGTCCTGGATGTGGCTGATGCCCTCGATCTTTTTCTCGTGAACCAGTTCTGCAATGCGCTCCTGCAGCGTCTTCTTGTTCACCTGGTAGGGCAGTTCGTCCACGATGATGGACTGGCGTTGACCGCGGTCGATGTCTTCAAAGTGGCACTTCGCGCGCATCACGACGCGGCCGCGACCCGTGCGATAGCCATCCTTTACGCCATTGATGCCGTAAATGATGCCGGCCGTGGGGAAGTCGGGGGCCGGGATGATCTCCATCAACTCATCAATGGACGCTTCGGGGTGCTTCAGCAAGTGCAGGCACGCATCAACCACCTCGTTGAGGTTGTGCGGCGGAATATTGGTGGCCATGCCGACGGCAATGCCTGACGAGCCGTTGACCAGCAGGTTGGGCAGGCGTGAAGGCAATACCAAGGGCTCCTTTTCAGAGCCGTCGTAGTTGGGGCCGAAATTGACGGTTTCCTTGTCGATGTCAGCCAGCATCTCGTGCGAGATCTTGGACAGGCGGATTTCGGTGTAGCGCATGGCAGCGGCGTTGTCGCCGTCCACCGAGCCGAAGTTGCCTTGGCCGTCTACCAGCATGTGACGAAGCGAAAAATCCTGCGCCATTCGAACGATCGTGTCGTACACCGCGCTGTCACCGTGCGGGTGGTACTTACCGATCACGTCACCGACGATACGGGCCGACTTCTTGTACGGCCGATTCCAGTCGTTGTTGAGCTCATGCATGGCGAACAACACACGCCTGTGCACGGGCTTGAGACCGTCGCGCGCATCGGGCAGCGCCCGCCCGACGATCACGCTCATCGCGTAGTCGAGGTAGCTGCGGCGCATTTCCTCTTCAAGACTGATGGGCAGGGTCTCTTTGGCGAACTGTGTCATGAGCAAGGGCTGGAATGCGTCGGGTGGGCCAAAAGGCAACTCGCCATTTTACGGGCCGCACCGAAGTGCATTCGTGAGCATGCTTTGTTGTAACACCACAACGAATGCAGGTGAGGTCGGAATACAGTCGCCGAGGAGTCCGGGCCACCGGTCTGCCGTATAGCGCTTGTGGCACAATGAAATCCAGCGTTTTGAGTGGTGGTCACTTCAAGCGTCTTTTTTTGTACGCAGATTGTCTGCGGCTTACCAAGAGGAAAACCATGAAAAAACTCAACAAAGTGGCAATGCTGATCGCAACCGCCGCCATGGCAACGGCCGCTGGCGCCCAAACCATCGACAACTGGCGCAATGGCACCAGCGAGCTGGTCTGGAAAAACGGCACCAATGAACTGTGCTGGCGTGATGCCAACTGGACGCCTGCCACGGCAGCCGTCGGTTGCGATGGCGCGATTGTTCCCGTTGCTGCTCCCGCACCCGCACCTGCTGCCGCACCAGCTCCCGCCGCAGCACCGGCTCCAGCACCAGCACCAGCCGCCGCTCCAGCACCTGCTGCCTCCAAAGTCACCTACGCTGCTGACGCGTTCTTCGACTTCGACAAAGCTGTGCTCAAGCCCGAAGGCAAAGCCAAGCTCGACGACCTCGCCAGCAAAGTCTCCGGCATCAACTTGGAAGTCGTGATCGCTGTGGGTCACACCGATTCCACCGGTGCCGCTGGTTACAACCAGGCTTTGTCTAACCGCCGCGCTGAAGCCGTCAAGGCCTATTTGGTGAGCAAGGGCATCGAGAGCAACCGCATCTACACCGAAGGCAAGGGCCTGACCCAGCCAGTGGCCGACAACGCCACCCGCGAAGGCCGCGCCAAAAACCGCCGTGTTGAAGTTGAAGTTGTTGGCACCCGCGCCAACAAGTAAACCTTCGGTTTGCCTATGAAAAAACCGCGCCTCGGCGCGGTTTTTTCATGGGCTGACGATAATCCAGCCATGAACCCAAATATCAATGCCGACCCTGCGGAGTTGGCGAAATTTTCCGATCTGGCGCATCGCTGGTGGGACCCTGAAAGCGAATTTCGACCATTGCACCAGATCAATCCATTGCGATTGACCTGGATCGATGCTTTGGCTCAGATCCAGGGCAAGCGGGTGTTGGACATCGGCTGCGGCGGCGGCATTCTTTCGGACGCCATGGCGCGCAAAGGCGCATTCGTAACGGGCATTGACCTCTCAAGCAAGGCGCTTCGGGTGGCGCAGTTGCATGCGCTCGAAGCCGGCACGGTCAATGTCGACTACCAAGAGATCAGTGCCGAGGCCATGGCTCAGCAGGAGCCTGCTGCCTTTGATGTGGTGACCTGCATGGAAATGCTGGAGCATGTGCCTGACCCTTCTTCGGTGGTGCGCGCCTGCGCGGCGCTGGTCAAACCTGGCGGCTGGGTGTTCTTCTCGACCCTCAATCGCAACCCGAAGTCGTTCCTGTTTGCCATCCTCGGGGCCGAGTACGTGTTGCAGTTGCTGCCCAAAGGCACGCACGAATACGCCAAGTTCATCAAGCCCAGTGAGCTGGCCCGATACAGCCGCGATGCTGGTCTTGAGCTCACCGAGACGCATGGCATGGAATACAACCCGTTCACGCGCCGCTACTGGTTGAGTGGCGACACCAGCGTGAACTACCTGTTTGCCACCCGCAAGGCATGAAGAACCCCGTTTTTCGGGGCGTTCGAGCCGTGTTGTTTGATCTGGATGGCACGCTGATCGACAGCGCGCCCGATCTGGGCGCTGCGGTGGATGAAATGCGTTTGCGCCGGGGGATGGCGTCCAAACCGATGGCGGACTACCGGCCTCATGTGGGGTCGGGTGCGCGTGGCATGCTGCAGGTGGCTTTCGGTATGGATGTCCAGCATCAGGACTACGAACAGTACAAGGAAGAATTTTTCGCGATCTATGAAAACTGTCTCACGCAGAGAACGCGCCTGTTCGATGACGTCGATCTGCTGGTGACGTCGTTGCTGGAGCGGGGCTTGTGTTGGGGGGTGGTGACCAACAAGGCTCAGCGTTTTACCGCGCCCATCACCTTCTCGATGGGCTTGTTTGATTCGGCATCTGCGGTGATCAGTGGTGACACCACGCCCCACGCCAAGCCACATCCCGAACCCTTGCTGGAGGCCGCGCGCCGGATGTCTTTGCCGCCAGCACAGTGCATCTATGTGGGCGATGACGAGCGTGACATCCGCGCGGGCCGCTCTGCGGGCATGTGGACGGTGGCGGCCCGGTACGGCTACCTGGGCGCGGGAGCCGATGTGGCGACCTGGGGCGCTGACGCCGAAGTTTCTTCTCCCCTGCAGGTCTTGCAATTGCTCGAACCGTCTTAAAATAAGTACCCTGGGGCTGCACTGGTTTCGACGTGGGTTCGGACGCGCAGCAGGGCATGTCGAGGTTCTGTCACCTCGTAAAGCAACAGAAAAAAACCAACTGCAAACGACGAACGTTTCGCACTCGCCGCTTAATCAGCGGTGAGCCTTGCAACAGCAGGCCGATGGGCTGGGCAAGGGGGTCGCAAGACCTCCCGGCTGCAAGGATAATTTCATCGGCTGGCTTTGCGTCGGGCACCTTGACGCAGAGCGAGACTCAAGGATGCTGGCTTCCCGTTTAGCGTGCCACTGCGCGACTCGGGCGGCGAGACTCAAATCAGACGGCTACACATGTAGAACTGCTCGAAGAAGGCTTGCGGACGGGGGTTCAAATCCCCCCAGCTCCACCACCCAACCGCGATCAAGCTGCCCGGACGAATGTCCGGGCAGCTTTTTTTGTGCGCCGCATTTTTGATCTCAGATTTCGTGGCCCGGCCCGGCCCGGCCTGGCTATGGCACTCTGACCTACAGCCTTTTGCTGCGTTGCCACCGCGTCCTCCGGATCCAGATGCCTCTGACGAGAAAGTCGACCGCAATGCTGCTCAGTCTGGCCAAGATGGCCAAACCAAGCGCCACCGGCTGGCCCACGCCGCGCAGTTGCGCGACTCCGTTGTGCAGTCGGTTGCCCATTCCTTCGATGGCTGATGGCTCTTCCTGGGTGGCCTGCAGTTCCAACTCGATTTCGCTGTCGGTCGTAGCCTCTTCACCCCGCACCTCTTTTCCAACGCGGTACGCGTCGTGGTAGATGGGCCAAACGTCGCGGGATTGGTGATCCGCGTGCGCGCCAAGCGAGCGGCGACAATCAACGCATCATGATGCAGTTGCAGGACATTCTTTTTTCTCAGGGCTTCGGCACGCGCCGTATCTGTTGCGGGCTGATCCAGCAGGGCTTGGTTCGCGTAGGTGTTGGGGATGCGTTGGACACGTGCCTTGATCCCACGGTCAGCTTTGCCGAGGACGGCCTGGTTTTCCAAGTCCAAGGGGAGACCTGGTCGTACCAGGAACGGGCATACCTCATGGTCCACAAGCCGACGGGCTTCGAGTGTTCGCAAAAACCCAGCACCTACCCAAGCGTCTACACCTTGCTGCCGGGTCCCCTGCGGACGCGGGGCGGTGGTGCGGCGGCTGGCGTGCAGGCGGTTGGCCGGCTGGATCAGGACACGACGGGGCTGTTGCTGATGTCGGATGACGGCAAGTTCATTCATCGCCTCACGTCCCCACGCCACCACGTGCCCAAGGTGTACGAGGTTCTGGTCAAACACCCGCTGGATGAAAAACAGGTGAACCGGCTGCTGGAGGGGGTGGTGCTGGACGACGATCCCAAGCCGGTGAAGGCGCAGGCCTGTTCGGCTGAGGGCGAACTTCACCTGAAGCTGACCTTGACCGAGGGCAAGTACCACCAGGTCAAACGCATGGTGGCCGCGGTGGGCAACCGGGTTGAAGGTCTGCACCGGTCGTCGGTGGGGGCGATTTCGCTGACACCCGATTTGCCGCCCGGTCAATGGCGCTGGCTGACTCCAGACGAGGTGGTTTCGTTAACCCAAAAAGCGCCGAGCTGAAGTCGGCGCTTCAGACGGATCAGAGCAGGTCGCCCTTGCGGCTGTCGAGGGGCATGAGGAACGAGTTTTCTTGCCACTGCGAATTGAAATCGCTGCGAGGCTCACCGGTGGTGCTGTTGGGCCAAGTGGACAGGGGTGCGAAGTCGCTGGCGCGGGTACTGCGTTGACGGGTGAGCACGGTGCGCAGATTGGCCTGCGCGGCAATGATGGCCCGCTCTTCCATTTCGCGTTCGCGCATGGACTGGTTGAGCGCCGATTCGCCGAGGAATTCGGCGCGAATTTCGGCGACCGTGGGGAGACTGTTGGAGCGCACCACCCAGTAAGGCAAGCCGCATTGCGTGAGCAAGGAGTGTTTGAGAGCCCGTGTGCTGCGGGGCAGGCCTGCGGTGCCCGGCACATCAAGGCAGCCAAGCACACGGCCGTCGGAGCGGCACACGGTGAAGGTGCAATACACGCTGCCGAGCAACTTGTACCACTCCATGCCTTGCTCCCGGTCCCGGGGCAGGGTGAAGCGTGTTACCGGGAGCTTGATCATCACGTGATGGTCGTAAAAAGCCCTGGCCAGCCAGTGCCAGACACGCGCTTCTTCGCTGTTGGCAAGCGCTCGCGTACTCAGGGGCCAGTGTTTGGGAATGCGCCGACGTTCCCGAGCCTGCCGCTCCGCCCACACGTGGTGCAGCCAAGCGCCCAGTACCAGCAAAGCGGGTACCAGCACTGCAAGCAGCCATGGGTTGGTCCAGTCGGTCATGAGCATCAGAGGCAATCGGTCAATGTGTATCAAAGTGTAGACAGTTCGGGTGAGCCCTGGGTGAAGTTCGGTCTCGATACACGAAGAAGGTGTGAATTTCTTGGGGTTTGCACACCGCTTGGTGGGTCATTTGGACCACACCGTCCGCCGCGATCGTGAGTGGCCCGCGGTGCGATGCGCCCTGACACGAGCTGTCTGGAAGGCCGAAAGCCCGGACATCAAAGCTTGGGCATTCCGGCCTCAAAGGCGGTAATTGTGGCCGCTGATCATGTGGCACGGTCAAGCATTCAGCAAGCCCCATCGGGGGGAACTGTGAATGGAAGCTGGATATTTGTACATGCTGCGAATGCAGTAGATCGGCGCCTCAGGCGAAGTTGCTCAAAAACGCACGAACGTCGGCCAAAAGCTGGTCTGGCTGATCGCGGTGGGGGCTGTGCCCGCAAGATGCAAGCTCGACGTTGATGGCCTGGGGCACTTCGCGCCGGATGGCGGCGAGCTGTTCCAGCGAGCCGTATTCGTCATCAATGCCCTGAACCAGGAGCAAGGGCGAGGCGATGGAGCGGAGTTCCGAGCGGATTTTGAAAGTCCGAAAGGCTTCGCTGAGCCAGATGTCGTTCCATTGCCAGAACGCGTTGTCGACATCCCGGTGGTGCCGAGCCAGGCGTTGTCGCAAGCCATCGGCGGCTTCTGGCGCCGCCTCAAAAAGTTGCCTCGCCTGCTCGATGGCGTTCACTGCCATGGTTTCCACAAAAACATGCGGCGCCAAGGCGATGCAGGCAGCCACCGGGTGTCGGCTGGCGTGGAGCAGGGCGATCGTGGCGCCGTCGGAATGGCCCACCAGGACGGGCCTTGAAATACCCAACTGATCGAGCAACTTGGGAAGCACCTCGTGAGCTTCGATGTGCATGTAGTCGGGTTCGTGGCGCCCGATGTGCCACGCACCGCTTCGCCGCGACGGGCCCCTCACATCCAACACCGGATCGGACTGCCCGTACCCTCGCCGCGAATACATCCAGCCAGCCCGACCGGTGGCCGCACAGAGTTCGGCGGGCCAGAGCCGTCCCCGTTGCCGCCACATGGACACGCTGCCCAACCCTTCGTGCAAAAAGACCAGCGGTGCGCGGTCGCTGGGGCCGGGCAGGTGGGCCACCTCGATGCCCACCCCTGAAATGTCGATGCGATTCATCCGCCCGATGCTAGCGGCTGAGAGGGCTGCCGCCCGATGAAGGCCGGGGATTGGCTGTATTCTCGTGCGATGTCCTTGTTGTTCGATTCCTTCTGGCGCGCCGTGGCGTATTGCGTCCATCCCCGCGTGATCGCGCTGTCTTTCCTTCCGCTGATCCTGATGGTCGTGCTGTCCTTCGGTCTGGGGTATTTTTTCTGGGAAGGCGCGGTGGCTTCGGTGGGCGCCTGGCTGGCGTCGTTCGAGCTGGTGGAAACCTTGCTGGCCTGGATGGACCAGATCGGCCTGGGTGCTCTGCGCGGCGTGTTCGCGCCGTTGCTGGTGCTGGTACTGGCCACGCCGGTGATCGTGTTGCTCTGCTTGTTGTTGGTGGCCATGTTCATGACGCCCGCCATGGTGGATCTGGTGGGTCAGCGCCGCTTTGCCGGGCTGGAGCGCAAGCACGGTGGCTCGCTGGTGGTCAGTGTGTTCTGGTCGCTGGGCTCCACCTTGCTCGCCATCGTCGCGTTGGTGATTTCGATGCCACTGTGGCTGGTGCCACCCCTGGTGCTGATCCTGCCGCCTCTGATCTGGGGTTGGCTCACCTACCGGGTCTTTGCGTTTGATGCGCTCGCCACGCACGCCAGCAGCGACGAGCGCAAGGCCATCCTGAAGCAGCACCGCGGCAGCCTGCTGCTCATGGGGGTGCTCAGCGGTTACCTGGGCGCTGCGCCGAGCCTGTTGTGGGCATCGGGTGCCATGTTCATTGCCATGGCGCCTTTGTTGGTGCCGCTGGCGATCTGGATTTACACGCTGGTGTTTGCCTTTGCCTCGCTCTGGTTCGCCCACTACGCGCTGGCCGCCTTGCAGCGCATGCGTGCGGTTGTGCCGGTGGAGGTGCTGGACGCCGATCCGGCGCGTGTGCGCCCGGCGGACGCGATGGACGACGCCCGACGACTGGACGGACCGGAGCACACCCCATGACGACAGCCATCGGCCTGATCATCATTGGCGATGAAATCCTCTCGGGCAAGCGCGCGGACAAGCACCTGCCCAAGGTCATCGAACTGCTGGGCGCGCGGGGAATGTCCTTGTCGTGGGCGCGTTTCGTGGGTGACGACCGCCAGAGCATCACGGCCAATTTGCGAGACGCGTTCGCCCAGCCTGGTATCGTTTTTTCATGCGGTGGCATCGGTGCCACGCCCGACGACCACACCCGCCAGTGCGCTGCCGCCGCGCTGGGGGTCGAGCTGTCTCTGCATCCCGAAGCCAAGTTGCTGATCGAGTCGCGCATGCGCGATGTGGCGGCCGAGCAGGGCCAGGTCTTTGATCCCCAGCGCCCAGACAACGTGCATCGTTACAACATGGGTGTGTTCCCGTTGGGCGCGACCATCATCGAGAACCCATACAACAAGATCCCTGGCTTCAGTTGCTCGGGCAGCGGCGGTGGTCAGGTGCACTTCGTGCCCGGTTTTCCTGTGATGGCCTGGCCCATGATCGAGTGGGTGCTGGACCACGCTTATGCCCATCTGCACCGCCGGGGCAGCTGGCTGGAGCGGTCCGTGATCGTGATGGGCGCGATGGAGGCTGCACTGACCCCCTTGATGGAGCAGGTGGAGCGAGACCACCCGGTGAAGGTGTTCAGCCTGCCCAGCGTGGACCACCCGGAGTACGGGCGCCACATCGAATTGGGCGTGAAGGGCAGCGCAGGCGTGGTGGCCGAGGCCTTCGCGAGTCTGCTGGAGGGCTTGCATCAAAGTGGCGCCCAGCTGGGCCCCGAAATGGTGCGAAATTAGAATGCCCCACAGTGGTGCGTTGCATCGATTTGCCCCACCGTTGTGCAAAGGGCCCGTCTATCGGCCCCAGTGTGGCGCTGGTGACTGAAAACCCCCAGCCGCCGCGTCGCCGCGAACCTTTGTGGCGCATGGCCTGCGCCATAATCCCCGAGCGTTTGAAGACAGCTGCCCCGTTCAGGTGAACCTGGGTGGTGTTTGGCACAAATACTGCTTCATTCCCAAGTCGATTTTCATTTTTCACTCACCCAGCTACAGGAGTATTTGATGGCCAAGACCGTCGCAGACGTGATGCAGATGGTGAAGGACAACGACGTCAAGTTCGTTGACTTCCGTTTCACCGACACCCGGGGCAAAGAGCAGCACGTCACCGTGCCTGTGTCCCACTTCGACGAAGACAAGTTCACCTCGGGCCACGCGTTCGACGGCTCCTCGGTGGCTGGCTGGAAAGGCATTGAAGCTTCGGACATGCAGCTCATGCCCGACTCCAACACCGCCAACATCGATCCCTTCTTTGAAGAAACCACGCTGTTCCTGCAGTGCGACGTGATCGAGCCGGGTGACGGCAAGGCCTACGACCGCGATCCGCGTTCCATCGCCAAGCGCGCCGAGGCTTACCTCAAGGCGTCCGGCCTGGGCGACACCGCCTACTTCGGACCAGAGCCCGAATTCTTCATCTTCGACGGCGTGCGCTGGAGCAACGAACCCGGCCGCGTGATGTGCGAGATCGAGGAATACGAAGCCCCGTGGAACAGCGGCGCGAAGCTCGAAGGCGGCAACCGGGGCCACCGTCCCACCGTCAAGGGTGGCTACTTCCCCGTGCCCCCGGTCGACAGCACGCAAGACATGCGCGCCGAGATGTCCCTGATCCTCGAATCGCTGGGCATCCCGGTTGAGGTGTTCCACCACGAAGTGGCGGGCGCTGGCCAGAACGAAATCGGCACCAAGTTCAGCACGCTCGTGGAGCGTGCCGACTGGACGCAGGTGCTCAAGTACGTGGTGTGGAACGTGGCCAATGCCTACGGCAAGACCGCGACTTTCATGCCCAAGCCCTACGCCGGTGACAACGGTTCCGGCATGCACGTGCACCAGTCGATCTGGAAAGACGGCAAGAACCTGTTCGCTGGTGACGGCTACGCCGGCCTGAGCGAGTTCGCGCTGTACTACGTGGGCGGCATCATCAAGCACGCCCGTGCGCTGAACGCCATCACCAACCCTGGCACCAACTCGTACAAGCGTCTGGTGCCCGGTTTCGAAGCCCCGGTGAAGCTGGCCTACTCGGCCCGCAACCGCTCGGCTTCGATCCGCATCCCTTACGTGGCCAACCCCAAGGGTCGCCGCATCGAAGCGCGTTTCCCCGATCCTTCGGCCAACCCTTACCTGGCCTTCTCGGCCCTGATGATGGCGGGTCTGGACGGCGTGGAAAACAAGATCCACCCGGGCGAAGCCGCCACGAAGGATCTGTACCACCTGCCGCCCGAGGAAGACAAGTTGGTGCCGACCGTGTGCCACAGCCTCGACCAGGCGCTGGAGTACCTTGACAAAGGCCGCAGCTTCCTGACCAAGGGTGGTGTGTTCACCGACTCCATGCTCGACGCCTATATCGAACTCAAGATGACCGAAGTCACGCGCTTCCGCATGGCGCCGCACCCGGTCGAATTCGACATGTACTACAGCCTGTGATGGACAGCCCGGTCTGACCGGGCGAACCTGCAGACGAGGGACGGCGCAAGCCGTCCCTTTTTGTTTTGGAGCGACATCTGGCCCTGTGAACGGGGCCGGCGGCGGCACTTTCCAAGGGGTTTTCCGTCATACTGATTCGCGATGAACGGCGCAGTCTTGCCGTGTCGATACAACGGAGACCTCGTGCCCATGTCCCCCCTGAATTTCTCATCTGTTCCAGGCCTCGTCGCAGGCGCCGTGCTGTTGTGCAGCCTGCCAGTGCAGGCCCAGGAGCGCATTTACCGCTGCGGCAACGAATACACCAACAACGCCCAGGTGGCCAAGAGCCGCAACTGCACGCCCATGGAAGGCGGCAACATCACCATCGTTGAAGGCACCAAGCCTGCACCCGCTGCGCGCAGCACGTCCGCTGCGGCACCGCGCAACGGCAACGACCGGGTGGATCCCAATGCTCAGCGCGCGCGCGACAGCGATGCCAAGGCCATTCTGGAAGCCGAGCTGCGCAAGGCGGAGGGGCGGCTGGCCGAGGCGCGCAAGGAGTACGCCAATGGTGAGCCCGAAAAGCAGGGCATCGAGTCGCGCAATTACCAGCGTTACCTGGACCGCGTGGCCGAACTCAAGGCCGCGGTGGCGCGCGCCGAGAGCGACGTGGCCGGTCTGCAGCGGGAGCTGGGTCGCCTGCCCGCGCCATCGGGCAATGCCGCAAGATGAGCGGCTTGAAAAGGACACCCACCCCTTCCCCCATCAAACGCCGGGCGCCGACGAAAACGGTGGGTGCCGAGGGCGCGAAGCGGCCCGCCGCAGCGCCGGGGCGTTTCCAGTCGCTGGACATGCTGGCCACCCTGGTGGCCGTGGTCGATGCCGACGGGCATGTGCTGTACGCCAACGCGGCATTGGAAGACGCGCTGGGCACCTCGCGGCGCAGCATCGCCAACACCTTGTTTCAAGATTGCTTCACCGAGCCCGCCTTGCTGGAGAGCGCGCTCAGCGGCGCGCGCGGCAACGAGTTCGCCGCACTGCGTTACGACGCCTGGCTCAAGCGGGTGAACCACGAAGCCTTGCCGGTGCACGTGGTGGTGGCGCAGACCGAGAGCAAGGGTGAGGTGGTGGTGGAGCTTCTGCCGCTGGAGCAGCAGGCCCGGCAAGAACGCGAAGAGCGGTTGATCGACCAGGCGCAGGCCAACAAGGAACTCATCCGCAACCTCGCGCACGAGATCAAGAACCCGCTGGGCGGCATTCGTGGTGCGGCGCAGCTGCTGCAGATGGAGCTCGATTCGCGCGAGCTCATCGAGTACACGCAGGTCATCATCCATGAGGCCGACCGGCTGCAGTCGCTGGTGGACCGCTTGCTCGCGCCGCACCGCCGCCCGCACGTGGTGGGCGATGTGAACATCCACGAGGTTTGCGAACGCGTGCGATCGCTGATCCTCGCCGAGTTTCCCAAAGGGCTGCGCGTGGTGCGCGACTACGACGCTTCGATCCCCGAATTCCGTGGCGATCGAGAGCAACTCATTCAGGCTGTGCTCAACATCGCGCACAACGCTGCACAGGCACTGGCCGAACGCATCGCAGCGGGCGACGCGCAGATCATCTTCAAGACCCGCGTGGGTCGGCAGGTGACGTTTGGCAAGCAGCGCTACCGGCTGGCATTGGAATTGCATGTCATCGACAACGGGCCTGGCGTTCCAGACTCGATCAAGGACCGCATCTTTTTCCCGCTCGTGTCGGGACGCGATGGCGGCTCTGGCCTGGGGCTCACGCTGGCGCAAACCTTTGTCCAGCAGCACCACGGATTGATCGAGTGTGAGAGCGTGCCGGGATACACGGACTTCAAGCTGTTGATCCCCCTGCCTTAGAACCGACAAACCACTGCCGAGCGCTGAGCCACAAGAAGGGACGACACACACATGAAGCCGATCTGGATAGTGGACGACGATCAATCGATCCGCTTCGTGCTCGAAAAAGCGCTGCTGCGCGAGAACCTGCCCACGCGCAGTTTCACCAACCCGCAAGACGTGCTCAAGGCCCTGACAGACACGCCCGAGAGCGAAGGCCCGCAAATCCTGGTGAGCGACATCCGCATGCCCGGTGGCTCCGGCCTGGAACTGCTGGAGAAGGTCAAAGAGATGCTGCCCGGCTTGCCGGTGATCATCATGACGGCCTTCTCCGACCTCGACAGCGCCGTGTCGGCCTTCCAGGGTGGCGCTTTCGAGTACCTGCCCAAGCCCTTTGATCTGCCCAAGGCGGTGGAGCTGATCCGCCGCGCGGTGGAAGAGAGCCAGCGCGAGGAGGTGGCCGAAGAACGCATGACTGCGGCACCCGAAATGCTCGGCCAAGCGCCGGCCATGCAGGACGTGTTTCGCGCCATTGGGCGCCTGAGCCAGAGCCAGGTCACGGTGCTCATCACCGGTGAATCGGGCTCGGGCAAAGAGCTGGTGGCGCGCGCGCTGCACAAGCATTCACCGCGCGCGGCAGGACCGTTTGTGGCCATCAACACCGCGGCCATTCCCAAAGACCTGCTGGAGTCCGAACTGTTCGGCCACGAGCGCGGCGCCTTCACCGGCGCGCAGACCATGCGCCGCGGCCGATTCGAGCAGGCCGATGGCGGCACGCTGTTCCTCGACGAAATAGGCGACATGCCGTTTGACTTGCAGACGCGCTTGTTGCGCGTGTTGTCGGATGGCAATTTCTACCGCGTGGGCGGTCACAGCGCTGTGCGCGCCAACGTGCGCGTGATCGCTGCGACCCACCAGAACCTGGAGCAGCGCGTCAAGGAAGGCGTGTTCCGCGAGGATCTGTTCCACCGCCTCAACGTGATCCGCTTGCGCCTGCCGGCGCTGCGCGAACGCCGCGAAGACGTGCCCATGCTCACGCGCTTTTTCTTGCAGCAAAGCGCCAAGCAGCTGGGCGTGGAGCCCAAGCGCATTTCCGAGCCGGCGATCCGCCTGCTGGGCACGTTTGATTTCCCCGGCAACGTGCGTCAGCTGGAAAATGTGTGCCACTGGCTCACCGTGATGGCGCCCGCTCAGGTGATCGAACTCAAAGACCTGCCACCCGAAGTGCTGGCCATGGCCGGTACCTCGGTGGCGGCACTGGCCGCGTTGCCAGACGCCATGGTCACACCCACGGCAGCGCCTGTGCACGCACCCGTTGCAGCGCCCCTGGCGCTCTCGGAAGCCTTGCACACCGGCCCCGGCTTTTCTGCGCCGGACCTTGTGCATGCGCCTGAGGCCGCGCCGATGTCATCAGCGCCGGGCTGGGAGAGTGGCTTGCAAGCCGAGGCCATGGCCCTGCTGGAAGAAGGCCGCACCGACGTGTGGGACGTGCTCACCCGCCGCTTCGAGACCAAGCTAATTCAGACCGCGCTGGTCAACACGCGTGGCCGCCGCATCGAGGCGGCGCACAAACTCGGCATTGGCCGCAACACGATCACCCGCAAGATCCAGGAATTGAACTTGGAATGACCCCCCGCGGCGCTTCGCGCCACCCCCCTGCAAGGGGGGCAACGCCTGCGGCCAGGCAAAGCCAGTTCCGCAGCGTTTCTGGGTAAATCCGCTCAGGCGAGCGTCACCACCACCGGCGCGTGGTCGCTGGGTTGCGGGTTCTTGCGCGGCGCGCGGTCGATGGTGCAGGCCTTCACGCTGCCCTGCAACGCTTCGCTCACCAGAATGTGGTCGATGCGAAGGCCGCGGTTTTTCTGGAAGCCCAGCATGCGGTAGTCCCACCACGAGTAGCTCTTGTCGGGCTGCTCGAACATGCGGTAGGCATCGGTGAGGCCCAGCGTCAGCAGCGCCTGGAAGTGCGCGCGCTCTTCCGCCGTGTGGTGGATGGTGTCTTTGAGGCCCACGGGGTCGTAGGAGTCGCGGTCTTCGGGCGCCACGTTGAAATCGCCCACCAGCACCAGCCGAGGATGTGCCTGCATCTCTTCGGCGATCCAGCGATGCAGCGCGGCCAACCATTGCAGCTTGTAGGCGAACTTCTCGCTGCCCGGCTCCTGCCCGTTGACGAAGTAACAGTTCACCAAGCGCAGCGGACCCTCTGCCGTGTCCAGCGTCGCGGCGATCACGCGGGCCTGCTCATCGCTGTGGCCGGGGATGTTGCGCACCAGATCGCGCAGCGGCGTTCTGCTCACAATGGCCACGCCGTTGTACGTTTTTTGACCGAAGGCGGCGGCGTGGTACCCGATCTCCTTCAGGGCATCGAAGGGAAACTTCTCGTCGACCAGCTTGAGCTCTTGCAGGCCCAGCGCGTCCACAGGATTCGCAGCCAGCCAGTCCAGCACCTGCGGCAGGCGCACGGTGAGCGAGTTGATGTTCCAGGTGGCGATTTGCATGGCTTCAGCGATCTTGGGTGTAGGTGACGAAGGCGAACGGCAGGCCGCTGGCCGCGGTGTGGGTTTCGCGCGCGGTTTCGCGCCAGGTGGGGCCGAACACGGGTGCGAAGGCGTCGCCGTCGAAGTCTTGTGCGATCTCGGTCACCACCGCCGTGTTGGCCAGGTCCAGCGCGGCGGCATAGATCTGCGCACCGCCGATCACCCAGGCGTCGGCACCGGGCGGGCACAGCGCCACGGCTTCATCGACGGAGCCTGCGCGCAAGGCGCCATCGGCCTGCCATTGCGCGTCGCGCGTGACCACGATGTTGAGCCGGCCCGGCAGCGGCCGGAACCTCGCCGGCAGTGAGTCCCAGGTCTTGCGGCCCATGATCACGGGGCAGCCGAGCGTGGTGCGCTTGAAGTGCGCCATGTCTTCGGGCAGGTGCCATGGCAGGGCGTTGTCGCGTCCGATCACACCGTTGGCTGCGCGCGCAAAGATGAGGTGCAGACGGGGGTGGGGCTGTGTGGGTGCGGGCATGCCGCTATTGTGCCGCCGGGTCCGGGCTTGGCAGCCTGGAGCGCGGCGGCAGCAGCACGCTGGCAATGGCCATCATCACGAAGCCGATGGCCACCCAGTCCTGCCAGTGCGGCACCTCACCCACGATGAGGGTGGCGCTCAGCGTGCCCACCAGCGGGATGGCCATGATGCTCATGGCACTGGTGGCGGGCGGCAGGTCGCGCGCCATGCCGAACCAGATCAGCTGCGCGATGCCGTAGTTGATGAACACGCCATACACCAGGCTGATCCACATGGGAGTGGAGAACGTGGACGGCGTGGGCAGCGGCTCCAGCGCCAGCGCCAGTGCCCACACCACCGCGCTGCCCAGCAGCAGCATCCACACCGTGACAACCATGGGCGACAGCGTGAACTGCGCGCGGCGAAACATCAAGGTGCCCAGGCCCCAGCAGAAGGCCGCACCCAGCATCCACGCAATGCCCACGGGCCGGCCGCTCAGGCTCTGCAGCTCGTGCCACAGCAACAGGCCGATGGCGATGCCCGCGCACACCACCGCGACACGCACGCGCGGCGTGATGCGTTCACCGAAGAAAGCCGCACCGATCAGCACGGTGAAGATCGGCATGGTGAAACCCAGGATGGCAGCGCGGCCCGAGGCCAGCTCTTTCACACCGAAGATGGACAGCGTGTGCCAGCCCAAGACGTTGGGCAGACCGAGCCAGGCGATGGTGGCCCACTCGGCGCGCGCCGGCCACATGCGCTCACCGCGCCGGGTCACATAGGCAAACAACCAGAAGCCACCCAGCAACATGGTGATGGCGCGGAAGTACAGCGGTGACAGCTCCTGCAGCGAGAGCTTCATCATGGGCCAGTTGACGCCCCACATGAGCGTGAGCGCGAGCAGCGCCCACAGTTGGCGGCGGTTGATCACTGCACGTTCACACCGCTGTCAAACCGCCACGGGAGCCTTGATGGCCGCGTGGTGCTCGTAGCCCTGCACCTCGAAGTCGTCGAGCTCGTAGTCGAAGATGCTGGCCGGGCGGCGCTTGATGTGCAGGGTGGGGTAGGCCATGGGCTGGCGCGAGAGCTGCAGCTCCACCTGCTCGTGGTGGTTGCTGTAGATGTGGCAGTCGCCACCGGTCCAGATGAAGTCGCCCACGTCCAGGTCGCACTGCTGCGCCAGCATGTGGGTGAGCAGCGCGTAGCTGGCGATGTTGAAGGGAACACCCAGAAAGATGTCGGCGCTGCGCTGGTAGAGCTGGCAGCTGAGCTTGCCGCGCCCACCCGGCTCGGTGGCCGGCGCCACATAGAACTGGAAGAAGGCATGGCAGGGCATCAGCGCCATCTTGTTCAGGTCGGCCACGTTCCACGCGCTCACGATGATGCGGCGCGAATCGGGGTTGGTCTTGAGCTGCTTGACCACCTCGGCGATCTGGTCGATGTGACCGCCATCGGGGGTGGGCCAGCTGCGCCACTGAACGCCGTACACCGGGCCCAGGTCGCCGTCGTCGCGCGCCCATTCGTCCCAGATGGTGCAGCCGCGTTCCTGCAGCCATTTCACGTTGCTGTCGCCACGCAGGAACCACAGCAGCTCCACGATGATGGCCTTGGTGAACACCTTCTTGGTGGTCACCAGCGGGAAACCTTCGTTCAGGTCAAAGCGCATCTGGTGACCGAACACGCTGGTGGTGCCGGTGCCGGTGCGGTCTGTTTTCTGCACGCCCGTGGTGAACACGTGGCGCATGAAGTCTTCGTACTGGGAACGGATGGGACAGGTCATGGGATGCGCAGGGGCAGGGCCCGCGAAGGGGAAGTGATGCGGGCGTCGAACGGGTGGTGTTGCAGCGAGAACACCTGCTGGATGCGTTTGATGTAGCCCTGGGTTTCGGGGTAGGGCGGCACACCACGGAAGCGGTCGACCGTGCCCTCGCCAGCGTTGTAGGCGGCCAGCACCAGGGGCACGTCGCCGCTGAAATACGCCAGCAGCCAGCGCAGGTACAGCAGTCCACCGCGGATATTCTGCTCGGCGTCAAAAGGCTTGCGCACATTGAAACGCTCGGCCGTTTCGGGAATCAGCTGCATCAGGCCCTGCGCGTTCTTGTCGGACAGGGCGTTCACATTGAAGTTGGACTCGGCGCGGATCACCGCGAACGCCAGACCAGGCTGGATGCCGAACTGAGGCGCGAGCTTGTAGACAATCTTCATGATGCGCCGCTCTTCGGGTGTGTCCACCAGGTCCTGGTAGCGCGTGGCCTGTGCAGTGACATCGGCGGCCTTCTCGGCTTCGTTGGCCTTTTGCAGCTCGGTGCGTTCGGCCTGCTGCACACATTCGGGCTTGTCGGCCGGCGTGGCCAGGCGGTTGAACATGCCTTCGGCGTGCGTGTCGCCCAGCAGCGCGGCGCGGGCGAACCAGTGGGCGGCGTAACCGTCGTTGCGCTGCACGCCACGGCCATTGGCGTACAGCCAACCCAGGTTGTAGGCCGACACCGCATCACCGGCCAGCGCGGCCTGGCAATACAAGCGGATGGCGGCCTCGGTGTCGCGCTTCACGCCCTCGCCGTGCTCCAGGCCTTGCGCCTGCTCGCGCAAAGCCTGGCGCTGCGCGGCATCCACCGCGTGCGCCTGCCCCGTGGCAGTGAGCGCAAGCGCAAGCAGACAACGGAGCAAATGACGGGAGATCATGGTGTGAGGACGCGGCCAGGGTTCAAAAGGTTGTGCGGGTCCAGCGCCTGCTTGATGGCCCGCATCAGACCCAGTGCAACCGGGTCCTTGTAGTGGGGCAGGTGGTCGGCCTTGAGGCTGCCCACGCCGTGCTCGGCGCTGATCGAACCATGGTAGCGCGCCACCGCGTCGAAGACCAGCGTGTTCACGCGCGTTTCCTGCTCGTTCAGGAATTTCCTGGCATCACCGCCTTCGGGCGCCTGCACGTTGTAGTGCAGGTTGCCATCGCCCAAATGTCCAAAATTCACCAGCCGAACGCCCGGAATCTCGCGCTGCAGCAAGGCGTCGGTCTCGGCGCAGAAGGCCGGGATGTGCGAGACCGGGATGCTGATGTCGTGTTTGATGTTCAGGCCTTCTTCGGCCTGCGCGAGGGGAATGCTCTCGCGGATGTGCCAGAGCGCGTGGGCCTGCGCGAGGCTCTCGGCCACCACGGCGTCGGTGACCAGGCTTTGCTCGAAGGCGGTTTCCAGAAGGCGTTCGAACTGGGCCCGTGCATGGGCTTCGGATTCGCTGTCGCTGTTCTCCAGCAGCACGCAGTACGGCGTGTCTTGCCACAGCGGCACGCGCAGCTGTGGCATGTGTTTGTCCACCAGGCTCAGCGCGAACTGGCCCATGACCTCGAAGCCGGTGAGGCCCGCGCCCAGGTGCTGGTGCGCGAGACCCAGCAGCGCCACGGCGGCGTCCAGCGTGGGCAGCGCGGCCCAGGCGGTGAGCTGTGCGGCGGGCAGCGGGTAGAGCTTGAGCGTGGCGGCGGTGATCACGCCCAGCGTGCCTTCGCTACCGATGAACAAGTCGCGCAGGTCGTAGCCGGTGTTGTCCTTGCGCAGACCACTCAGGCCTTGCCAGACCTCGCCTTGCCCGGTCACCACCTCCAGGCCCAGGCAAAGGTCGCGTGCGTTGCCGTAGCGCACCACCTGCGTGCCGCCGGCATTAGTCGCCAGGTTGCCGCCGATGCTGCAACTGCCTTCGGCCGCCAGGCTCAGGGGAAACAGAAAGCCGGCTTTCTCCGCCGTGTCCTGCAGGGTTTGCAAGATGCAACCGGCTTCCACCGTCATGGTGAGGTTGGCCGGGTCGATGGTGCGCACGGTGTTCAGGCGCATGAGGCTCAGCACCACCTGCGTGCCCGAGTCATCGGGCACCGAGCCGACCACCAGGCCGGTGTTGCCACCTTGCGGCACGAGCGATACGCCTGCAGCGACACAGGCGCGCACCACGGCGGCCACCTCGGCGGTGCTGCTAGCTCGCACCACGGCCAGCGCCCTGCCATGTGCGCGTTTGCGCCAGTCCTGTTCCCAGGCCGACAGATCGGTGGCTGGGTCGTCGTGGGTGAGCACGTGCGAGACGCCCACGGTCTCGCGAAGTTGCGCCAGCAGCCCGGCGTGCTGCGCGTTCATGGTTGGGCGGGGGCGGCGGGCGCCGTGCCCTGCGCAGCGGCGGTGTTGCTGGCCACGTCGGCCGCCACCGCCTCCTTGCCGGCCGCACGCAGGCGGATGCGCACGTGCAGGGCACAAGCCGCGAACAAGGCGACACACAAAAGCGTCTGGATCAGCGCCAGCCACACCGACGGGCCGGTGTCGCTGGTGGCGCGCACCACGCCTTCGGTGAAGTACAGCCACACGATCAGGCTGACCCAGCGGTAGGTGTACATGCGGTTTTTCAGCAGGCCGGCCAGCGGAATGGTCAGCGGCAGCACCTTGAGCACCAGCCACGAACCGCCTTCGCGCAGCGGGGCCAGCCACATCTCCCACAGGAAGCCCAGCACGATCAGGCTCAGCAGGCTGCCCACCGCCAGCCAGCGGGTGGCGTTGACGGCGCGTGCCGAATCTCCCTGGGTGAGGGGGAGGGCATCGGGGGGGGGGGGAGGAGATGTCGGGCATGGCGGGGGAGAAAGAGCAGGTGGCATGATACCGGGATGACCTTCAAAGAGAGAGCGCGTGCCCTGGAAACCCTCGCTCGCGCGCTGTGGCGCGACGCCCTGAATTTCCCCTGGGCCAACACCGCCATCACCCTGCGCGAACGCTTTCGCGAAGACCGCCTGGGCATCACCGCCAGCAGCCTGACCTTCACCACCACCATCTCGCTGGTGCCCCTGTTCACGGTGGCACTCGCCGTCTTCAGCGCGTTCCCGATGTTCGACCGGCTGCAGGTCACGCTGCAGCGCTGGCTGGTGCAAAGCCTGGTGCCGCCCGACATCGCCAAGCAGGTGTTCACCTACCTCAACCAGTTTGCCGGCAAGGCCGGGCAGATCGGCTGGGCGGGCGCCCTGGTGCTGCTGGTCACAGCGCTGGCCCTGATCCTCACCATCGATCGCAAGCTCAACGACATCTGGCGCGTGCGCCAACCCCGCTCGTTCACCCAGCGGGTGCTGGTGTACTGGGCGGTGCTGACCCTGGGCCCGCTGCTGCTCGCCGTCAGCCTGACCGTGACCACCTACGCGGTCACTGCGTCGCGCGGGGTGGTGTCGGGTTTGCCGGGCGGTGTGCGGTTCCTGTTGGACGCGGTGCAGTTCGCCCTGCTCACCGGCGGCATTGCCGCGCTGTACCGCTATGTGCCCAACACGCGGGTGCGCTGGAGCCACGCGCTCATCGGCGGCATCTTCGTGGCCATTGGCCTGGAGATGGCCAAGAAGCTGCTGGCCTGGTACCTCGCGCAAGTGCCCACGTATTCGGTGGTCTACGGCACCTTTGCCACCGTGCCGATCCTGCTGGTGTGGTTTTACGTGGCCTGGGTGATCGTGTTGCTGGGCGCGGTGGTGGCGGCCTACCTGCCCAGCCTGCTCTCGGGCATTGCGCGGCGCGGTGACTCACCTGGCTGGAGCTTTCAGCTGGCGCTGGAGGTGCTGGAGCAGCTGCACACGGCGCGCGACACCGCCCCCAAGGGCCTGAGCCTGGAGGCCCTGGCCCAGGTGTTGCGGGTCGACGCCTTGCAACTCGAAGAACCCGTGGCCGCACTGGTGGCGCTGGACTGGCTGGGCCGGCTGGACGAAGAAGGCGAGCGGTATGTGTTGCTGGTCGACCCGACCAGCACACCCATGGCGCCGATGGTGGAGCGCCTGCTGCTGGTGCGCCAGCCCAACACCGCGCGCTTCTGGTCGGAGAGCCACTGGGCCGGGCTTACGTTGGCGCAGGCCTTGGCGTCCACGCCGGCGGTGCCGGCCGCGCAAGCCATGCTCGAAGGGCCTTCGGTCGCCTCGGGCTGAAGCTCGCTCAGTTCACGGCAAACGGCGCGCGCAGGAAGCCGCGAAATCTGGCCCGACCACCACGCACCGGCGCGTCGGTCAAGCTGAAGTCGGGAAAGCGCTGCAGGAAACGCCCTATGGCGATGCGCCCCTCCAGCCGCGCGAGGCTCAGGCCCGCGCACTGGTGGATGCCGAAGCCGAAGGCCAGGTGTTTGTTGTTTTCGCGCGCGAGGTCCAGCAGCTCGGGGTCGGTGAACTGCACCGGGTCGCGGTTGGCCGCGCCGATGCACAGCGTCACCAGCGTGCCGGCGGGCAGGTCCACACCGCCCACTTGTGTGTCTTTCACCGCGCGGCGGTTGCCGAGCTGGTTCGACGATTCGAAGCGCAGGAACTCGTCGACCGCGCGGGTGAGCACCGCTTCTTGCGCTGCCGCGTCGCCCTGTGTCTGCTTCAGCGCGTTGTGCAGGAGGCTGCGGGCTTGAGGATGTTCCTGCAGCGCGATCAGGCCGTTGCCGATCAGGTTGGTGGTGGTCTCGTGACCGGCATTGAGCAGGAAGATGCAGTTCTGTAGCAGCTCGACCTCGCTCAACTGCTCACCTCCAGCTTCGCCCTGGATCAACCGCGTGAGCACGTCGCGTTCCGGGTCGCCGGGTCGCTGGCGGCGCTGCACCACCAGCGTGCGCAGGTAGGTCAGCATGTCGGTCACAGCCTGGTTGCCCAGGGCCTGCTGTTGCGGCGTGAGCGTGGGCTCCAACGCACCCAGGATGGCGAGCGACCAGTAGCGCAGCGGGCCGCGGTCGTCATGCGGAACATCGAGCAGGTTGCCGATGATCTCCACCGGAATGGCCGAGGCAAAGTCTTCGATGAGGTCACCACCGCCGCGCTCGGCCAGCGAGTCCAGAAGCGAGTCGACCAGGGCGATCAGCCCAGGCTCCATGTCGGCGATCGCCCGGCGTGTGAGCGCGCCCATGATGAGGCGGCGCACACGGGTGTGCAGCGGCGGGTCGTTGAACACCAGGCTGGTGGTGTGGTGCTCAAACAGTGCCGAGCCTTTGCCGTACTTGGGCGCGAACTCGACCTGTTTGTCGGAGCTGAAGGTCTGCGCATCGCGGTACACCGCCATCAAATCAGCGCAGCGTGTGAGGAACACCGAGCCGTCGGGCATGCGTCGCACCGGCTCGTGTTCGCGAAGCGCGGCGTACACCGGGTAGGGGTTGGCCAGAAAGTCGGGCGTGAGCGCACGCAGGTCGAACTGCGCCGCGATTTCACGCGCGCGCTCATCTGAGAGGGGCGGCGTGATGTGTTCTGGCCGCAGCACAAAACTCATGGCGTGGCGCGCAGAAAGTCCCGCATGGCGGACAGCGTTTCTTCGGGCGCTTCCGTCATCTGGTGGTGACCCACCGGGACGCTGACCACCGACACGCGGTGGCCGGCGGCTTTGGCCGCGGCGATCAAACCCTGCGCGGCTTTGGGCTGCGTCATCTGGTCTTGCCCGCCCAGCACAAAGAGCACCGGGCAGGTGATCTGCGCCATCGCCGCTTCACCACCGGCGTAGCTGTCGCAGGCCACGAAACCGCGGTGAAACACATTGACCCTCGCATTGCTGCGCAACACCCGGCGGTTCAGCGCCAGGCTGGAGCCGTACACCCAGGTACCGGGGCCGAGCGCCGAGGGCGGTGCGGCCAGCGTGCTGCGCGAAAACACGTTGATCATCTTCATGCCCTTTTCGGGCTCGTTCAGCGCGGCCTCGATCAGGGCGGGCGAGACCTTCATGGGGTAGGCCGTGCCCACCAGCACCAGGTGGCTCACGCGCTCCTTCAAACGCGCCGCCGCTTCCAACGAGATGAGCGATCCCCAGCTGTGGCCGACCAGCGCGGCCTTCTGCACGCCCGCCGCGTCGAGCAGCGCGGCCACGAAGTCGGCAGCTGCTTCGACCGACGCGGGCGCTTCGCCCTCGCTTTTGCAGTGGCCAGGCAGGTCCACCGCGAGCACGTTCCAGCCGTGGTGGGCGAGGTAGCGGGTTTGCAGCGCCCACACGCTGTGGTCGTTGAGCACGCCGTGGACGAAGACGACGGTGGGCTTGGCGGCATCGAAGGGCTTGCCGCCGGTGTAGCAGTAGGTGTTGGCGCCGTTGACGGTGATGTACATGGTCAGACCCCAGCTTTCTCGGCGGCCTTGAGCGCGCGCTTCAAGTCGTCGATCAGGTCGTCCGCGTCTTCCAGGCCGATGGACAAGCGGATCGTGCCCGGGCCGATGCCGCCGGCCGCGAGCGCTTCGTCGCTCATCCGGAAGTGCGTGGTGCTGGCCGGGTGGATCACCAGCGAGCGGCAGTCGCCCACGTTGGCCAGGTGGCTGAAGATCTTCAGCGCTTCGATGAAGGCCTTGCCCTGCTCGCGGCTGCCGTTGATGTCGAAGCTGAACACCGAGCCTGCGCCCCTGGCGCCAAAGCGCAGCAGCTTGCCCGCCAGCGCGTGGCTGGGGTGGCTCTCCAGCAGCGGGTGGCCCACGCGGCTCACCAGCGGATGGCTGGCGAGAAACTGCACCACCTTCTCGGTGTTGCTCATGTGGCGGTCCATGCGCAGCGAGAGCGTTTCAATGCCTTGCAGGATCAGCCAGGCGCTGTGCGGCGACAGGCAGGCGCCGAAATCGCGCAGGCCTTCGCGGCGCGCGCGCAGCAGGAAGGCGCCCACGGTGCTCTCTTCGCTGAACACCATGTTGTGAAAGCCCGCGTAGGCCTCGGTGAGCTCGGGGAAACGGCCCGATTTTTCCCAGTCGAAACTGCCCGCGTCGACCACCACGCCACCGATCACGGTGCCGTGGCCGCTCAGAAATTTGGTGGCCGAGTGGTAGACCAGATCGGCGCCGAGTTCGAAGGGCTTGATCAGGTAAGGCGTGGTCAGGGTCGAGTCCACCAGCAGCGGCACACCGGCC
>JBKBWW010000011.1:0-47340 GCA_046314475.1 Hydrogenophaga sp.
CTACCGCAAGGAAGCCTTCTCGTCGTCGGCCACCAACTCCCTGCTGGCCACCTACTCGGTCGGGTTCTGATCGGGCGGGCCGCTCAAGCGGCCCGGTCCCACAGCAGCGCGATGCGCTCACCGATGCGCCGGCCGTGCGTCAGCGTCACCTCGTCCAGCGAGAGCTGGTGGCGGCGCTGGCGCGCGGCGCTCAGCGCGGCGACCGCTTCGGTGCTGGCGCCCAGCCGGTCGAGGCTGGCAGCCTGCAACACGTGCGGCAAATGAAATCGCGGGTCGGCGCGGCACGACAGCCGGGCCTCCACCAGCGCTTCGTCCACGCGATCCGCGCGCAGCAGAAAGCGCCCCAGCAGCCAGCCCCAGAAGCCCAGGCGGCGGTCGCGCGGGCTGATCTTCATGCCGTAACGCATGCGCTCGATGCCGGCGTCGAGCTTGCGGTTCATCGCCAGCGCGGCGCCCATCGCCACGTGCGCCTGCGCATTGCTCGGGTTGAGGTCGAGCGCGCGTTGCAGCGTGTCGATGCCGTGCCGGTAGTGGCCCAGGTCGCACAGGGCGCAGCCCGCATAGCCCAGAACCTCGGAGCTGCCGTCGTCCAGCGTGATGGCCTCATTGGCCGACGCCAGCACATCGGCGCGCAACTCGGGTGTGTCCGGAACCAGACCGATGTTGGCCGCCACGATGGTCAACAGCGCGTAGTGGCCGTGGCTCAGACCGAAGCTCGGGTCCAGTGTGGTGCTGCGTTGCAGTTCGGCCCGCGCCGTGGCCATGCCGCCGGCGCTCCAGCCCTGCGCGGCCATCGCGCCCACGGCCTCGTGGTAGTGCGCCCAGGCGTCGAGGTTCTCCGGGCGCTGGCGGCGGATGTGGGCGATCTCGGCGCGCGTGAGCTCGGGTTCGAGCTCGCTGATGATGCCGCGCGCGATGGTCTCTTGCGCGTCCACGGTCTCACTGGCCGGGCTGTCGAATTGCGCGCTCCACAAGATGCGTGCGGAGGCCGCTTCGATGAGTTGCAACGAGACCCGCAACGCATCGGCCTTGGGGCGCACGCTGCCCTGCACGACAAACCGCACACCGAGTTGCCGCGCCACGTCTGGCAGCGGGGCCTGGTGATCGCGAAACACCAGCGACGAGGCGTGTGCGATGAGGACGAAGCCGGGCACGCGGGCCAGCAGCGCGGTGACGTCTTCCACCAGGCCGTGTGCAAAGAACCCGATGCGCGGGTCGTCCGACAGCACGCTCAGCGGCATCACCGCGATGGTGGGTCGCTCCAACGTTTCGCTGGCCAGCGGAGCCGGATCGGGAGCTGAGTCGGGCTGCAGATCGAGCGTGAAGCGGTAGCCCCGGCCCGACACGGTGGTGATGGCACCCGCCCCCAGCACCTTGCGCAGCGCGGACACGTGCACCGAGAGGTTGTTCTCTTCCACCACCTGGCCCGGCCACACCTGCTCCAGCACCTCGCTCTTGCTCAGCACACGGTCGCGCTGCGCCACCAGGCACAGCAGCAGGTCGAAGGCGCGCGAGCCCAGCGCGGCGGGCACGCCGTCGGCCAGCAGCACGCGTTCGGACGGGCGCAGCTCGAAGCGATCGAAGCGGTAGGACGCGTGCACGCTGGCTCCTGTGGAACGGTGGCTTCAGAAAATACAGGAAGTCTTCAGAAAAAGCCAAAGACGCCTCGGGTGCCCCGGGCGGACAGTCGGGTCTCCAGACAGCGACATTGTTCAACCCAACCCGAAGGACGACCCATGGACACCGCAACCGACTTCACCGCCCTCAAACAACGCCAGCAAACCGCCTGGGCCAGTGGCGACTATGCCGTGATCGGCACCACGCTGCAGATCGTCGGCGAATCGCTCGCCGAAGCCTGCGACCTGCGCTGGGACGAAACCGTGCTGGACGTGGCCGCCGGCAACGGCAACGCCAGCCTGGCCGCCGCGCGGCGCGGCTGCGACGTGACCTCCACCGACTACGTGGACAGCTTGCTGGCGCGCGGCGCCGAACGCGCCCGCGCCGAGCACCTGGCCATGACCACCCAGGTGGCGGACGTGGAAGCGCTGCCCTTCAAGGACGCCAGCTTCGACGTGGTGCTCTCCACTTTTGGCGTGATGTTCGCGCCCGACCAGCAGCGCTCGGCCACCGAAATGGCGCGCGTGTGCCGCCCCGGCGGGCGCATCGGCCTGGCCAACTGGACGCCCGAGGGTTTCATCGGTCAGCTGTTCAAAACCCTGGGCCGCCACCTGCCGCCACCTGCTGGGGTGAAGCCGCCGTCGCTTTGGGGCGTGAAGTCGCACCTGGAGACCTTGTTCGGCGACCAGGCCGCGGCCATCGCCGCCACCCCCAAGGTCTTCAACTTCCGTTACCGTTCGCCGGAGCACTTCGTCGAGGTGTTTCGCACCTGGTATGGCCCGGTGCACAAGGCATTCGCGGCCTTGCCGGCGGAGACCGCGGTGCTGCTGGAGCGCGATCTGATCGAGCTGCTCAACCGCCTGAACCAGGGCGGGGAGCAATCGCTGGTGGTGCCGAGTGAGTACCTCGAGGTCGTCATCACGCGCCGCTGAACACCGCCGCTGAACCCACCGGGAGAACCGCCATGAACGCACAAGAGCACATCCGCAACGCCTTCGGCCGCATGGCGCACGTGTTCGCCAAAAGGCCGGAGGCCGCCCAGGCCAGCAGCGTGATGCGCGCTCGCGTGGTGGACGGACTGCACTGCGAAGCCCAGGAGGGCGACTGGCGATTCAGCATCGACATGCCGGTGGAGGGCGGTGGCAGCGGCTCTGGCCCCACGCCCGGCGTGCATGGGCGTGCCGCGTTGGCGAGCTGCCTGGCCATCGGCTACAGCATCTGCCTCGCGCGGGCCGGCATCGCGGTGCGCAGCCTGGAGGTGGAGGTGGCGGCCGACTACGACAACCGGGGCCTGGTCGGCATGGACGGCGTCTACCCCGGCTACCTGGGTGTGCGCCACACGCTCTACCTGGACGCGGACGCGCCGCCCGAGCAACTGGCGCCGGTGATTGACGAGGCGCAGCGCTGCAGCCCCTACCTGCATGTGTTTGCCGACCCGCAGCCGCTGCAGGGCAGCGTGGTCTACGGCCCCCGGGGCTGAGCATGGACGGGCGGCTTCAGCTGCGCGTGCAGCGCTACGGGTGGGACCGCGCCTCGGCCCGCTACGACGACCTGTGGCGCGAGGCGCTGGCGCCGGCCACGCAGGGCGTGTTGCGCCTGGCGCGGCTGCAGAGCGGCGAGCGTGTGCTCGACGTGGCCTGTGGCTCGGGCGTGCTCACGCGCGCCGCGCTGGCCGCCGTCGGGCCGCAGGGCGAGGCGGTGGGCGTCGACGTGTCGGCGGGCATGGTGGCGGTGGCCCAGGCAGCGTCGCCTGGCTGCCACTTCCTGCGCACCGATGCGCAAGCGGTGGGCGAGGTGTTGCCGCCGGATCATTTCGACGTGGCGCTCTGCGGCCTGGGCCTGATGTACATGCCCGACCCCGAGGCCAGTCTGGCGGCCATGGCGCGCTGCCTGCGGCCTGGCGGTCGGCTGGTGGTGTCGGTCTGGGGCGAGCGCTCGGCGTGTGGCTGGTCGGGTGTGTTCCCCATCGTCGATGCGCGCGTGCAGTCCGAGGTTTGCCCGATGTTTTTCCGCCTCGGGGGCGGCGATGCGCTGCGCACCGCGCTGGCCGGCGCGGGCCTGCAGCGCGTGCACACCGAGCGCGTGGCCACCACCATCGGCTACGCGGACGCCACCACTGCGTGCGACGCAGCGTTTGAAGGCGGGCCCGTGGCGTTGGCCTACGGGCGCTTCGACGCCGCCACCCGCGCGGCCGTGCGCGCCGAGTACCTCGCTTCGCTGCAGCGCTGGGCGCGCGCGGACGGCTTTGCGCTGCCAGGTGAATTTGTGCTGGGCGTGGGCGAGCGATCGCCCGCCCGGTGAGCGGTCAGGCTCCGCTGCGGTAGAGGTCTGCGCGCCGGTCGGGCCCCTGGCTGGTGTGCCGGGCGTGTTGCAAGGCGGAGCGGTCTAGGGTGGTGAGCAGCAGCGACGCGTCGCGCCCCGCTTGCGCCTGCACCGCCCCCATCGGCGCGCACACGGTGCTGAGCCCGCCGTAGGTGGTGTCACCCTCCTGCCCGCAGGCGTTGGCGTAGGCAACGCACACGCGGTTTTCCAGTGCACGAGCGGGCAGCAGCAGGCGCTGCACTTCGTCGAACTGAGCCATGTTGGCCGTGGGCACCAGCAGCACATCGGCGCCTTGCAGCGCGAGATCGCGCGCGGGTTCGGGGAACTCGATGTCGTAACAAACCAGCAGGCCCAGCCGCCAGCCGTTCCACTCAAACACCGCGGGTGCCTGGGGGCCGGGGCTGAACTGCGCGCGGTCGATGTCACCAAACAGGTGGGTCTTGCGGTAGTTCGCGATGCGCTGGCCATCGGCGCTGATGAACTGCACGGCGTTGTACGGCTGGCCGTCGGCATTGCGTTCGGGATAGCCGTAAACGATGGCGATGCGGTGACGCTGTGCGATGGCCGCCACCGCTTGCGCCAGCGCGCCGTCGGCTGGCTCGGCGAGCGCGGCCACGGCAGCCGCGCCGATCTGGTAGCCGGTGAGCGACATCTCGGGACACACCAGCACCTCGGCACCTTGCGCGCGGGCTTGTGCGGCGGTGGTGTCGAGCCGTGACAGCGCCTCGGCCGTGTTCGCCGCATAGGGGCACTGCCAGAGCACGAGGGTGAGGGTGTTTGGGTTCATGCGTGTGGGTTAGGGCTTCGACAGGCTCAGCCCGAACGGGAATGGGCTCAGCCCGAACGGACGTTGGCTCAGGCCGAATGGACGTTGGCTCAGGCCACCAGACTGGCCGCCAGCCGGGCCACCCCGGCCAGCGTGGCTTCTTTCACTGCGCCGCTGGCCGTGCTTTCAGCGAGGTAGGCGGTGATGATCAAGGGGGCTCTGCCGTTGGTGGGCCAGGCGATGCCGATGTCGTTGGCGTCGGTTTTGTTGGTGCCGGTCTTGTCGCCCACACGCCAAGCCGAAGGCAGGCCGGCGCGCAGGCGCTTGTCGCCCGTGGTGTTGCCCACCAGCCATTGCTGGAGAAGCTGGCGCGACGCGGGGGAGAGCGCGTTGCCGAGCAGGAGCTTCTGCATCGTGAGCGCCATGGCGCGTGGTGTGGTGGTGTCGAGCAGCGCAGCAGCGGTGCCGGTGTTGAGTTCGGTTTCCCGGCGGTCCAGGCGCGTGGTGCCGTCGCCCAGTTCGCGCGCAAAACGCGTGAGTGCGGCCGGGCCGCCATAGCTGTCGAGGATGAAGTTGGCCGCGCTGTTGTCGCTGGTGGTGAGGGTGGCTTCGCACAGGCCCGCCAGGCTCATACCCTCGGCGGTGCCGGCAAAGCGCTCGGTCACCGGCGAGTACGTGACGAGGTCGGCTTTGGCGTAGGTGATGCGGCGCTCCAGCGATTCCTGGCCCCGGTCCACCCGCGCGAGCACCAGCGCGCTGGCCAGCAGCTTGAAGGAGCTGAGCATCATGAAACGTTCGTCGGCGCGGTGGCCGTGGACCTGGCCGGTGGCGGTGTCGAGGATGGTCACGCCCAGGCGGCCCTGGGCGGTGGCCTCCAGCTGTTGCAGTTGGGCTTGCAAACCGGGCGCTGAGTGGGCGCACGCGGACAAGAGGGCGAAGGGGCTGGCGATGGCCAGCGCGGTGGCGGTTGTGAAGTGGCGTCGTTGGATCATGGGCAGGACTGTAGCGGGGCTCAATCCGGCAGCGCCATCGGCCCGAGCTCGGCGAACACATCGCCCGGACCGGGGTTGGCTTCAAACGTCTTGCCGCCCAGGTGTTTCACGATGCCCCACACCGCATTGAGCGAGGTCTGCACCGCACCCTCGACCCACGCCGGTGTGAACGACACGTCATCGCCCGCGATGAAGATGCCGCGCTCGGCGGGTGCAAAACCGTCTTGCATGAAGTGGCTGTACATGCGGTGGTTGTAGCGGTAGTGGCCGGGCAGCGCGCCCTTGAAGGCGCCGAGGAAATGGGGGTCGGCTTCCCACGACACGCTGATCGGGTCGCCAATGATGTGGCTGGCAATGTCCACGTCGGGGTAGATCTTCTTCAGCGCCGAGAGCGCGAGCTGCACGCGTTTCTCAGTCCCGTGCGGCAACATCTTCAGCGCATCGCCCATCCAGGCGTAGCTCAGGCAGATCACGCCGGGTTGGTCGGGTCCGTTGTCGAACAAATAGGTGCCGCGCGTGAGCCGGTCGGTGAGGGTCATGCCCAGGGTCGGCCAGCCGTTGTCTTTCAAGTCGTTCCAGAACGGGCGGTCCACCATCACGAAGGTTTTGGACGATTGCATGTACCGCGTGCGGTCCAGCGCCATCCAGTGCTTCTGTGAAAACAGCGACTCTTCCACCGCGATCTGCGTGGTCAGCAGCCAGCTCTGGCAGGTGGTGAGCACGGCAGGGTAGGCCTGCGTGTTGCCCCAGGTGTCGGTGACCGCGAGCTGGTTGCCCGCCGCGCGGCGGATGGCGGTGACGCCGGCGCGCGGTGCACCAAAGTGCAGGCTGGCCAGCGTGGTGCCGGCGGGCCAGTGGCGCATCTCGCTGGCAGCGGGCGCGTGTTGCCACAGACCCAGCGGCACCTGCTGCACACCGCCGACGATGAGGTGCTGGTTCTCGTCGCAACCCGTGAGCACCACGCGCAGGATCTCCAGCATGGAGTTCGGAAAGTCCGAGTCCCAGCCGCCGGTGCCGAAGCCGACCTGGCCGAACACCTCTCGGTGGTGGAAGGAGAGCTTCGCGAAGGCCTCGGACGTAGCCACGAAGTCGTAGAAGGTGCGGTCGTCCCACAGCGGCACGAGCCGGTCCCACAGGGCCTTGAGGCGCGGAATGTCGCGCTCGCGCAGCGCCTGCTGGAGGCCGGTGAAGCCCGCGCCGGCTTCGAGCGCCTGCGCCCAGGCCTGCGCCACTTCGCTGAACAGCGGCGGCAAATCGCCCAACGAGCGCGCCCAGTGTGTCTGGCCTTCCAGGTCCACCACGGTGCAGCCGGCGGCGGGGGTCAGCGGGTTGGGAAACGGCTGGGTCTTCAGGCCCAGCCGGTTCACGTAGTGAAAGAAGGCCGTGCCCGAGGCCGGGAAGCGCATCCCGCCGAGCTCGGCCACCACGCCTTGAGCGCCCTCGAAGGCCTGCGAACGCAGCCGCCCGCCCATGCGCGAAGCTTCAAACAGCACGGGCTTGAGGCCCAGCTTCATCAACTCGTAGGCCGCCACCATGCCGGCCATGCCGGCGCCGACGATGGCGACCTCCTGCCCCAGGCGCTCGGTGGGCAGCTCACCCAGGCCTTGCGGATGGGCGATCCAGTCGTCAAAGGCAAAGGGAAAGTCGGGGCCGAAAACGGTGACGGGCGCGTCAACGCTGCGCAGGGACATGGGAGCCTCCCGGTTTGAACAGACTTCAGGCCAGGCTGCTCAACAGCCAGAGCGCCGTGCCCCACATCATGAGCGCAACCAGGCCGTCCAGCGCACGCCACACGTGCAGCGAATTGAGCCGGCGGCCGAGCCAGAAGGCGGCCACGCCCAGCGCGAGGAACCACACCACCGAACCGGCCGCAGCACCCATGCCGAAGACGCGGCTGCCCTGGCCATACGCCAGCGAGGCGGTGCCGATCAACACCGCGGTGTCGAGCCAGGCGTGCGGGTTCAGCCACGAGAAGGCCAATGCAGACAACACAGCTTGGCGGCGCGTAACCGGGTCGGCGACCACACTGCTGTCGCCTTCGATGGCCACCGCGCGCGGGTGCAGAAACCGCTGGAACGCCTGCCAGCC
Source organism: Hydrogenophaga sp. (assembly GCA_046314475.1). Classification (GTDB taxonomy): domain Bacteria; phylum Pseudomonadota; class Gammaproteobacteria; order Burkholderiales; family Burkholderiaceae_C; genus Hydrogenophaga. Next base: position 7,786 of record JBKBWW010000011.1, read on the forward strand.
ATAGACCGAGAGGAAGAGCACGCCAGCACCGACCAAGGCGCCCATGAGTTTGTCCGACAGGCCGCCGAGCTGGGCCAGGCCCAGCACGCCGAGCGAGATCAGCGCGATGTCGGCCACCGCGCACACCGCCACGGTGAGCCACAGGTGCTGGCGCTGCAGGCCCATGCGCAACACATGCGCGTTTTGCGGGCCGATGGCCATGATCAGCGAGATGCTCAGCACCATGCCGGCGGTGAAGGTGGGGAAGGCGAGGGTCACGACGAACTCCGGGAATCGGGAAGGCCCACGGGGGTGGGTGAATGGGCTGGAGTGTGCCGCGCAAACGCATTCGTTTAAACCCAATTAACTTAAACTCAGATCACTTAAAAAATACTTGATCGAACATGCTCGATGCCCGCCAACTTGAAGCCCTGGCCGCCGTGGTCGACCATGGCGGCTTCGGCCCCGCCGCCCAGTCGCTCTCGCTCTCGTTGGCGGCGGTGTCGCTGCGCATCAAATCGCTGGAAGACACGCTGGGCCAGCGGCTGCTGGTGCGCGGCAAGCAGGTGCGGGCCACGCCGGCCGGCCAGGCCTTGCTGGGCCATGTGAAACAGGTGCGGCTGATGGAAGCCGACCTGCTCGACGGTTTGCAGGGGGGTGCGCAGCCCCGGGGCGGCGTGCGCTGGCAAAGCCTGGGTGTGGCCATCAACGCCGACTCGGTGGCCAGCTGGTTCCTGCCCGGCGTGGCCGCCCTGCTGCAACGCCACCACCTGCTGCTGGAGATCCTGATCGACGACCAGGACCACACCCACGATGCGCTGAAAAGCGGCGATGTGATGGGCTGCGTGACCACGCTCACCACCGCCATGCGCGGCTGCGTGGCCGAGCCGCTGGGCGTCATGCGCTACCGCTGCGTGGCCTCGCCGGCGGTGGCGCAGCGCTGCCGCACGCCGCGCGGCGCGGTGTCGGTGCACAAGCTGCTGGCGCAGCCGGCGGTGATCTTCAACCGCAAGGACGCGCTGCAGGACACATTCCTCGAACAGCACTTCGGCCTGCGCCAGCCCAACTACCCGCGCCATTTCGCGCCGGCTGTGGAAGCCTTCGAGACGGCCATCGAACTGGGACTGGGCTGGGGCATGGTCCCCGAGCAGCACCTGGCTTCCCGCCCCGGCCTGCAGGAAATCCTGCCCGACGCCACGGTGGACGTGGTGCTGTACTGGCAGCACTGGGCGCACGAGTCGCTCTCGGCGCAGCGGCTCACGGCGGCGGTGAAGGCCGCCGCACGCCAGCACCTGCGGCCGATGTCGCCGCCGCAGCCCGCGTGAAGCGGCGGGTGCAGCCCTCTGTTTCAAACGTGCGGCATCCGGCCGCCACCAAACGACCAGTTCTCCCACGCCGTCTCGTGGAAACACACCATGACATGCTCGGTCTGCACCCCGGCCGCCGTGAGCGAGTCCATGAGGTGGGCGAGCAGGGCGCGCTTGACCTTCACGCTGCGGCCCGCCGACCACAGGATGTCGACCAAGGCGAAGTCCGGTGTGCGATCGGTGTTCAGGTCGGGGTAGCGTGGGTCGAAGCGGAAGTCTTCCTCGTTCAGCGCCAGCACGCGCTGGAAGCGGTCGGCCGGTGGCACGCCGCTGGACACGAGTGCCGCGTGCACCGCGTCGAGTAGTTTGTTTTTGTGGGCGTTGGTCGCCGATTGGCGGACTGTGAGGGTGACGAGGGGCATGGTGAACTCCGCAAGTGTTGAGGTCGGTGATTCACTGTATGGGTGGTACCAGAAGTTGGAAACGCCTCGGAACGCTCAACGGTTTTGCAGATTTCGCAAAGCCAGCACAATGCGGGCATGAAACTCGACCTGGACGATGCAGCCCTGTTCCTGCGCGTGGCTGATCTGGGATCGCTCTCGGCCGCAGCACGCGAGCGCCAGGCGCCGGTGAGCCTGGTGTCGCGCGCGCTGGTTCGGCTCGAAGAGCGCTGTGGCGTGCGCCTGATGCACCGCAGCACCCACGGCCTGAGCCTCACTGACGAAGGCGACACCTTCGCCGCGCACGCGCGCCGTCTGCTCGACACGCGCGACGAGCTGGCCGATGCGTTTCGCCACCAGCGCGCTGGCCCGAACGGCTGGGTGCGCGTCAGCGTGAGTCCGGTGCTGGCGGAGACCCTGATCGTGCCCAGCCTGCCATCCCTGTACGAAGCGCACCCGCAGCTGCGCCTGGAGGTGATGGCCGACGACCGCATCAGCGACATGGCGCGCGACGGTGTGGACATCGCGATCCGCACCGGCGTCCCGCTGGGCGACAACCTGGTGGCGCGTCAGATCGCCGAACACGGCCGCCGGCTCTGCGCCGCGCCGGACTACCTGGCCCGCTTCGGCACGCCACAACATCCGGATGAGCTCACCTCGCACCGCCTGATCACCAGCAGCGCCAGCCCGGGGCTCAACCGCTGGCCCTGGTCGGGCCGCGCCGGTCAGCCCAAGGGCGCGGTCTTCCTCGCCAAAGGCCACACGCGCACCGACAACTCGGCGATCCTGCTCTCCCTGACCTTGCGTGGCGCAGGCATTGCGCGGCTGAACGAATTGCTGTCCGCGCCGTACCTGGCGCGCGGCGAACTGGTCCCCGTGCTCGACGACTGGTTCGACCACAGCCGCATCCCGATTCACGCTGTGATGCTGGCCGAGCGCCACCGCCTGCCCAAGCTGCGCGCCTGCATCGACCACTGGGCGCAATGGCTCGCGAGGCCCCCCGCCTAAAATCCAGCCCTATGCTCAAGATCAAACAGGAACTGCTCGACGGCCTCGCTGCCGAGCTCGACACACTTTTGCCCGGCGCTGCCGCGCGCGCGGCCTTCGAGTCGCCAAAGGTGGCGGCACACGGCGATTTCGCCAGCACCGCGGCCATGCAGCTGGCCAAACCGCTCAAGCTCAACCCGCGCCAGCTCGCCGAGACGCTGCGCGCCGCGCTGCTGGCCCGCCCCGAATACGCCACCTGGGTGTCCGACATCGACATCGCCGGCCCCGGCTTCATCAACATCCGCCTCAAGCCGTCGGCCAAGCAGCAGATCGTGCGCGAGGTGCTGGCCGCCGGCGCGCGCTTCGGCATTGCCGAGCCCAACGGCCAGAAGCTGATGGTGGAGTTTGTGTCGGCCAACCCGACCGGTCCGCTGCACGTGGGCCACGGCCGCCAAGCCGCGCTGGGCGACGCGATTTGCAGCCTGTTCCAGACCCAGGGCTGGAGCGTGCACCGCGAGTTTTATTACAACGACGCCGGCGTGCAGATCGCCACGCTGGGCACCTCCACCCACCTGCGCGCGCAAGGCTTCAAGCCGGGCGATCCGCAGTGGCCCGACAACGCCTACAACGGTGCCTACATCGCCGACATCGCGGCCGATTTCCTGGCGAAGAAAACCGTCACAGCCGACGACCGCGCGTTCACCGCCAGTGGCGACATCAACGACCTGGACGGCATGCGCCAGTTCGCCGTGGCCTACCTGCGCCACGAACAAGACCTGGACCTGCAGGCCTTCGCGGTCAAGTTCGACCACTACTACCTGGAGTCCAGCCTGTACACCAGCGGGCGGGTTGAAGCCACGGTTCAGAAACTGATCGACGCCGGCAAAACGTATGAGCAGGACGGCGCGCTCTGGCTCAAGAGCACCGACTACGGTGACGACAAGGACCGCGTGATGCGCAAGTCCGACGGCTCGTTCACCTACTTCGTGCCCGACGTGGCGTACCACATCAGCAAGTGGGAGCGCGGCTTCACCAAGGTCATCAACATCCAGGGCACCGACCACCACGGGACGATTGCCCGCGTGCGCGCCGGCCTGCAGGCCGCCAACGTCGGCATTCCCGCCGGCTACCCCGACTATGTGCTGCACACCATGGTGCGCGTGGTCAAGGGCGGCGAAGAGGTCAAGATCAGCAAGCGCGCCGGCAGTTACGTGACGCTGCGCGACCTGATCGAATGGACCAGCAAGGACGCGGTGCGCTTTTTCCTGCTCAGCCGCAAGCCCGACACCGAGTACACGTTCGACGTGGACCTCGCGGTTCAGAAGAACAACGACAACCCGGTCTACTACGTGCAGTACGCGCACGCACGCATCTGCTCGGTGCTGGCCAGCTGGGGTGGGGATGTGGCCACGTTGAAAGACGCCGACCTGTCCGCACTCGACAGCGCACCCGCCCAGGCCCTGATGCTGCTGCTGGCCAAGTACCCCGCCATGCTGAGCGATGCGGCGCGCGACCTCGCGCCGCACGACGTGACCTTCTACTTGCGCGAACTGGCCGCGAGTTACCACAGCTACTACGACGCCGAGCGCATCCTGGTCGATGACGCCGTGGTGAAGACAGCGCGCCTGGCGCTGGTCGCCGCCACCGCACAGGTGTTGCACAATGGTTTGGCCGTGCTGGGCGTCGGTGCCCCGCAAAAAATGTGATGACGAAACAAGCGATGAAAAAGAAACCTGCCAAGACCTCAAGCTCGCTCGGCGGCACCCTGATCGGCTTCGTGGTGGGCCTGCTGGTGGGTCTGGGCGTGGCGCTCGCCGTGGCGGTGTACGTCACGCGTGTGCCGATTCCCTTTGTCGACCGCAACGTCTCGCGCAACGCCGGCCAGGACGCGCTGGAAACCGAGCGCAACAAAGGCTGGAACCCCAACAAGGCCCTCAACGGTGATGTCGCCGCCCCGACGCCGGCACCCACCGTGCCGCCCGAGGCGGCGGGCGCGATCGTGGTGCCGCCGGCCGACGGCAAGGGCCTGCCGCCGGCCCCGGCCACAGGCAGCCGCCCAGCCGCCGATCCGCTGGGCGACCTGGCGCAATCCAAGCTGGGCCAGGCCCCGGCGGCCGCCGAAGGAGCCGCAGCAGCGCCAGCCGCTCCCGGCGCGGACCCATTCACTTACTTCGTGCAGGCTGGCGCTTTCCGCACGCCCGCAGACGCCGAAACCCAGCGCGCCAAGCTGGCCATGCTGGGCATCAACGCCGAAGTGAGTGAGCGCGAACAGTCGGGTCGAACCGTGTACCGCGTGCGCGTGGGACCGTTCAACCAGAAGGCCCTGGCCGACCTCACGCAGGAGCAGCTGGAAGTCAATGGCGTTGAAGCTGCGCTGGTGCGCGTCCAGCGCTGATCCGGGGTCGCGGTCGGGCCGGGAACTTATCCCCGCCGCGCCCGCCCCAAACAAGCCCACACAAGGAGTCTGATTTCATGCAACGTCGCGATTTTTCCCGGTCCCTGGTGGCCGCTGGCACCACCGCACTGGCCGCTGCCGGTGGCCTCACGCTCACCCCCGCGCTGGCCCAGCGCGTGGGCCCCAAGGAGGGCACCGACTTTGTTCGCCTGAGCCCCGTGGCGCCGGTCGCTAGTCCGAAGAGCCAGGTCGAGGTGGTGGAATTCTTTGCCTACAGCTGCATCCACTGCTTCAACTTCGAGCCGATCTTTGACGAGTGGCTGAAAAAGCAACCCGCCAGCGTGAACGTGCGGCGCATGCCGGTGGCCTTCAGCCCGGCCTTTGTGCCCATGCAGCGCCTGTATTTCACGCTGGAGTCCATGAAGCTGGTGGAGCGGCTGCACAGCAAGGTGTTCCAGGCGATCCACGTGGACCGCCAGCAGCTCACCACCACGCCTGCCATCACCGCCTGGATCGAAAAACAGGGCGGTGTGGACATGGCCCGCTTCAATGCGTTCTACAACGGCGAGGCCGCCGGCCTGGCCACCAAGGCCACCCAGCTGCAGGACGCCTACAAGGTCGAAGGCACGCCGTCGCTGGGCGTGGCCGGTCGCTATTACGTCAATGGCCAGGGCCCGCGCACGCTGGTGGTGGCCGATGCGCTGATCGCCGAGGCCCGCAAAGGCTGAGTGGTTCCGTCCTTCCCGAGAGAAAGCCCGCTGTGCGGGCTTTCTCTTTGGTGCTGTGGACGCAGGCTCGCGCGGCTCGCCGCAACTTCTTGAATCGATGTGAGAAAAGACCCGGTAAAGGGTGCCGGCCGCCCGTTAAGCGGGCATCGCGTCGTTACAATGAATGCAAGTTTCGTGCCCTCAAATCCTCCTGCTGTCACCACCCCCATGCGCCTTCGCCACCCCTTGCTTCTGACTGGCTGCCTCATGGCGGGTCTGTTGTTCGCCGCCGCAGCGCAGGCTGAAAAGGCCGACCGCAACCTGCCACTCAATGCCGAGGCCGATGCGCTGCGTTACGACGACGCGCGCCAGACCAGCATCTTCACCGGCAACGTGGTCATCACCAAAGGCACCATCGTCATCCGCGGTGCCAAGGTCGAGGTGCGCCAGGACGCGCAGGGCAACCAGTTCGGTGTCGTCAACGGCAGCCCCGGTTTCTTCCGCCAGAAGCGCGACGGCGTGGACGAGTTCATTGAAGGCACGGCCCAGCGCATCGAGTACGACAGCCAGGCCGACACGGTGCGTTTTGTGGGTGACGCGATCCTCAAGCGTTTCAAGGGCACCCAGCTCAACGACGAAACCACCGGCAGCGTGATCGTCTACAACAACACCAGCGACGTGTTCACGGTGGACGGTGGCGTGGCCAACCGCACCGCCAACAACCCCACCGGCCGCGTGCGCGCCATGCTCACGCCCGTGCCCAAGGACGGCGCACCCGCCGCCACGCCGGCGCCGCCGGCCAACCTGCGCCCCAGCAACCAGCTTGGCGAGGGTCCGAAGTGACGGCGATGCCTTCGGCCGAGGCCGTGAGTCCGCGCAAGCGCGCTGCGCCTGCCCCCGAGATCAGCCGCCTGGAGGCCCAGGGCCTGCAAAAGGCCTACGGCAGCCGCAAGGTCGTCAAGGACGTGTCGCTCGCGGTCTTCAAAGGCGAAGTGGTCGGCCTGCTGGGCCCCAACGGCGCGGGCAAGACCACCTCCTTCTATATGTTGGTGGGCCTGCTGCGCTCGGACGCCGGGCAGATCCTGCTCGACGGCCAGGCCATCCAGGACTTGCCGATCCACCGCCGTGCGCGCCTGGGCCTGGGCTATCTGCCGCAAGAGGCCTCGATCTTCCGCAAGCTCAACGTGGCCGACAACGTGCGCGCTGTGCTGGAACTGCAGGAAGACGAGGCCGGCAAGACCCTGAGCAAGGCCGCCATCGAGGCCCGGCTCGACGAACTGCTCAAGGACCTGCACGTGGACCACCTGCGCGATTCGCCGGCGCCAGCCCTCTCGGGCGGTGAGCGCCGCCGGGTCGAGATCGCGCGGGCGCTGGCGACCAACCCGCGTTTCATCCTGCTCGACGAGCCCTTCGCCGGCATCGACCCGATCGCGGTGATCGAGATCCAGCGCATCATCGGTTTCCTCAAGTCGCGCGGCATCGGTGTGCTGATTACCGACCACAACGTGCGCGAGACCCTGGGCATCTGCGACCGCGCGTACATCATCAACGACGGCCATGTGCTCACCAGCGGCACACCGGCCGAGATCGTGGAAAACGCTGACGTGCGCCGCGTTTATCTCGGCGAACACTTCAGGATGTGACGATGGCCCCCACGCTCGTCACTTCGTGTACTTCGCTGCCCCCCAAGGGGGTGCGTCCTTGCTTGGGGCGGCCCGGCGCTGCGGTCCGCCCATGAAACAAGGCCTGTCACTCCGCGTCTCGCAGCACCTGGCGCTCACGCCCCAGTTGCAGCAATCCATCCGTCTGCTGCAACTCTCCACGCTGGAGATGGCGCAGGAGGTCGAGCAGATGCTCGACGAGAACCCGTTCCTCGAACGCTCCGAAGACGCCGCCGACCGCGAAACCTTCGGGCTGGAGCAGACCGATGTGCCGGTGAGCGCAGGCGAGCAGATTGCCGAGGCCTCGGTGGGGCCAGACCTGACCGAAGCGCCGGGCCCGATGCTCTCCAGCACCGAATCCAGCAGCAGCTCCAGCGACACCGGCGAAGGCGACGCCATCGAGGGCAAGCTCGATGGCGCCACGCCGGTGGAGGAAAGCTGGGAGGGCGACGGCACGGTGGAGATGGCGCCGGACGACAGCGAGTGGGGTGGCGACGCACCCGCGCGCAACAACAATGCGTCGGGCGACGACGACACCGCGAGCGCGGCCGATCTGGCCCGTGCGCACATCAGCCTGCAGGATTTCCTGCACGACCAGGCCCGCTGCCTGCGCCTGTCGGACGAAGACCGCGCCGCGCTGTATTTCCTGATCGAGTCGCTCAGCGACGACGGCTACATCGAAGACACATTGGCCACGCTGGCCGCGGCCTGGCAGGCCCTGTCGGGTCCGATGGAGACCGACGATCCGAACGAAGGGCTGGAGGAGCGCGAAGCCCTGGAGCAGCGCCTGGCCATGGCCCTGCAATTGCTGCAGCACATGGAGCCCGCCGGTGTGGGCGCGCGCAACCTGGCCGAGTGCCTGCGTCTGCAGATCCTGGAAATGCGCAACACGCCCGAAGCCCGTGCGGCCCTGGCCATTTGCGGCCAGTCCATGGAGCTGGTGGCCAAGCGCGATGTGAAGCGCCTGTGCAATCTGTGTGGTCTGGACGACGAAACCGCGCGCGCCGCGCTCGGACTCATTGCCCGGCTGGAGCCCAAGCCGGGCCGACGTTTCGTGGACGTGGAGCGCAACGTGGTCGTACCCGATGTCTTGGTGACGCGTGCCGGCCGCGGCTTCAAGGTCTTGCTCAACCCCGAGGTGATGCCGCGTCTGCGCGTGCACGACGTGTACGCCAGCGCCATGCGCCAGAACCGCGGCGGGCGGGACAACGGCGGCGAGGCCGGCCACGCCGCCATGCAGCAGCGCCTGCAGGAGGCGCGCTGGTTCATCAAGAACATCCAGCAGCGCTTCGACACCATCCTGCGCGTGTCCAGCGCCATCGTTGAACGTCAGCGCAATTTCTTCATGCACGGCGAACTCGCCATGCGCCCGCTGGTGCTGCGCGAGATCGCCGACGAACTCGGCCTGCACGAGTCCACCATCAGCCGCGTGACCACCGCCAAGTACATGTCCACGCCGTTCGGCACCTACGAACTCAAGTACTTCTTCGGCTCGTCGCTCGGCACCGAAACCGGTGGCAACGCGTCGAGCACGGCCGTGCGCGCGCTGCTCAAACAATTCATCGCCGCCGAAGAAGCCGCCAAGCCGCTGTCGGACAACCAGCTCTCCGACCTGTTGCGCGAGCAGGGCATCGAGTGCGCGCGCCGCACGGTGGCGAAGTACCGCGAAGCGCTGCGCATCGCACCGGCCAATCTCCGTAAGTCTCTGTGAACCAACTCCAAGTTTTTCTGCCCTGCGCCGCCGGCGTTGAGGACATGCTCGCCGCCGAGGTCAAGCGCATCACCGGTGTGGACGCGCCGCACAAGGCGCGCGGCGGTGTGGCGCTCAACGCGTCGTGGCGCGACGCCATGCGCCTGAACCTGCACAGCCGCCTCACGCAGCGGGTGTTGGTGCAGCTCTGGCACGGCGGCTACCGCAGCGAACAAGACCTGTACCACGCCGCCAGCGAGGTGGCCTGGGAGATCTGGTTCACGCCGGCGCAGACCATCAAGGTCGAGATCACCGCGCAGCACAGCCCGCTGACGTCGCTGAACTTCGCTGCGCTCAAGGTGAAAGACGCCATTTGCGACCGCTTCCGCGAAAAGCGCGGTGAGCGCCCTAGCGTCAACACCACCTGGCCCGACGTGCGCATCTACGTGCACCTGACCACCGAGACGGTGAGCCTGTACATCGACACCTCGGGCGAGCCGCTGTTCAAGCGCGGCTGGCGCGAAGACAAGGGCGACGCCCCGCTGAAGGAAACCCTGGCCGCGGCCATGATTGCCGCCACCGGCTGGGACGCTTGCGCCGACCAGCCGCTGGACGCCATCGTGCCGCTGTACGACCCCTGCTGCGGCAGCGGCACGGTGGTGATCGAGGCCGCGCAGATCGCGCTCAACATCCCGCCCGGTTATTTGCGCCGCTTCGCGTTCGAGAAGCTGCTGCCGTTCCAGCCGCACGTGTGGCAACCCATCCTCGATGAGGCCGAGCGCCAGCAACGCGACTGGCCCGAAGGCCACCCGCCCATCGTGTTCGGCAGCGACGTGTCGTTCCGCATGGTCGACTTCGCGCAGCGCAACGCCGAGCGCGCGGGCGTGGCCCACGCCATCGAACTGCGCGGCGGCGACGCCCTTCAGCGCATGCCGCCCAGCGACAAACCCGGCGTGATGCTGCTCAACCCGCCTTACGGCGAGCGCATTGCCGCCGCCGGTGTGGCCGGCCAGAGTTCGGAAGACCGGGCCAGCGCCCGCGCCCAGCGAGCCGCACCGCGCGAGCCGCGCACCTTCACGGTGGGCAAAGCCGAACAACCCGCTCCCGGACTCGGCCGCGAGAGTGCGCAGATGCCCGACGGTGGCGACGGCAGCGACTTCTTCAACCAGCTCGCGGCCCACTGGAAAAGCCACTACGCCGGCTGGACCGCTTGGCTGCTCACGCCCGACCTCAAGCTGCCCGGCAAGATGCGATTCAAGGAATCGCGCCGCGTGCCGCTGTGGAACGGCCCGATCGAATGCCGGCTGTTCCGCTTCGACCTCACTGCTCGCAAGCCGCGGCCCGAGCCCGACGCCGAGGACTGAGCGTGCCCGAGGTGCCCGACACCACCGAAGCGCTGGTGCTCGACACCAACATCGCACTCGACCTTTTCGTGTTTCAGGACGCCGCCACCGGGGCTTTGCGCGCGGCGGTGGAGCGCGCAGACGGTGCCTGGATCGCCACCGCCGCCATGCGCGAAGAACTCGTGCGGGTGATCGCTTACCCGCAGATCGCGCGCCGCCTGACAGCGCAGACCCGGCCCGCGCAAGACGTGCTCGACGCCTTCGATCGCTGCACCCGCCTCGTGGCCGAGGCGCCCAAGGCCGCCTACACCTGCAAAGACCCCGACGACCAGAAGTTCATTGATCTCGCGGCGGCGCACCGCGCCACACTGGTGAGCAAGGATGACGCGGTGCTGTGCATGGCCAAACGGCTGGCGCGCGTCGGTGTTCATGTGTGTCGAGAGTGGAGCCCGAACCATGTCGATTGAATCCCGCCTGCCGCTGCTCGCCCTGGGCGCTTTGCTCAGTGCCAACGCCTGGGCCGTTCAGAGCTGTGAGCTCAATGGCGAGAGCGTGAGCCGCGCCAACGGCCACACCACCGCCGGCAAGAGCGGTGTGATGCGCTGCACCGACGACAGCGGCCAGGTGCGCCGGCTCGACCAGACGCTGCGCGACGGCAAATACGTGGGCCCGGTGCTCATGGTGCTGGCCGACGGCGAGCGGCGCGAGTACAGCCTGAACGAACGCGGCAACCGCGACGGCGTGGCGCGCACCTTCGACGCCAAGGGCACGTTGCGAAAAGAAGAAAACCTGGAAGACGGCAGCGCCGTGGGCATGCAGAAAAACTTTGCCGAGGCCGGCCATTTGCAGGAGCTGCATTTCGCCGCCGGCCGGCGCACCGTGCTCACCATCGGCTACCTGGCCGATGGCCGCCTGACCGAGCTGCGCTGCGCCGCCGTGACGCTGGTGCCGCAAGACCGCGAGGTGTGTGGCCACGCGGGGCGCGCCAGCGATGTGACGCTGCACCGCGCAGACGGCAACCCTGCAGGTACCGTGAGCTTTCTGCAGGGCCAGATGCAGCGCCAGAGCGTGCTGGACCGCGAAGGCCGGCTGGTGCGCAACGAAGAACTCAAGGACGGCCGGCGCATCAAGCGCGTGTTCTACGCGTCGGGCCAACAGCGCTCGGAGGCCGATTTCATTGAGCGCGACCCCAACAGCCGCGAGGGCCGCGAAGGGGTCTCACGCGAGTGGGCCGAGAGCGGCCAGCTCACGCAGGAAACCACCTGGGCCGACGGCTACGAGCAGCGCATCCAGCAGTGGTACCTGAACGGAAAACAGAAAGCCCGCCAGCAGATCCGCCGCGACGGCCGAAACCAGGAACGCACCACCGAGAGTTTCTGGGACACCGGACTGCCCGCCGCGGTGAACGTGGAGCGCAACGGGCGACTGCTGGGCTGGCAGAAATATTTCACCGAAGCGGGCGTGTTGGCGCAAGAAGACGAACACGGCGAGCGCGGGGTGCTGCTGCGCCGCAAGTCGTACGACGCACAAGGCGTGTTCGTGCGCGAAGAGCGCTTTCTGGAAGACGGTTCGCGCATCTGAGCAGCGGCTATCGTGGTGGCCACAAAGCGAGGGGAGGTTTGTGCGGAGACCAGGTGGCTCGCTCACCCGCGTTGTGCTGTCGCTGGACGGGAGCGGTGTGAAAACAAAAAAGGGTGGCAGAGCCACCCTTTTTTGATGCTGACGGTTCCAGAGAACGATCAGCGCAGTTTTCGCGCGCGACGCGAGGCGGCAGCCAGGCCAGTGAGGCCCAGACCCAGCAGGGCGAGGGAGCCTGGCTCAGGCACGCTGATGGGTGGGTTGCCGGCGATCACATAAACCTGATCGATCACCACGTCTTTGGCCGGTTCCACCCGCGTGTTGAACACGAACTCAACCAGGTAGTTGCCCACGGCCAGGTTGGCCGCGCCTGCAAAAGTCTGCCAGGTCGTGACCGGGCCCGCGCTCACGGCGTAGTCCGCGAGCGGAATGGATGCGATCACACCGGTGAACGTAGCGTCGTAGAGATTGGCATAGCCGTTGGCTGGTGCAAATGCGCTGAACCCGATCTGGTACCAGCCCGCATCCACGACCGAGATCCACTGCGAAAGGCTTTGGTCGTTGGCGAGATCGCTGACGAAATAGGCGGCGCGCTCGCCCACCGCGTCGGGCGAGTTGGTGGGTGCGTTGTTTTGTGGAACGGCTTCACCCACCGCGCTGACGGGGTACGGGGCTGCGGTGTTGTAGAGGATGGCGACGGGTGGGTAGCCTTGGGGGTCGGTGCCGCCAATGCTCCAGCCATTGAGGCCGTTCTCGAAGCCGCCATTGGTGACCAGATTGGGCGCCGCAAGCGCGGTGCTCGTCGCCATGGCCAGTGTCAAGCCTGCAAACACGTTCGTAACTGCTTTCATCGATTCATTCCAGGTAGTTATTGGAACTAAAGAATTAGCAAACGACGTGCCAAAAGAAAATGCCGAGCGAAATCAACGCTATATATGAAACCTTTGTACTAACTTCGGCTTGGTTGTAAATTTCGCCGACAGTTGTTTGCCACCCGCCACCCGCCACCCGCCACCCGCCACCCGCCAGCCGCCAGCCGCACGGGAGCTGATGGCTGGAGGAATGCCTTCACCCCAACCCGAACCGGTCCGCATGCGCCTGCGGCCAGTAAGTGGTGAACACCGCGTGCTGGCCGGTGAGGTCGTGCAGCAGCGCCCCGGGCAGGGTTTCGGGCAGCAGGTTGGCGAGCAGGCGCACTTCGTTCTGGTTCACGCGGCGCACCAGGTGGTGGGCGGTGATCTCGGCCGGGTGTTGCAGGCCGGCGGCCTGGATGAGTTCTTGCAGCGCCATGAGCGTGCGCTGGTGGAACTGGAACACGCGCTCGGCCTTGTCGGGCACCACCAGCGCCTGCTGGCGCACCGGGTCTTGCGTGGTGACGCCGGTGGGGCACTGGCCGGTGTGGCAGGTCTGGGCCTGGATGCAGCCCAGCGCAAACATGAAGCCGCGCGCGCTGTTGCACCAGTCGGCGCCAATGGCCATGGCACGCACGATGTCGAAGGCGCTGATGACTTTGCCGGCACAACCGATCTTGATGCGGTCGCGCAGGTTCACGCCCACCAGCGTGTTGTGCACCAGGCGCAGGCCTTCCTGGAGCGGCGCGCCCACGTGGTCGGTGAATTCGAGCGGTGCCGCACCGGTGCCGCCCTCGGCACCGTCGACCACGATGAAGTCGGGCGTGATGCCGGTGGCCAGCATGGCCTTGACGATGGCGAACCATTCCCACGGGTGACCGATGCACAGCTTGAAGCCCACCGGCTTGCCGCCCGAGAGTTCGCGCAAGCGCACGATGAAATGCATCATTTCGATGGGTGTGGAGAACGCGCTGTGCGCGGCGGGTGACACACAGTCCTGGCCCACGATGACGCCGCGCGCAGCCGCGATCTCGGGCGTCACCTTCGGCCCCGGCAACACACCGCCGTGCCCCGGCTTGGCGCCCTGGCTGAGCTTGATCTCGACCATCTTCACCTGCGGGTCCAGCGCGTTGGCCTTGAAACGGTCGGGGCTGAAATGGCCGTTCTCGTCGCGGCAGCCGAAGTAGCCCGAGCCGATTTCCCAGATCAGGTCGCCGCCGTGCAGCCGGTGGTAGGCCGAAATCGAGCCTTCGCCGGTGTCGTGCGCGAAGCCGCCGCGTTTCGCGCCTGCGTTGAGCGCCTGGATCGCGTTGGCCGAGAGCGCACCGAAGCTCATGGCCGAGATGTTGAACACGCTGGCCTCGTAAGGTTGCGTGCAGCCCGGCCCGCCGATGGTGAGGCGGAAGTCGTGCGAGGCGATCAGGCTGGGCGCCATCGAGTGGTTGAGCCACTCGTGGCCGGTGGCGTTCTGGTCCACCTGCGTGCCGAAGGGGCGCTTGTCGGTCTCGCCCTTGGCGCGCGCGTAGGCCAGGCTGCGCTGGCTGCGCGAGAAGGGCGTGGCCTCGTTGTCGCTCTCCAGAAAATACTGGCGGATCTCGGGCCGGATCTTCTCCAGCATGAAGCGCAAGTGGCCGATGACGGGGTAGTTGCGCAGCACCGAGCTCTTGGTTTGGCGCAGGTCGAACACCCCGAGCACCGAGAGGCCGGTGAACACCAGGAACCAGAAGCCGCCGATGCCGAACGCGATCAGCGTGAACAGGCTCAGTAACGCCAGCACCACACACAGGCCAAGCGCGGTGTAGCGCACGGGGTAGAGGGCGTTGAGGCGGTCGAGCATGCGGGCTTTCGGCAAAGGGTGCGGAATACACTTCAGCCCATCATAAAACCCGGGCCTCTGCAGGCCACACGATCCCATGAACACCCCCCTGAACACGTCGTCCGACCCGGCCGTCGCGCTGGACAACGACGATTACGACGCGCTCGACGCGATCCTGGACGACCTGCGCACGCGCGGTGAAGACGTGCCGCAGTGGGAGTTCTGCGAAGGTGCCATGGCCGCGCTGCTGTGCACGCGCCGTCCGGTGGAGCCGGCCGAGTGGTTGCCCATGCTGCTGGGCACCGGCCCCCTGCCCACCGCACCGCAGGAAGACGGCACACACTTCGCCAACACCGCGCAGTTTGAGCAATTCATGGCGCTGTGGGCGCGGCGCAGCGCCGAGGTTTCGGTCTCACTGGCATCGCCGGTGGAGACGCTGGAAGACGAGCGCAGCTACCACCCGGAGCTGATGGACGTGCGCGGTGCCGTGGCTTCACTGCCCGAAGCCGAACGTGCCGATTTCAAGGACCAGGAGTTGCCCGCCTACGCGCAGGTGTGGGCGCTGGGCTTCATGTTCGTGGTGGAAAACTGGCCCGAAGACTGGGAGCCACCGCGCGACAAGGACACCGCCGCCTGGATCGACGAGGCGCTGGAGCATGTGGTGGCCCTGACCGAAGACGACACCGGCAAGCCCACGGTGAATATGCACGCCGAAGACGGCCCGCCGAGCGTGAGCGACGAGCGCCTCAATGCGTTTGGCGCGGCGATCTGGGCCGTGTACGACCTCGCCCAGATCGGCCGCAGCCTGGGGCCGCGCGTGGAGCCGATCCGCAAGGCGGAGACGCCGGGTCGCAACGATCCTTGTCCCTGCGGTAGTGGCAAGAAGTTTAAAAAATGCCATGGAGCCTGAACGGCTCCTGGTCTTTCACTTCAACTCAAACGGCCCACCCTGCACCAGCGCGCGCTGGTAAGCGGGGCGCGCGTGGATGCGGCGCAGCCAGTCCATGAGCTTGGGGCGACTTTCGTTCAGCCCGGCACGCGCCGCAGCGGCTTCCACCGGAAAACTCATCTGCACATCGGCTGCGCTGAACGAGCGGCCGGCAAACCAGTTCGATGTGGCGAGTTCGCCTTCCAGAAAATCCAGGTGCTGCGTGAGGTTGGGTGTGATGAAGCGTTTGTGCACCGTGGCCGAGATCGCCTTGGCGATCGGGCGCACCAGCAGTGGGGCCTTCTCCACCTCGTCGAACACCAGCTTCATCAGCAGCGGCGGCATCAGCGAGCCCTCGGCGTAGTGCAGCCAGTAGCGGTAGCGCAGAAACGAAGGCGTGCCGGGTTCGGGTGAAAACTTGCCTTCGCCGTAGCGCTCCACCAGGTACTCCATGATCGCGCCCGACTCGGCCAGCGTGGCCTGCCCGTCGGTGACCACCGGCGACTTGCCCAGCGGGTGCACCTTCTTCAGCGCGGGCGGCGCCAGCATGGTCTTGCGGTCGCGCTCGTAGCGCTCGATCTGATAAGGCACGCCGAGCTCTTCGAGCAGCCAGAGCACGCGCTGCGAGCGCGAGTTGTTGAGGTGGTGGACGGTGAGCATGCGGGTCTTTCAGTCGGTGGTGGTCATGAAGCCGCGCAGGGCCGACGCAGTGGCCTCGGGCAGTTCTTCGGGAATGAAATGGCCCGCGGGCAGCGCCTCGCCGCTCACGGTGCCTGCGCACTGGGCTTGCCACAGCGCGAGCGGGTCAAAGAACTTCTGCACCACACCACGCTGACCCCACAGCACCAGCGTGTCGCAGGCGATGCGCCGCCCGTGCGCGCGGCTCTCGCGGTCGTGATCAAGGTCGATGCCGGCGCTCGCGCGGTAGTCCTCACAGGCGCTGTGGATCGCCTCGGTGCGGCAGAAGCAGCGCTCGTACTCGGTCAGCGCCTGCGGCTCGATGTGGGGCAGCCGTGCGTCATCCTGCTTTGAACCCCAGCCGCCGAGCTTGGCGTGCAGGTAGGCCAGCGCGTTGCCACCGATCATGAGCTCGGGCAGCGGCGCGGGTTGGATCAGGTGGAACCAGTGGTAGTAGGCGCGGGCAAAGGCCATGTCGGTGCGGGCGTACATGTCGAGCGTGGGCGCGATGTCGATCACGCAGAGCCGGCGCACGCGCGCCGGGTGGTCCATGGCCAGGCGGTGCGCCACGCGGCCGCCGCGGTCGTGGCCGCAGAGAAAGAAGGAGGCGATGCCCAGCGCATCCACCACGTCGATCACGTCCTGTGCCATGGCGCGCTTGCTGTAAGTGCTGTGGTCGCTCTCGCCGGGCGCGTGCGACGAATCGCCGTAACCGCGCAGGTCGGGCAGCACCAGTTTGAAGTGGGGCGCCAGCTCGCGCGCCACGCGATGCCACATCGCGTGGGTCTGCGGAAAACCGTGCAGCAGCACGAGCGCAGGGCCGTCGGGGCGCCCGCCCACGCGCAGGGTTGCGTGAGCGCCTTGGGTCTGGATCTGTTGAAGCTCGAATCCGGCAAACCAGTCGGTGGTCATGTGTGTGTCTCCAGCCGATGGTGGTGTGTTGTGCAGCCGTTCAGGGCCGGAGGTCGAACGTGGCGTCGGCCAGTGCCAGCCCGTTCACCCGCAGCTCGATGCGGTGCAACCCCGGGTAGAGCGTGCGCGTGGTCACGGGCTTGAGGCTGTGGCGTTTTTCGAGCACGCGCTCTTCGCCGGCTGCCAGCGTGAGTTTCCAGCCCTTGAACACCTTGGGTGAGGTGCTGCCGTTGGCGCGCACGTGGTGCACCGCGTAGTCGATCTCCAGCGGTTGGGGCTGGCGCGCGGTGGACTGCAGCACCACGCGCAAGCCGATGGCGTCACCCACCGCCGCCTGGACTGCCGAGAGCTTGAGTGTGGCCTGGCCTGCAAGGCCGCTGGCCAGGCCCCAGGCCGCGAGCGTGGGTGCGTGGCCTTGTTTGATGAGGCTTCTGCTCGCGTGTCGCAACAGCGTGCTGCGCTCGGGCGTGGCCTGGATCAGGTGGTCTTTCACCCAGCCTGCCACCAGATCCGGGTGGTCCTTGGCGATGTCGTTGAGGTGGTTGGCCACGCTGCGGCGCACGTAGCTGCTGGGGTCGTCCTGCAAGGCGCGCAGCAGCGACAGCGTGGGCGTGGGGTCGGCCACCAGCGCTTGCAAGCGCAGGCCCCAGGGCAGGCGGGGGCGGCTGCCTTCGCTGACGAGACGGCGCACATGCGCGCTTGGGTCGTTTGCCCACTGCGTGAGCACCGGCCACACGGCGTCGGGCTGCTGCTGGATGAAAGGACGGATCGCGAACTCGGCGGTGGAGCGTTGCGTGAGCGCGTGCAGGCAGGCCAGCGAGCGCGCCACGTCGTACTGGCCGTGGCGCGCCACAAATTCGCCCATGGACCAGATCACCCAGCCGGCCAGGCCGGTGCTGGCTTCGGCCGACGTCAATCCCTCGGGCTCGCCTTTGGCGTCCAGTGGCAGCGCGGGTGCGAGGCTGGCCTCCAGCACGTTGCACGCGTTGTTGAAATCGTCGGGCAGCGTGGCGCGCATGGCCTCGGCCAGTTGCAGCATGCGCGCCTTGAGTTCGAGCGCATCCAGGCCGTGGTTGGCAAGCGCTTCGAAGCGCGGGCGGTCAAAGCCGGGCCACGCGCGTTGCAGGTGCTGGCCGGCTGCGGACACCGTGCCCGCGTTGATGAGGTTCTTGAACGGTTCCATGGCGCGCTCTCAGGGCAGGCGTTGCAACAGACCGGCGAGCGCGTGCCGCACGGTGGCCGCGCGCACGGCGGCGCGGTCGCCGTCGAAGCGCTGGTGCTCGGTGAAGCTGCCCGCCGGTGTGGCCCAGCCAAACCACACCGTGCCCACCGGTTTGTCGGCGCTGCCACCGGTGGGGCCGGCCACGCCGGTGACGGCCACCGCGAGCTGCGCCGGTGAACGGGTCAGTGCACCTGTTGCCATGGCGCGCGCCACCGGCTCGCTCACCGCGCCGTGCTGGGTGATCAGCTCGGCGGGCACGCCCAGCAGCTCGGTTTTGGCGGCGTTGGAGTAGGTGACGAAGCCGCGCTCGAACCAGTCGCTGGAGCCGCTCACCTCGGTGCAGGCACCCGCGATCAGGCCACCGGTGCAGCTCTCGGCGGTGGCCATCATCAGGCCGCGGCTTTTGAGTTCGCGCGCGAGCGCCATCACCAGTTCGGGTGTGTTCATCTTCAGAATTTCCACAACGCAATCACCAGCAACGTGCAGGCCGCCGCGGCGAAATCGTCGAGCAGGATGCCGAAGCCGCCGCGTGGGCCGAAGCCTTTGAAGGTCTGGTCGGCCCAGGCCATGGGGCCGAACTTCACCGCGTCGAAAAACCGGAACAGCCCAAACGCCACCAGCTGGGCCCAGAAGCCGGACGGTGCAATCAGCCACAGCACCAGCCAGAAGGCCACCACCTCGTCCCACACGATGTGGCCGGAGTCGGCGATGCGCATGTGTTGTGCGGTGACGGTGCAGGCCCACCAGCCCACCAGCGTGGCGGCCACGATCAGCAGCGCCCACACGGGCGCCGACATCAGCGGCTGCAGCAGCAGAAACGACGCCCAGGCCCACAGCGTGCCCACGGTGCCGGGTGCAAAACGGCTCAGGCCCGCGCCCGCGCCCAGCGCAATGAAGTGGGCCGGGTGGGACAACAGAAAGGCCCAGGTCGGGCGGGCGATGGGTGCGGAGGCGGTCTCGGGCATGGACGAATTATGGGTGGGCGCTCTTGCTGGGCCGTGACGCCAGCGAGATACTGGCGCGAACCAAGAAGGGGGGCCGCATGGAGATGAACACCGGCGCCATCCTCACCGCCATGGTGCTGGGTGTGCTGCTCACGGGCGCGGCCTCGTGGGTGGTCTCCGGCTTGTACCGCCGCCGCATGCTGGCGCTCATGAAACGGTCGCCGCCGCCCGATCCGGCGCAGGCGGCTGCCAGTACCCGGGTGCCCGCGCAAGCCCGGCCGGCCGCCACGCTCGACCTCGCCGCCAACCGGCGCGCCAGCTGGCGCTACCTGTTTGCCGTGAGCGCACTGAGCCTGCTGATCGGCATCACCCAGTCGGTGCTCGCGCTGCTCTTCGTCTACGGCGCCGAGCTGCTCAGTGTGGGCCGCGCGCTCACGCTCGGCGTGGTCTACGCCTGGCCCATGGCACTCACCTGGGGGCTGGTGCGGCGCTGGTCGTGGCTGCGCACGCTGGGCGCCATCGCGCTGTACTTGCTGGCCATGCTGGCGCTCACCCTGTGGCGCTCCATTTCGCCGCAGCCGCTGGCCACCTCGCTGGGCTGGCTCGGCGGTCTGGTGCTGTTGCCGGTGGTGGTCACGCTGGTGATCGGCGCCAGCGGCCGCATCCGCGCTGTGGCGCCGTACCTGCTGCCGATCTTCATGCTGCTGGCGGCCTCGTCGGTGCTGGCGCTGCAGATCATGGTGAGCGGCGCGCAGGACCCACCCGGCTGGGTGATCTGGCTGGTGGGCGCTGTGGGAGCCTGGCCCGCCATCGTGTTGATGGCGCTTTCGCCCTGGCTGCTGCTCGCCTGGCCCGCCTGGGCCATGGCCCGTGCGCTGGCGCGTGCCTACCGGGCCAAGCGCTTCTCCGATCTCTGGTATCTGCTCGCAGCCTACTGGCTGGTGGTGTTGGGGGCCTCGGCCTTGCCGGCGTTGCAGGGCGTGGGCTGGATCGCGCTCACGCAGTTCCTTCCCTGGTTGTGGATTCCGCTGGCGGCTTGGGGCTTGCGCGGCTGGCTGGCGCCTCGCGGTGCGCCGCCCACGCTGCTGGTGCTGCGCGTGTTCCAGCAAGACGTGGGCGTGCAAACCCTGTTCGACCGCGTGGTCGAGCGCTGGCGCCTCTCGGGCAACACGGTGCTGATCGCCGGCACCGACCTGCTCAGCCGCACCATCGACCCGGACGACGTGTTCACCTTCCTCAACGGGCGCCTGGCCGAGCGCTTTGTGGCCAGCGAGGCGCAGGTGGCCGAGCGCCTGTGCGACTTTGATCTGGCGCCCGACCCCGATGGCCGCTACCGCGTCAACGAGTGTTATTGCTTCGACAGCACCTGGCAGCAGGCACTGGCCGCGCTGGTGGCACAGGCCGATGTGGTGCTGATGGACCTGCGCGGTTTTCAGGCGCGCAACCAGGGCTGCCGCCACGAGCTCGGCGTGCTGGCCACCGCGCCGCACCTGCAGCGTGTGGTGTTGTTGTTCGATGCCAGCACCGACCGCGCCACCGCGCTGACCGACCTGGCCGGTGCGCCGGCGGGGCGTGTGGTGTGGGTGGAGGCCGGGCGGCTGGAGCAGCGGCGCGTGGCGCAGATCGTCGGTGCGCTGCTCGGCGCCCGCGGCGGCCCGGTGTCAGGCGAAGTGGTCGAAGCCGCGCACTGACACGGCCACGGGGTGGCCGGACGCATCGAGCACCCGCAAGCCTGGGGCGGCGCTGATGCGGCCGATGCGCTGCAGCGGCGTGTGGCTGGCCTTGGCCGCGGCCTCCACCGCAGCGCGGGCGATGGGCGCGGCGGTGAACAGCAGCTCGTAGTCGTCGCCGCCGTTGAGCAGGCAGTCGATGCGCCGGGCTTCGGGCAGCAGCGCCAGCGCCGGGGCGGTGGGCAACTGGGCCAGGGCGACCTCGGCGCCCACGCCGCTGGCGGCCAGGATGTGGCCCAGGTCGCCGGCCAGGCCGTCGCTCACATCGATGGCCGCGTGCACCGCGTTGCCCAGCACCGCCAGCAGCGTGCCCAGCGCCAGGCGGGGCGTGGGGCGCTCCAGCCGCGCGCTCAGCTCCGGATGTTGGCTCAGGGCCTGGGACCCGCAGGCCTGGGTGGCCCAGTCGGTGCCTTGCATCAACTCCAGCGCCAGACGCGCCTCGCCGGTGCGCCCGGTGAGGTAGAGGTCGTCACCCACCTGCGCCTGGCTGCGCTGCATCGCCAAACCCGGGCGCACCTCGCCCATCACCGTGATGCAGATGTTGAGCGGGCCGCGCGTGGTGTCGCCGCCCACCAGCGGGCAGGCGTGGGCATCGGCCAGTGCAAACAGGCCGCGCGCAAAGGCGCCGAGCCAGGCTTCATCGGCGTGGGGCAGGGCCAGCGCGAGCGTGAAGCCGAGCGGGCGCGCGCCCATGGCGGCCAGGTCGCTCAGGTTCACGGCCAGCGCCTTGTGGCCCAGGGCTTCGGGGTCGACGCCTTCGAAGAAATGCCGGCCTTCGACCAGCATGTCGGTGGACACCGCGAGCTGGAAGCCCGGGTGGGGCTGCAGCAGGGCGCAGTCGTCGCCGATGCCCAGCGCCACCGCAGGCCGGGCCACCTGGCCGGGCCGCTGGAAGTGGCGCCGGATGAGTTCGAATTCACCCATGGGGCTGGCCGTTGCCGGGGTCGCCACCGCGGGTGTCGCGCGGGGGCAGCAAGAAGCTCAGCGGCGCCACGCGGATGCGCCGTTTGATCGCGGTGCGGATCAGCTGGCGGTTCACCTCGCTGATGTTTTGCGCTTGCAAGGCCAGCCGGAACGCGAGGTAAAAACTCACGCCCAGGTTGATCGGACCGATGGCCGCGATGCCGGCCACCGCCCACCAGAAAGCCGGCTCGCGCAACACGCCCAGGCCGAGCGCAAACGCCGCCGCGGCCACCTGGCCGGCCGACAGGGTGACG
Organism: Hydrogenophaga sp.; assembly: GCA_046314475.1. Lineage (GTDB taxonomy): Bacteria > Pseudomonadota > Gammaproteobacteria > Burkholderiales > Burkholderiaceae_C > Hydrogenophaga. The sequence goes on from JBKBWW010000011.1 coordinate 30,171, forward strand.
TGGCGGACATCGAGCCCGATGCCGAAGAACTGCAGGAAGGCCGGGGTGAGGCCGAGCATGAAACCCAGCGAGATGTTGGCGGCCAGGCCCGAGATGTTGGTGCGGGTGAAGTTGGCCCAGCGCGCGGCGCGAGCGCGCCCCAGCAGGCTGGTGAAGCGTGGGTTGTGTTCCATGGCCGAATGCAGCTTGTGGAACACGAACCAGTTTTCCACCCAGCCGGCGACGATGCTGGAGGCGAACAGCAGCACGCCGGTGAACGCGGCGAACAGCAGGGTGGGGCCGAGCAGGCTGATGCTGTCCAGCGTGTGCCGGGCCCTCTCGTCGTCGACCATGGCGCTGCCGGTGGTGAATTCGAGCACCGAGCTGATCAGCAGCACCACGGGAATCACCAGGCCGATGTTGCCCACGATGGCCGCCACCTGCGAGCGGAACAGGTTGGCCACCTCGTCCACGAAACGCTTGACCGCGCCCAGCTCCTTGATGTCCTTGAGCTTGGCCACCATGGCTGGCGCGGTCACGGCCGGCTGTTTGGTGGCCACCGTGAGGTGCAGCAGCATGATGAGCACGAACGAAGCCGCGTAGTTCATGCCCGCCGCAAAGCCGCTCCAGAAGGCCGAGAGGCCCAGGCCGTACAGCGCGAACTTCACCCAGGTGGTGATGCCGATCACCGCACCGCCGCCCGCCGCCTTGCCCAGCATGTCCTTGTATTCCGCGGCGTTGCGGGTGATGTAGTGCTCGCCGCTCTCGGCGTTGCGCTCGGCCACCTTGGCCGCTGTGAGGTGCGAGCTGGCGGCAATCAGCGAACGGATGCTGCGGTTGTCCAGCCCCACCTGGGCCAGGTCGGCCAGCAGCGCCACTGTGGCGCGTTCGGGCTGGTCGGATTGCAGGCAGTCGAGCAGCTCCTTGACCCGCACCACGCGCTCGCGCATCTGGCGCAGGCGGAACACGATGCCCACCGAGACGCCGTGTTCTTCCAGGTGCGAATACACCGAATAGGCGGCGTGGCGGCAGGCGTCGAGCTGGTTGCGCAGCCGCGTGGCCGCCTCCAGCGCCTCGGGGCTTTGCGCGCCGTGCACGCGCACCGCGCGGCGCAGCGACTCCAGGTCGCTGGGCAACTGGTGAAACGGTTTCTGTTCTTGCGCCTCGGGCGACATGCGCACCCGGATCTCGGAGGCAAAGCCGGTCGCGCTGACCTGGCTCACGCAGGAGATCATGGCGTCCATCAGCGCCACCTGCCAGAAGTCGGCCTGGTCGGTGTCGGGCTGCGTGCCGGCGCCGATCAGCAGGTCGCGCAGGCGCAGCAGCGTGGCGCTGTCCAGCGCCTTGAGCCAGCGCACGTCGAAGCGCCGGGGCAGCAACAGGTCGAACAGCTCGCCCAGATCGTTGGTCTCGGGCGTGTGGGGCAGGGCCTTCTTGCGCAGGCGGTTGCCGAACTCGCTCAGAAAAGCCGTGCGTGGGGCAAAGCCGTGGTCGGCCAGCAGCGGCGTGATGTCCACCGTTTCCACGAAGCGCTGCCACCAGCGCTGCCAGCGAAGCCGCAGCTCGGGCTGCGCCTGCACGCTGTCGAGAAACTCGCGCACGCGGGCCACGCTGGCCTGCACGTCTTTTTCGTCACCGCGCACCCAGCGCATGGCGTCGATCAGCCACAGGTGGCGTTGCGCCAGGGGCGCGTCGGGGTCAATGCCGTCGATGAGCGGGGTGACGGCCATGGGCTAGGAACCGCGCTTCAGTGCAGCACCCGCGATGGCGCTTCACCCGCGCCGCTGGCGCGCAAGGCAAACGCGGGCACCACGGCCTCAAAACGCTCGCCGTCTTCGGCCACGCAAAAGAAGCTGCCGCGCATGCTGCCGGTGGGCGTTTTGAGGCGGGTGCCGCTGGTGTACTGAAACGACTCGCCAGGCCGCAGCAGCGGCTGGTGGCCCACCACACCCAGGCCCTTGACCTGCTCGGTGTGGCCCTGCTCGTCGTCGATGATCCAGTGCCGCGAGATCAGCTGCGCCGTGGCCTCACCGGTGTTGGTGATGGTGATCGTGTAGGCGAAAGCGTACTGGTCTTCCTCGGGCGAAGACTGCTCGCTGAGGTACTGGGGTTCGACCTCGCAGGTGAACAGGTATTTGGGCATGGCGCGGATGTTACCCCGGGCATGCACGGCGCCGTGAGGCCTGCCAGAATGCACCGGACTGCTCACCAGCTATCCACTTCCCACCCACCACAGGTTGCCCATGTCCCACAACCCCAGCGCCGCGTTCATCGCCCCGTCCATCCTCTCCGCCGACTTTGCCCGCCTGGGTGACGAGGTGAAAAACGTCATCGCCGCCGGTGCCGACTGGATCCACTTCGACGTGATGGACAACCACTACGTGCCCAACCTGACCTTCGGGCCCATGGTCTGCCAGGCGCTCAAGCCCCACGCCAAAAAACCCGACGGCACACCGGTGCCGATCGACGTGCACCTGATGATCCAGCCGGTGGACGCGCTGGCCGGCGCCTTCATCGATGCCGGTGCCGACCTGGTGAGCTTCCACCCCGACGCGAGTGCCCACGTTCACCGCAGCGTGCAGGCGATCAAGGCCAAGGGCGCCAAGGCCGGTCTCACCTTCAACCCCGGCCAGCCGCTGGATGTGCTGGACTGGCTGATCGACGACATCGACCTGATCCTGATCATGAGCGTCAACCCCGGCTTCGGCGGCCAGAGCTTCATCGACTCCGCGCTGCGCAAGATCGAGGACGCACGCAAACGCATCGAAGCCAGCGGACGGGACATCCGCCTGGAGGTGGACGGCGGCATCAAGCCCGACAACATCCGCCGCGTGGCCGACGCTGGCGCCGACACCTTCGTGGCCGGCAGCGCGATCTTTGGCAAACCGGATTACAAGGCGGTCATCGACCAGATGCGGGCTGCGCTGGCGTGATGCCGCTCGCCCGGGTGCGACGGACACGCGTCTACAGCATGGACCGGGCGTTGCGCGCGGTTTCCTGCAGCACCGGCAAGACGCGTTTGACGGCGGCCTCGCTGGTCTCGTTGTTCATCGGCATGGTCACGCTCATGGCGCCCAGCATCTGGTCGTTGTGGTCCCACAGCGGCACGGCGATACCCCGGTAGTTCATCTCCAGCTGCTGCTCCGAAATCGCCCAACCTTGCTCGCGCGCCTGCACCAGGTGCTGGCGCAGCTGCTGCTTGTCCAGCACGGTGTGCGAGGTGAACGGTCGCAACGTCTGTGTTTCCAGCCAGGGCTCCCAGAACGATGACCCCAGCATGGCCAGAATGGCCATGCCCGCAGCCGTCACATGGGGTTGCACGCGCGAGCCCAGCATGTAGCCGGTGTTCAGGTGGCGCTGCGCCCCGCTGCGCGCGATGTAGACCAGTTCGTCGTGGTCGAGCACGGCGGTGTAGGCGATCTCGCCGGTGCCGGCGGTCACACGCTGCAGGTAGGGGTGCACCGCGCGGGGCAGGCGGGCCGATTCCAGGTAGGCCTGGCCCAGGCGCATCACGCGCGGCGTGAGCCAGAACAGCTTGCCATCGGTGCTCACATGGCCGGTGTGCACCAGCGTGAGCAGGTAGCGGCGGGTGGCGGTGCGCGTCATGCCGCAGCGCTGCGCGGCCTGGCTGGCGGTCAGGCGCGAGTGCTCGGCGTCAAACGCTTCGATCAGGTGCAGGCCCTTCTCCAGACCTGCGATCCAGTCTCGGCGTTCCAGCGTGGTGGACGGTGGGGGCATGTTGTGTTGGGCGAGCGAGGGAAAACCGTTGGTGGAAACCCGCAAGTCGGTCGATCATCGCACGACAAAGCGCGTTCATCGAACATTTATCAGGCCGATCCGTGCGTGCTTGTGGGGGTGCCTGCTTACAGTCGGCTGCTGCAATCCCGCACACGTGTTCCCTCATCCCATCCGCACCGGTTTCGCAGGCCGGGCACCCCCTCCAGGAGACAAACATGCAAAAGCGACTGCCCCTGAAACTGATCACCGCCGCCGTCGCCGTGCTGGCCGGCACCGCCGCGCACGCGCAGCAGACCATCAAGATCGCCAACATCGTCGAGCTCTCCGGCGGTGGCGCCACCGCCGGCACCAACTTCAAGAACGGGGTCGAACTCGCGGTCAAGGAGATCAACGCGGCCGGCGGCATCCTGGGCAAGAAGATCGAGACCACCACCAGCGACACGCAAAGCAACCCCGGCGTGGCCAAGGGCCTGACGCAGAAGGCGGTGGATGACGACGTGTTCGCGATCTTCGGGCCGGTCTTCTCCGGCTCCATCATGGTGAGCATGGCCGAGAGCCGGCGCGCCGAGGTGCCCAACTGGACCGGTGGCGAGGCCGCCAGCATCACCACGCAGGGCAACCCTTACATCTTCCGCACCAGCTTCACGCAGGCCAGCGCCATGCCCAAGGTGGCGCGCTACATCACCACCAAGTCGAAAAACATCGCGGTGCTGTACGTGAACAACGACTTCGGCAAGGGCGGCCTGGACATGATCAAGAAGGCGTTGGCCACCACGCCCACCAAGATTGCCGCCGAGGTCTCCACCGAACCCGGCCAGGTGGACTGGTCGGCCGCCGTGCTGCGCGCCAAGAACAGCGGCGCCGACGCGGTCTTCGTCTACACCAACGAAGAAGAATCGGCGCGCGCCTTGCGCGAGCTGCGCAAGCAGGGCTGGGACAAGCCCATCATCGGCGAGACCACGCTGACCGGGCAGAAGGTGATCGAGCTCGCGGGCGATGCGGCCAACGGTGCCGTGGCCCACGTGGGCCTCACGATCGACGCGCCCAACCCCGAGATGCTCAAGTTCAAGGCCAAGTTCTACCAGGACTACAAGTACTTCTCCGACCACAACGGAATCAAGGGCTACACCGGTGTGTACTCCATGAAGGCCGCCATCGAGAAGGTCGGCAAGCTCGACCGCAAGGCGGTGGCGCAGGCCATGAAGGGGTTGACCATCAGCGCCAAGCAGTACCCCGGGATCATCATGGACGTGAGCTTCGACCAGAACGGCGACCTGGACCGCGAGAGCTTCATGGTGGAAGTCAAGGGCGGCAAGCAGGAGGTGGTGGCCACGGTGCCACCGCTCAACGCAACGGCGGCAAAGAAGTAATCAGGCGATAGCCCCTTGGCCCGGTGCGAGCGCACCGGGTCGCCGTGGCGCCACAAGGATCGTCATGATCGACTTTTTCCAACTCTTTTTCAGTGGCCTGTCCACCGGCGCGATCTATGCGCTGGCGGCACTGGGCTTCACCTTGCTCTGGCAGGCCAGCGGCACCATCAACTTCGCGCAGGGCGAGTTCGTGATGCTCCCGGCCTTCATGATGCTGGCGTTCATGAGCACCGGCCTGCCGCTGTGGCTGTGCTTCACGCTCACCTGCCTGGCCGCGACCTTCCTGCTCGGCTGGGTGTTCAAGCGCGGCGTGGTGGACCCGCTGTTCAAGTACGGGATGATGCCCATCGTGGTGGCCACCATCGGCCTGTCCATCGCCATGCGAAACGGCGTGCGCGCGGGCTACAGCGCCGAGGCCCATCCCTTCCCCAGCCTGTTCCCGGACACCTTGTTCAACGTTGCCGGCGTCACCATTTCGGCGTCCGACGTGGGCACCTTCCTCGTCGCACTCGGCCTGGTGCTGATGACGCAGGGCTTCCTGACCAAAACCATCACCGGCCGCGCCATGCAGGCCGTGGCGCAGAACACCGAGAGCGCCGCCGTGCTCGGCATCAACGTGCCGCGCATGATTTTCTACACCTTCGCCGTCAACGCGCTGCTGGCTGCGTCGGCCGCGATGCTGGTCACGCCCACCTACCTTGCCAAGTTCGACATGGGCGAGGGCCTGGGCACCAAGGCCTTCTTCGCCGCCATCATCGGCGGCTTCAACAACTCGCGCGGTGCGCTGCTGGGCGGCCTGATCGTGGGCGTGAGCGAAAACCTGGCCGCGGCCTACATCTCGCCCGCCTACAAGGACGCGGTGGCGCTGGTGATCTTCATGATCGTGATCCTGTTCAAACCACAGGGCCTGCTGGGCACGAAAGTGGAGCGCAAGGTATGAAAAAGTCCACCCTCATCGCGCTGGCCCTGGTGCTGAGCGCCGCGGCCCTGCTGGCCGTGCCGCACTTCCTCAAGAACTACGGCATCTACCTGCTGACCTACTGGCTGGTGTTCATCATCGCCACCATGGGTTTGAACCTCACCGTGGGCTACGCGGGGCAGAAGTCCCTGGGACACGCGGCCTTCTTCGGCATCGGCGCCTACACCGTCGCCATCCTGATGAAGGCTGGCCTGAGCTTCTGGGTCGGCCTGCCGGCGGCCATGCTGATCTGCTTCGTGGTGGGCGTCATCCTGGGCTTCCCGGCGCTGCGCGTGCAGACCATCTACCTGGCGTTCGCCACGCTCGGTTTCAACACCGCGGTGTGGCTGGTGATGCGCAACGAAGAGTGGCTCACCGGTGGCACCTTCGGCATCAACAACATCGCGCGTCCCGGCGTGTTCGGCCTGCCGCTGGAGAGCAATCTGGCTTACTACCACTTCGTGCTGGCCGTCACCGTGGTGCTCGCCGCTTTCCTGTGGTGGCTGCTGCATTCGCCCTGGGGCAAGGCCTTCACCGCGCTGCGCGACAACCCCATCCGCGCCGAGAGCCTGGGTGTGAACACGCGCAGCTACACGCTGCTGGCCTTTGCCATCGGCGCGGTGTACGCCGGCGTGGCGGGCGCCCTGTTTGCCAGTCTGGTGCAGTTCATCGAGCCGGCGCCTTTCACTGTGGGCGCGTCGATCATGATGTACCTCATGGTGGTGGTCGGTGGCCCGGGCTACTTCCTGGGGCCGGTGCTGGGCGCAGCAGTGGGTGTGATCCTGCCCGAGTGGCTGCGCTTCGCCCAGGCCTGGTACCTGTTCGTGTTCGGCGCCGCCGTGGTGGTGCTCATGATCTGGCTGCCCGACGGGCTGCTGTCCATTCCCGAACGCATCCGCGCCCGCCGCCTGGCCCGCGAGGCCAACGCCGCGCGGCAGGCGTCTGCGCAGGCCGCCAGCCAGGGAGTGAAAGCATGAACCCCACAGCCCTGCTCAAGGTCACCGGCCTGAAGAAAGCCTACGGCGCCATCCAGGCGGTCGGCGGCGTGAGTTTCGAAGTCCAGCCCGGTGAGATTTTCGGCGTCATCGGGCCCAATGGCTCGGGCAAGACCACGCTGTTCAACAGCATGCTGGGCCAGATCACGCCCGACGAGGGCCGCATCGAACTCAACGGCGAGGACGTCACGAAGCTGGGGCCCCTGGAGCTCAACCGCAAGGGCGTGGGCCGCACCTTCCAGACGCTGCAGGTGTTCGGCAAGATGACCGTGCGCGACAACCTCATCGTGGCCGCGCAGGAACACCAGGGCAGCATGTTCAGCCGCATGTTCGCGCCCTCGGATTCCGGCCTGGGTGAAAAGGCCGATGCGCTGATCGACCAGTTCCGCATCCGCCACGTGGCCGACAAGAAGGCCGGCGAACTCTCCTACGGCCAGCAGAAGCTGGTGGACATCGCCATGGCCTTCATGAGCGAGCCCGACCTCGTGCTGCTCGACGAACCTTGCGCCGGGGTCAACCCGAGCCTGGTGGGTGGCATTGGCACGTTGCTCAGGGACCTCAACCACAACCCGAGGTTTGGCAAGCGCAGCAGCTTCGTGGTGATCGAACACAACATGGACTTCGTGATGGGCCTGTGCCACCGCATCATGGTGATGGTCGAGGGCAAGGTGATGGCCATCGGCACACCCGACGAGATCCGTGGCAACAAACAGGTGCTCGACGCCTACCTGGGGAGCTGACATGGCCGACGACATCTGCATCGAGTTCGACGACGTGGTCGCGGGCTACAAGGATTTCATGATCCTCAACAACCTGAGCTTCAAGGCGCGGCGCGGCTCGATCACCCTGCTGCTCGGGCCCAACGGCGCGGGCAAGTCCACCGCGCTCAAGACGCTGTTCGGCCTGCTCAAGCCGCGCCAGGGCCGCATCCTGCTCGACGGCGTGGACATCGCCGGTTTCACTCAGAAGCAGCTGCTGGCGCAGGGCGTGGCCTTCGTGCCGCAAGGCCGCAATCTGTTTGGCCAGCTCACGGTGTGGCAGAACCTGGAGCTGGGCGGCATCACGCTGGGCACCAAGACCACGCACGAGCGCATCCCCGAGGTGCTGGAGTTTTTCCCGCGCGTCAAGGAGCGCCTGCACAGCATGGCCTCCAGCCTCTCGGGGGGCGAGCAAAAGCAGCTGGAGGTGGGGCGCGCGCTGCTGCTGCGGCCCAAGGTGCTGCTCATCGACGAGCCCAGCATCGGCCTCTCACCCATCGTGGTGCAGGACGTGTTCAAGCTGCTGCGCAAGCTGGCGGAGCAGGGCACGACAGTGCTGATGGTGGAGCAGAACGTGAAGAGCGCGCTCAAGATCTCGGACGAGGCGATCGCGCTGGAGTCGGGCCGCCTGGTGCTGCAGCGGCCCGCATCCGAACTGCTGGCCGATCCCGACATCGAGCGACTTTTCCTCGGGGGCATGCACGCTGCAGCAGCCCCTGGCGGCGTGGGCGAACGCCGTTGATGCACACCCCGTCGAAACTGGAGGCCGTCATCGTCGATCTCGACGGCACGATGGTCGACACGCTGGGGGATTTCGACGTGGCTTTGAACGACACGTTGAAAGGTCTCGGCCGACCTGGCGTCACCCGCGCCGACATCGAGCGCATGGTGGGCAAGGGTTCGGCGCACCTCATCCGTTCGGCGCTGTTGCACGGCGGGCTCGGTGCCGATGACGCAGCGGCATTGCAAGCCGACGCCTGGACGCGATACCAGGCGCACTACCTCGCCATCAACGGCGCACACAGTGCGGTGTACCCCGGCGTCATCGAAGGCCTCACCGCGTTGCGCGAGCGCGGTCTGCCGCTGGCCTGCCTGACCAACAAGCCGCTCGCATTTGCGCTGCCGCTGTTGAAGGCCAAGGGCTTGCTGGGGTTTTTCGCCCACGTCTTCGGCGGCGACAGTTTCGAGCGCACCAAACCCGACCCGCTCCCGCTGCTGAAGACCTGCGAGGCGCTCGGCACATCGCCGGCGCACACCTTGATGGTGGGCGACTCGCAAAACGATGGCATCGCTGCGCGTGCAGCCGGTTGCCCGGTGGTGCTGGTGACCTATGGGTACAACCACGGCGACCCGATCGCACAGGCGCCGCACGACCGCTTGATCGGCTCGCTGGCCGAGTTGGTCACTTCTTTTTGATACCGAGCAGGGCGTCTTTGAGCTGCCAGTCGGCCGGCTTGGGGCCGAGCCAGATGCGCATCAGCGCATTGAAAAATTCAGGTTCCTTGAAGGGCTCGCCTTCCACGTTGCCCTTGATGGTCAGGACCGTGCCGGTGCCGGGAATCCAGTCGATCAGGAAGGTGTCGCCCTCGACCAGCTTCTTGTGGTTGCTGAACACCTGGCTCATGCGCAACACGCCGGGGATGAGCTTGGAGAACGCAGCGCGGTCCATGTTGTCCTCCATGCCGCGCGAGAACAGCTTGCCCAGCTCGGCCGAATCGATGTCGCGCAGCATGGTGATGGTCATGCGCCGGGGGCCGGTGGCTGCCAGCACGGCCTCGGGTGTCTCGGCTTTCTGGCCCAGGTAGAGCCCGGCGGTGTAGACCTTGAACACGGCCTTGTAGCGGATGCCGGCGCCGTTGAGCAGCAGGGGCTGGCCGGCCACGGTGACGCGGTCTTCCAGCTTGACGCCACTGATGTCCACAGTGGCTGCCCGGCCGAGCGCTGGCAGGAGCAGGGCGGTGCACAGGGCGGCCGCCCCCAGGATGGATGGGGAAAAGAGCTTGTGTTTCATGGGACTCCGGATCTGCAAAAAAAGAACAGCCGTTCTATTTTTCCGATTGTCCTTGCGTGCCGACGCCGCCTTCACAGGGTTTAGCCGTAAAACCAAAGCATCGCCGCGTGACCCACGACACGCAACAACCCCTTTGCTACACTCGCGCCACCATGTTCAACCCATGCACAACCCCCTCAGGTGTTCTGCCGAGCCGCAACGGCCGGGGAGCCTGGCCCTGGCGCAAGCCAGCGTAAACGTGCACTCCCCCCGGGGTTGGCACAGCGACCATCAGGCCCCGCGCCTGCCGCTGTTTCACCCCACCCCTAGCCCGGCAGCAAGCCTGACCGGATGGCATGGAACCCAGCGCCCCGCCCGATGTGTCGACGACCCGATGCGTGGCCGATGGAAAGAACGAACATGATCACCGAACTGGAATTCAAGAGCCTGGCCCAGCAGGGCTACAACCGCATCCCGCTCATGGCCGAAGCCTTCGCGGACCTCGAAACGCCCCTCTCGCTCTACCTCAAGCTCGCGCACGGGCGCGGCGACGGCAAGCACAGCTTTCTGCTCGAATCGGTGGTGGGCGGTGAGCGCTTCGGACGCTACAGCTTCATCGGCCTGCCCGCGCGCACGCTGCTGCGCGCCACGGGCTTCGGCGCCGAGGCCAAGACCGAGGTCGTGCGCGACGGCGTGGTGGTGGAGACGAACCACGGCAACCCGCTGGACTTCATCGCCGCCTACCAGCAGCGCTTCAAGGTCGCGCTGCGCCCGGGCCTGCCGCGCTTCTGCGGTGGCCTGGCTGGCTACTTCGGTTACGACGCGGTGCGCCACATCGAGAAAAAACTGGAGAAGACCTGCCCGCCCGACACCCTGGGCTGCCCCGACATCCTGCTGCTGCAGTGCGAAGAGCTCGCCGTCATCGACAACCTCTCGGGCAAGCTCTACCTGATCGTCTACGCCGACCCGGCACAGCCCGAGGCTTATGCCAACGCCAAGAAGCGCCTGCGCGAGCTGCGCGAGGCGCTGAAGTACTCGGTGAGCGCGCCGGTGGTCAAGCCCAGCCAGGGCTACCCGGCCGAGCGCGACTTTGCCAAGGCCGACTACTTGAAGGCCGTGGACCGTGCCAAAGAGCTGATCGCCGCCGGCGACTTCATGCAGGTGCAGGTGGGCCAGCGCATCAAGAAGCGCTACACCGAGTCGCCGCTGAGCCTGTACCGCGCGCTGCGCTCGCTCAACCCCTCGCCCTACATGTACTACTACCACTTCGGCGATTTCCACGTGGTGGGGGCCTCGCCCGAGATCCTGGTGCGCCAGGAGAACACGCCCGAGGGCACGAAGGTGACGATCCGCCCGCTGGCCGGCACCCGCCCACGCGGTGCCACGCCCGAGCAGGACAAGGCCACCGAAACCGAACTGATCACCGACCCGAAGGAGCGCGCCGAACACGTGATGCTGATCGACCTGGCGCGCAATGACATCGGCCGCATCGCGAAGATCGGCACGGTCAAGGTGACCGAGGCGTTTGCGGTGGAGCGCTACAGCCACGTGATGCACATCGTGAGCAACGTCGAAGGCATGCTGGTCGACGGCATGACCAGCATGGACGTGCTCAAGGCGACCTTCCCGGCCGGCACGCTCACCGGCGCGCCCAAGGTGCACGCCATGGAGCTGATCGACCAGCTGGAGCCGACCAAACGCGGCATCTACGGCGGCGCCTGCGGCTACCTGAGCTACGCGGGCGACATGGACGTGGCGATCGCGATCCGCACCGGCATCATCAAGGACCAGACGCTCTACGTGCAGGCCGCGGCCGGCGTGGTGGCCGATTCCGTGCCCGAGATGGAGTGGAGGGAGACGGAGCACAAGGCGCGTGCGCTGCTGCGCGCGGCCGAACTGGTTGAGGAGGGTCTGGAATGAACACGCCACTTCAAGTGCTCATGGTGGACAACTACGACTCGTTCACCTTCAACATCGTGCAGTACCTAGGTGAGTTGGGGGCTGAGGTCACGGTGGTGCGCAACGACGAGATCACGGTCGACGAGATCGATCAACGACTGGCGGCCGGAAAGGTCGACCGCCTCGTCATCTCGCCCGGACCGTGTTCACCGGCCGAAGCCGGCATCTCGGTGGCTGCCATCCAGCACTTCGCCGGCAAGCTGCCCATCCTGGGCGTGTGCCTGGGCCACCAGGCCATCGGCGCCGCGCTGGGCGGCACGGTGGTGCGCGCACAGGAACTCATGCACGGCAAGACCAGCGTCATCACCACCAAGCAGGTGGGCGTGTTCGCGAACCTGCCCGAGCAGTTCACCGTGAACCGCTACCACTCGCTGGCGATCCGCCGCAGCGACTGCCCGCCCGAGCTGGAGGTGACCGCCTGGACCGACGACGGCGAGATCATGGGTGTGAAGCACAAGACGCTGGCCATCGAAGGCGTGCAGTTCCACCCCGAGAGCATCCTCACCGAACACGGGCACGCGATGCTCAAGAACTTCCTCGAACAAGCATGAAAACCACAGACCTGAGAAGCGACACCGTCACACAGCCCACGCCTGCCATGCGCGAGGCCATGATGGCCGCGCCGCTGGGCGACGACGTGTTTGGCGACGACCCGTCCGTCAACGCGTTACAGGAAAAAATCGCGGCCCTGACGGGCAAGGAAGCCGCGCTCTTCATGGCCAGCGGCACGCAAAGCAATCTGTGCGCGATGCTGGCGCACTGCGAGCGCGGCGACGAGTACATCGTGGGCCAGAACGCCCACACCTACCGCTATGAAGGCGGTGGCGCGGCCGTGCTGGGCAGCATCCAGCCGCAGCCGCTGGCGCAAAACGCTACCGGGCAGATGCAGCTGGCCGACATTGCTGCCGCCATCAAGCCCGACGACCCGCACTTTGCGCGCACGCGCCTGCTGTGCCTGGAGAACACCTGGAACGGCCACCCCATGCCGGCCGAGTACCTCGACCAGGCGACCGCGCTGGCGCGTGAACACGGCCTGGCGGTGCATCTGGACGGCGCGCGCGTGTTCAACGCGGCGGTGGCGGCTGGGGGTGATCCGTTCACCGCTTTGCGCGGCATCGTCGACCGCTTCGACAGCGTCTCGGTCTGCTTCAGCAAGGGCCTGGGCGCGCCCGTGGGTTCTGCCTTGTGTGGTTCGAAAGATCTGATCCGCCGTGCACTGCGCTGGCGCAAGATGCTCGGCGGCGGCTTGCGCCAGTCGGGCCTGCTCGCGGCCGCGGCGCACCACGCGCTGGACCACCACATCCACCGCCTGGCCGACGACCACGCGCTCGCACAACGCCTGGCGCAGGGGCTGGCCGGCATCGATGGATTGAGCGTGCGCTCGGCGCAGACCAACATCGTGTTCGTCGACGTGGCGCACGGGCGCGGCCCCGACCTGTTGGCCCACCTGGCGCGCGATGGTGTGCTGGCCACCGGCCTGATCGGCCTGCGTTTCGTGACCCACCTCGACGTGGACACGGCCGGCATCGACCGCGCCATCGCCAGCACCCGCGCGTTCTTTGCGCAGGGCACCACGGTGGCCAGCACCCGGCCCGCCGGCTCGGCCGTTTACTGAACACTGGCCACGGCCATGCCCGATCTGCCGCAACTCGTGCTCTTCATCGCGGCCGGCTGGCTGCTCAACCTCACGCCTGGCCCGGACGTGCTCTACATCGTCACGAACGCATTGAAAAGCGGCGTGCGAGCCGGCATCGTGGCCGCGTTGGGCATCGTCAGCGGTTGTTTTTTGCACGTGTTCGCCGCCGCCATCGGCGTGAGCGCGCTGCTGGCCACGTCCGCCACCGCGTTCACCGTGCTCAAGTGGATCGGCGCGGCCTATTTGTTGTGGATGGGCATTCGTTTGCTGATGTCGAAAGCCACGCCGCTGGACCTCAAGGTTGGCGCCCCTGAATTGAACCTGTGGCGCGTGTACCGCCGCGGATTCCTCACCAACGTGCTCAACCCCAAGGTCGCCATTTTTTTCCTGGCCTTCGTGCCGCAGTTCATCGCGCCCGAGGCGGCGAACAAGGCGCTGGTGTTTTTGCTGCTGGGGCTCATCTTCAACCTCAACTCATTGCCCATCAACTTCGGTTACGCCTGGCTCGCTGCCTGGGCCGCGCGGCGCGTGCAGACCGTGCAGCGCGCCATGCACTGGCTCGACCGCGCCGCAGGACTGCTCTTCGTGGGCTTCGGCCTGCGCCTGGCCTTCACCGACAATCCTGCTCAGTAAACAAGAAGCCTTGGAGACACGCATGCCGAACAGCCACAAGATCACGCCGCAAGAGGCGCTGCAACGCACCATCGAACACCGCGAGATCTTTCACGACGAGATGCTTCATCTCATGCGTCTGATCATGAGCGGCGAAATGTCGCAGGTCATGATGGCGGCCTTCATCACCGGCCTGCGCGTGAAGAAGGAAACCATCGGCGAGATCACCGCCGCCGCGCAGGTGATGCGCGAGTTCTCCACCAAAGTGCATGTGGCCGACAAGACGCACCTGGTGGACATCGTGGGCACCGGTGGCGACGGCTCGCACACCTTCAACATTTCCACCTGCTCCATGTTCGTGGCCGCTGCGGCCGGTGCGCGCGTGAGCAAGCACGGTGGGCGCAGTGTGTCGAGCAAGAGTGGCAGCGCCGATGTGCTGGAGAGCCTGGGCGTTGATATCAACCTGCCGCCCGAGGCCATCGCGCGCTGCATCGAACAGGTCGGCGTGGGTTTCATGTTCGCGCCCAATCACCACCCGGCGATGAAAAACGTTGCCCCGGTGCGGCGCGAGCTCGGCATCAAGACCATCTTCAACATCCTGGGCCCGCTGACCAACCCGGCCTCCGCACCCAACATCCTCATGGGCGTGTTCCACCCCGACCTCGTGGGCATCCAGGTGCGCGCGCTGCAGCGCCTGGGCGCCGAACACGCGGTGGTGGTGTACGGCCGCGACGGCATGGATGAGGTCTCGCTCGGTGCGGCCACGCTGGTGGGCGAGCTCAAGAACGGCGAGATCACCGAGTACGAAATCCACCCCGAAGACTTCGGCATGACCATGGCCAGCAGCCGCGCGCTGCGCGTGGAAACGCCCGAGGCTTCGCGCCAGATGCTCATGGGCGTGCTCGAAGCCCGCGACGACCCGACTTTCAAGGCCGCCAGCGAGATCGTGGCGCTCAACGCCGGCGTGGCGCTGTACGCGGCCAACGTGGTGGCCGACATGGGCGCAGGCATTGCACTCGCCCGGCGCACGCTGGCTTCTGGTGCTGCGCTGGCCAAACTCGAACAACTCAAGGCCTTCGCGGCCTGACCTGGAACACCCCCATGAGCGACATCCTGCAAAAGATCGTGACCGTCAAGCACGAAGAAATCGCCGCTGCACAGCGCAAGAAGCCGCTCGACATGGTGCGTTTTGACGCCGAGAGCCGCGTGCTCACGCGCGACTTCGAAGGCGCGTTGCGCCGCAAGATCGCCGCCGGCCACGCTGCGGTGATCGCGGAGGTCAAGAAGGCCAGCCCGAGCAAGGGCGTGCTGCGCGAAGACTTTATCCCTGCCGACATTGCCCAGAGCTACGCCGAGGGCGACGGCAAAGTGAGCGCGGCCTGCCTGTCGGTGCTCACGGACAAGCAGTTTTTTCAGGGCAGCACCGACTTCCTGAAGCAGGCCCGCGCCAGCTGCGACCTGCCCGTGCTGCGCAAGGATTTCATGGTCGACCCGTACCAGGTGTATGAAGCCCGAGCCATGGGCGCCGACGCCATCCTGCTGATCGCCGCCTGCCTGGACGATGCGCAGATGGCCGATCTTGAAGCGCTGGCGCTGAGCCTGAACATGGCGGTGCTGGTGGAGGTGCACGACCGGGCGGAGCTGCAGCGCGCACTCAAACTCAAGACACCGCTGATCGGCATCAACAACCGCAACCTGCGCACCTTCGAGGTGACGCTGCAGACCACGCTCGACCTGATGGCCGAGGTGCCGGCCGACCGGCTGCTCATCACCGAGTCCGGCATTCTGGGTCGCGACGACGTGCAGACCCTGCGCACCGCTGGCGTGCACGCGTTCCTGGTGGGCGAAGCCTTCATGCGTGCGCCTGAACCGGGCCTGGCGCTGGCCGAGCTGTTCGCCTGAGCGCGTGCCCGTGCAGGACACGTCGGGCTGGGCCGATCTGACGGCGGCTTTCTGGGCATCCCCTGAAGGCGTCGGACTGACGTCCTTTCTGGACTCCCGGCGTGCACAAGGCGCCACCATCTACCCGCCCGAGCCCCTTCGGGCACTTCAACTCACCTCGGCCGACCAGGTTCGGGTGGTCGTGCTCGGCCAGGACCCGTACCACGGGCCCGGCCAAGCCGAGGGCCTGGCGTTTTCGGTCGCCCCCGGCGTGAAGCCACCGCCCAGCCTGCGCAACATCTTTCAGGAACTGCAGCGCGACCTGGGCTTGCCTGCGCCGGCCAACGGCTCCCTGGTGCGCTGGGCGCAGCAAGGCGTGTTGCTGCTCAACACCTGTCTGACGGTGGAAGTCGGCCAGCCTGCCAGCCATGCCAAGCGGGGCTGGGAATCGCTGACCGACCGCCTCATCGAACGCTGCAGCGCCTCGGGCCAGCCCAAGGTCTTTCTGTTCTGGGGCGCGCACGCCCAGAAAAAGGCCGCCCTCATCGACCCCAGGCGGCACTTGCTGCTGTTCGCCAACCACCCGTCACCGCTGTCGGCCCGCCGCGGCCCATTGCCGTTCATCGGCTGCGGCCATTTCAGCGAGGCCAACGCTTGGTTGGCGCGGCAGGGCGCTCGGCCCATGGTCTGGTGACACACAGGCTTGAGTCGAGGCTGGCACGCCAGCCTGAAACCATGGCATAATAGCGGGCTGCGCTATGGAGGGGTGGCCGAGTGGTTAAAGGCAGCAGACTGTAAATCTGCCCGCTTACGCGTACGCTGGTTCGAATCCAGCCCCCTCCACCAGCGATTGATGAGACATGTAAGCGATGGGACTTTGCGTCCGGCGAATCAAAACCCTGTGGGTTGCGGTCTGTTCGGGCGGGGCGAATTTGGCGGGAGTAGTTCAATGGTAGAACCCCAGCCTTCCAAGCTGATGACGCGGGTTCGATTCCCGTCTCCCGCTCCATGTCCTGTCGGTGGTCAGTTTTGAGTCGGTTTTGAGAATTCCAGGACGGTCGGCTTGCCGGCTTCCTTGGCCCTTGTGGCTCAGTGGTAGAGCACTCCCTTGGTAAGGGAGAGGTCGCGGGTCCGATTCCCGCCAAGGGCACCAGTTGTTTGCAAATCTGCAGCCGCAGGTTTTTTGGTTGTTTCGGCAGTTTTGATTTGGAGCTGAAAAAATGGCAAAAGAGAAATTTGAGCGGACCAAGCCGCACGTGAACGTGGGCACGATTGGTCACGTTGACCACGGCAA
>JBKBWW010000012.1:0-36736 GCA_046314475.1 Hydrogenophaga sp.
GGCACGAGGCTGCCCATGGGGAAGAGGTCGATCAAGCCGCCGCGCACCGCGTATTCGCCCGGGCTCACCACCTGGGTCACATGCTGGTAACCCGCGAGCGTGAGCTGGCTTTTCAGGCGCGCTTCATCCAGCTTTTGTTTGACCTTGAACTGGAAGGTGTAGCCGGCCAGAAACGCGGGCGGCGCCACGCGGTACAGCGCGGTGGTGGCCGGTACCAGCACCACGTCGGCGCCGGTGTCCTTGTCGCGCTGCGAAATTCTCCAAAGGGTGGCCAGCCGTTCGCTGATCAGGTCCTGGTGCGGGGAGAAGGTGTCGTAGGGCAGGGTTTCCCAGTCGGGAAACAGGGCGCAGCGCAGCTCGGGCGCGAAGAACGCCATCTCGTCGATGAGCCGCTGCGCGTCGTTGGCGTCCGACGTGATGATGGCCGTGAGCCGGCCCGCGGCCTTGTCGCGCGCGGCGAGTTTGGCCAGCAGAAGCGCGTCGGCCGAGCCGCCGGGGTGGGGCAGGGTGAAGCGTTTGCCGGGGGAGAGTTTGGGGAGGTCCATGACGGGCGGTGTTTCCATGACGAACACCCCCGGTCCAGGCGAACAGGGGGTGTGTGAACGGTGATTTTAGAATGCAGCCACCCATGCCCGACGCCGCCCACGAATTGACCCCCCACACCACTCCAGAGGCCGGCATCTACTGCCACGCCTTGCTGCCTTGCGCGGGCACTGGCTCGCGGGCCGGCACCGAAGTCCCCAAGCAGTACCAACCCATCCTCGGCCTGCCCTTGGTGTTGCACACCCTGGTGGCGCTGCGCGCTGTGGCGCGTCTGGACCGCCTTGTGGTGGTCGCGGCGCCCGGTGACGATTTCTGGAACACCGGGTACCCCGGTGTCACGGCGTTGCGCTGCGGCGGCAGCACACGCGCAGAAAGCGTCTTCAATGGATTGCAGGCCTTGCTGGACGAGGGGACCGATCCGAGCGACTGGGTGCTGGTGCACGACGCTGCGCGTTGCCTGGTGACCGCGCCCATGGTCGATGCCCTGATCGACGCCTGCCAACACGACGCCGTGGGCGGCCTGCTGGCGATTCCCTTGCCCGACACGCTCAAGGCCGAGGCCGATGGCCGCGTGAGTGCCACGGTGGACCGCGCTGGCAAATGGCTCGCGCAAACACCGCAGATGTTTCGTCTCGGCGCATTGCACGCTGCACTGAAAGCGACCGCGGCGGACCGCTTTGCCGGCGTGACCGACGAGGCCAGCGCCATGGAGTCGGCGGGCCATCGGCCGCTGCTGGTGCAGGGCAGCGCCCGCAATTTCAAGATCACCTACCCCGATGACTTCGCACTGGCCGAAGCCATCTTCAGGAGCCGCACATGAACACCGCCCCTTTGTTTCGCATCGGCGAGGGCTGGGACGTGCATGCGCTCGTGCCCGCCCGCAAACTCATCATCGGCGGCGTGCACATCCCGCACCCACAAGGCCTGCTCGGCCATTCCGATGCCGACGTGCTGCTGCACGCCATCACCGACGCCTTGCTGGGCGCGGCCGCACTGGGCGACATCGGCCGCCATTTCCCCGACACCGACGAGCGCTTCAAGGGCGCCGACTCGAGCGTGCTGTTGAACGAGGCCGCGCGCCGCGTGCGCGAGGCAGGCTTCGAGATCGGCAATGTCGACAGCACGGTGATCGCCCAGGCCCCCAAGCTTGCGCCACACATCCCGGCCATGGTGGAGGGCATTGCCCGCGCGTTGGGTGTGGCGGTCGGTCAGGTCAATGTGAAGGCCAAAACCTCGGAGAAGATCGGCCCGGTGGGGCAGGGCCTCTCCATCGAAGCCCGTGCCGTGGCCATGCTGTTCAAGCCGGCCTGAGCCGGCGCCTCAGGCGGGTGCGCGCTGCAGCTTGATGTGGGCTGACAGACCGCCCGTGCTGCTGTTGGCCAGCGCAAAGCGCCCGCCCATGCGGCCAATGGCGCGGTCGACGATTGCCAAGCCCAGGCCCGTACCGGTGGCCGAGGTGCGCGACACATCGCCGCGAAAGAACGGCTGCGTGAGCTGCTCAAGAATGTCGGGGTCGACACCCTGCCCGTGGTCGCGCAGCTTGATCAGCACCCAGTCGTCCTTGGGCTTGGCAGCGATTTCCACGCGGGCCACCCCGGTGCCGGGATCGCGGCCATAGCGGCAGGCGTTTTCCAGCAGGTTGGCAAACACCCGCTGCAACTCCACCGCGTCGCCCATCACGGCGGTGTCGGGCGGGATGTTGGTGGTGAAGACGTTGTTCTCGTTGTCGCCCAGCGCAAACACCGCCGCGTCCACCACCTGGTTCAGGCTCACCCGCTCGGGCTTGATGTGGTCGGGCCGCGCGTAATCCAGGAACTTGTCGATGATCGAATTGACCTGCTCGATGTCGGCGGCCATGTGCTCGCGCGCCTGCGGGTCGGCCACGCTCATTTCGGTTTCCAGACGCAGGCGCGAGAGTGGCGTGCGCAGATCGTGCGAGATGCCCGCGAGCATCAGCGCGCGGTCCTGCTCGATCTTGGACAGCCGCTGTGCCATGCGGTTGAAACCGATGTTGACCTCGCGGATCTCGCTGGTGGCCACGGTCTCGTTGAGCTGGCTGGCATTGAAATCGCCTTCGCGCACCCGGCTCGCTGCAAACGACAGCTTCTTCAGCGGTCGGTTGATCAGCCGCGCGATCACGGCCGCACCGGTCAGCGAGAGCAGGGCGGCCGTGCCCAGCCAGATCAGCCAGGTGGTGCCCGCCACCGGGCCGATGCGTGACGGATCGGTGAGCAACCAGTAAGGGTCGCCATCGATGGTGAAGCCGATCCACAGACCCGGCGCACCGTTGACCTCGCGAGCCACCAGCGTGTCGGGCCCGAGTCGGCCGCTCAGGCGTTCCGCCACGTTGCGGCTGAGCACATCGGTGTCGTACAGGCGGAAAGTGTCGTTGGGCTCGCGGGGTGCGATGCGCAGGCCTTCTTCGTCGGCCAGGGTCTTGATGAGCGAGACGCGGGCGATCGAATCCGAATGCACCAGCGCCGCGCGGCTCAGGTTGACCAGCGAGGCCAGCTGGTTGGCGCTTTGCAGCGCTCGCGGCTCGTACTCCAGCGCCCTGAAGGTTTGCAGCCAGGCCACGATGCAGCCCACGAGCAACAAGGCCAGGAAGAAGAAGGTGCGCCAGAACAGGCTGACACCCCGGTTGGGGCGCAGCTCCAGCGGTGCCGGGGCCGTCTCCAACGAGGTGGGGTGCGTTTCAAAGGGAACCCGCGATTCTTCCGACATCAAGCGTTGCCGTCCGGCACGAACACATAGCCCACGCCCCACACGGTCTGCAGGTAGCGGGGCGAGGCAGCGTCCTCTTCAATCAGCTTGCGCAGGCGCGACACCTGCACGTCCAGGCTGCGGTCGAAGGGTTCGAACTCACGGCCCCGCGCCAGCTGGGCCAGCTTTTCGCGCGACAGCGGCTGGCGCGGATGGCGCACCAAGGCCTTGAGCATGGCGAACTCGCCGGTGGTCAGTGGCAGGTCGGCGCCTTCCTTGCGCAGGGTGCGCAGGCTCAGGTCGAACTCGAAGGGGCCGAATTTCACGACCTCCTGGTCTTGCGAAGGTGCGCCCGGCACCTCGGTGGGCGGGCGGCGGCGCAGCACCGCGTGGATGCGGGCGAGCAGCTCGCGCGGGTTGAAGGGTTTGCCGAGGTAGTCGTCGGCACCGACCTCAAGGCCCACGATGCGGTCGACGTCTTCGCTCTTGGCGGTGAGCATGATGATCGGGGTGCGGTCGCCATTGGCGCGCAGCCGGCGGCAAATCGAGAGGCCATCTTCGCCGGGCATCATGAGGTCGAGCACGATCAAATCCACCGAATCGCGCTGCAGCACGCGGTTGAGCGACTTGCCGTCTTCGGCCAGCATGACTTCAAAACCTTCCTGCATGAGGTAGCGGCGCAGCAGGTCGCGGATGCGGACGTCGTCGTCGACCACCAGGATCTTGTTGGCGCGGGTGTTGTTTTGTGGCATGTAGGCAACTTCCAGAATATGTAACAAACGCGATTGTGGCAGCGCCAAGTGGTTGTCAGCACTGGATTTTTATTTTCCTGACATGCTGTTACAGATGTTGCCCTCGCGCTCGAACCCTTCACCGATGACACATCCCACAATGACTGGATTGTTGATACTCGAACAACCATGAAAACGTATTTGCCTTTGGGCTTGATCCTGTTGACTCTCGGTTCGGCGCACGCCGGGCCGGGTGATCAGCGAACCCATCCGATGCCGTCGAACGCAACGGTGATGGTCATGCCCATTTCGGTGGATGAGGGCGAGCCGCGCAACGCCATGCGCCTGCGCGACGTGCTGCGGCAACCTTTTGACGACATGGAGGACAACGGGAAGCCCTATCGCTTGTCCGTTGAAGAACGCCAGCGGCTGCGCGAGCAGCTGCGTGGCCAATCACCTCATGAGTACAAATTCAAACAATGATCCCGTCCGCTAACCGCCTCTCCAGTTCCTTCCGATTTCGCACCCTTCTCCTCACCTCGCTCATTGCCGTCGGCACCTTGGCCCATGCCCAGGGCATGCAGCCAGTGCCGGCCAACGTGGTCAACCTGTCGGCCAGCGGCTTCATGGAGGTGCCGCAAGACTGGCTGAGCATGAGCTTGAGCACCACCCGCGAAGGCACCGACGCGGTCACCGTGCAGAACCAGCTCAAGGTCGCTCTCGACGCCGCTCTGGCGGTGGCCCGCGCCAGCGCCCAACCGCAGCAGCTCGAAGTTCGTACCGGCCAGTTCAGCATCTACCCGCGTTACACCGACAAGGGCAAGATCAGCGGCTGGCAAGGCAGCACCGAGCTGGTGCTCGAAGGCCGCGACTTCGCCCGCATCAGCACCACCGCCGGCAAGATCCAGACGCTCACCATGAGCAACATGGGTTTTTCGCTGTCGCGTGAAGCGCGCCAGAAGCTGGAGTCCGACGTGCAGGCCATGGCCATCGAGCGCTTCAAAGGCAAGGCCGGTGAGGTGGCCAAGGGCTTTGGTTTTGCGGGCTACAGCCTGCGTGAGGTGTCGGTGAGCTCGGCCGACCAGGAGGGTCGCCCGTTCCAGCCGCGCGCCATGGCCATGGAAGCCAAGGCCGCCATGTCGGACGCGGCGGTGCCGGTGGAGCCGGGCAAGTCAACCGTCAACGTGACCGTGTCCGGCTCTGTGCAACTGCGCTGATCGAACGCTCACGGCATTCAGCAAAAGGCCCGCAACAAGCGGGCCTTTTGCCTTTTTGGAGAGGCAGCGTTATTGCGCAGTCCAGCCGCCATCCATGTTCCAGGCCACACCGCGCACGTTGTTGCCTGCGGGCGAGCAGAAAAACACCGCCAGCTCGCCCAGCTCGTCGGGCGTGGTGAATTGCATCGACGGCTCCTTTTCGCCCAGCAGTTGTTTCTTGGCGTCTTCGTTGGAAATGCCCAGCGCAGCGGCCTTGGCGTCCACCTGCTTCTGCACCAGGGGTGTCAGCACCCAGCCCGGGCAGATGGCATTGCAGGTCACGCCGCTGGTGGCGTTTTCCAGCGCGGTCACCTTGGTGAGGCCCACGATGCCGTGCTTCGCCGCCACGTAGGCCGACTTCTCGGCCGAGCCCACCAGCCCATGCACCGAGGCCACGTTGATGATGCGGCCCCAGTTGGCCTTCTGCATCGCGGGCAGGGCCAGGCGGCTGGCGTGGAAAGCGCTGGTGAGGTTGATCGCGATGATCGCGTCCCAGCGGTCCACCGGAAAATCTTCGACCCGCGCCACGTGCTGAATGCCCGCGTTGTTCACCAGGATGTCCACCTGCCCGAAGGTGGCTGCGGCAAACGCCATCATGGCTTCGATCTCGGCGGGCTTGCTCATGTCGGCGCCGTGGTAAGCCACCTGGGCGCCCAACGCCGCGATCTCTGCCTTGGGGCCTTCGGCATCACCAAAGCCATTGAGCACGATGTTGGCACCCTGGCGCGCCAGGGCCTTGGCGATGCCCAGGCCGATGCCGCTGGTGGAGCCGGTGACGAGGGCGGTTTTGTTGGCAAGCATGTGAAATCCCCACTTCCATTACGATTGATTGAACGGTGTCCGGTCCATTATCACGGACACATCCTGCCGCTCCATCTCCTCGCACCATGCCAGCTCCCCAACTCCAGCAACTCACCGTCGGTGGCGCGGCCGCCGCCTCAGGCCAACCCCGCCGTCTGGCCTGGTGGGACTGGTCCTGCGAGGCTGCTGAAGCATCCGGCGTGGTCTTGTGCGTGCATGGCTTGTCTCGCCAGGGGCTGGACTTCGACACCCTGGCCCGGACCCTGCGCCAACACTCGCGCGTCATCGCGGTGGACGTGGCCGGGCGTGGCCACAGCGACTGGCTAGCCGATCCCATGGCCTATCAGATCTCCACCTACGCGGCCGATCTGGCTGCGCTCGTGGCGCACCTGCGCGCGGGCAAGCCCGATCTGCAGATCGACTGGGTGGGCACCAGCATGGGCGGTCTCATCGGCATGGCGCTGGCGGCCCAACCGCAGATGGGGCTGCGCCGCCTCGTGCTCAACGATGTGGGGCCGGTGATCCAGTGGGAAGCGCTGCAGCGCATCGGCACTTATCTGGGGCAGAACCCGTCGTTCGACAGCGAACAGGCGGCCGTGGCCTACCTGGCCTCCATCTCGGCCGGCTTCGGTCCACACACGCCCGAGCAGTGGCGAGCCCTGTCGCTGCCGCTGCTGCGCGAGCGCGAGGGCCGCTGGTGGCTGCACTACGACCCCGCGATTGCAGTGCCCTTCAAGGCCATGACGGCCACCGCCGACGCGGCCACCGCGCAGCAGATCGTGCAGGCAGGCGAGGCCGCACTCTGGGGGCTGTTTGATGCGATCCGTTCGCCCACGCTGCTCCTGCGTGGCGCGCAATCCGACCTGCTGACGCCCGAGACGGCAAGCCTGATGACCCAGCGCGGCCCCCGGGCCCGCCTCGTCACGTTCGAGGGCGTGGGGCACGCGCCCACGCTGGTGGCCGACGAGCAGGTTGCCGTGGTGCGTGATTTCCTGTGGGCGAGTTGAACGAGGCAGTCGGCATGAAACGCACGTCATCCACGGGTTCAACCGAGGCGATCGAGACCACGCCGGTCGTGCCCTCAGCCATCGTCGCTGCCACGGCCGCGAGCCTGCCTCATCAAGCGCAGGCGCTGGTGCGCGCCAGAGCGTTTGCCGAGCCCTTGCTCGCCTTTGAGGAACTCGACACCGGGGAGAACATCCTGGCGCACGCCGATGCCGTGGCCAGCGTCCTGAACGACATTGGCGGCTCCGAGGCCATGCAGGCCGCGGCCTACCTCGTCTATGCGTGTCAGTATCTGAACCGTCCGCAAGAGGTCATCACCAAGGCCTTTGGTGAGAACTTTGCCGCGTTGGCACTGGAGACCACCAAGCTCGTGCAGCTGCAGCGCCAGGCGCGCATCAAGACCGCCGAGGTGCAGGCCAAGAAGGAAGAAGAGCGGCTGGCGGCGCTGGACCCGGCGGTGTCGGCCAACAAGGGCCCGGTGTCCGAACTTGCAGCCAGCCAGACCGAGAACGTGCGCAAGATGCTGCTGGCGTTCTCGCGCGACCTGCGCGTGGTCATGCTGCGCCTGGCTTCGCGTTTGCAAACCCTGCGCCACTTCGCCGCCAGCAAGGGCGACCCCGGGCAGGCGCTGGCGAGCGAATCGCTGCACGTGTTTGCGCCGCTGGCCAACCGCTTGGGCATCTGGCAGATCAAGTGGGAAATGGAAGACCTCGCGTTCCGTTTCCTTGAACCACAAACCTACAAGGACGTGGCGCGTTTGCTGGACGAGAAGCGCGGCGAGCGCGAGGCGCATGTGGAGCAAGTGCGCCAACGGCTTGAAGGCGACCTGCAACAGCAAGGCGTGTCGGCTTCGGTGCAAGGACGGCCCAAACACATCTACAGCATCGTCAAGAAGATGCGCGGCAAGTCGCTCGACTTCGACCAGGTGTTCGACATCCGGGCGCTGCGCGTGATCGTGCCGCAGGTGGACGACTGTTATGCGGTGCTGGCCCATGTGCATGCGCAGTTCGCGCCGGTGACCGACGAGTTCGACGACTACATCGCCAAGCCCAAACCCAACGGCTACCAGTCGCTGCACACGGTGGTGCGGGACGATCAGGGCCGGGCGTTCGAAATCCAGATCCGCACACAGGCCATGCACGACCACGCCGAACACGGGGTGGCTGCGCACTGGGCATACAAGGAAGCGGGCGCGAAGGGCTACGCGGGTGTTTCCGCCAGTTCCGACTACGACGCAAAGATCGCCGTGCTGCGCCAGCTGCTGGCATGGGAGCGCGACCTGAGTGGCTCGGCCCAAGGCTTGTTCGACGACCGCATCTACGTGCTCACGCCCGATGCGGCCATTGTTGAACTGCCGCAGGGCGCCACGGCGGTGGACTTTGCCTACACCGTGCACACCAGTCTGGGTCACCGCTGCCGTGGCGCGCGCGTGGACGGCGCCATGGTAACGCTCAACACGCCGCTGCAGAACGGTCAGACGGTGGAGATCACCGCAGCCAAAGAGGGCGGCCCGTCGCGCGACTGGCTCAACGGGGAGCTGGGTTACCTGGTGAGCCACCGCGCCAAGAGCAAGGTGCGCGCATGGTTCAACGCGCAAGCCATGGAAGAAACCATGGCGCGCGGGCGCGAGGCGGTGGAGAAGCTCTTGCAGCGCGAAGGCAAGACCGCGCTGAAGCTGGACGATCTGGCCCTTGTGATGGGGCTGGCGTCGGCGCAGGAATTGTTCGAGCAGGTGGGCAAGGACGAGCTGTCGCTGCGCGCCATCGAACTGCACCTGCGACCGCCCGAAGCGGTCGCGCCGGATGAAACGCCGGTGTGGCTCAAGAAGCCGCGCAAAAACTCAGGTGCATCAACCGGCGGTGTGCTGGTCGTGGGCGTCGATTCGCTCATGACCCAACTGGCCAAATGCTGCAAGCCCGCGCCGCCCGACGAGATTGGTGGATTCGTCACACGTGGCAAGGGCGTGAGTATCCACCGGGCCGATTGCACCGATTTCGCCCATCTGCAGCGAAAGAGCCCGGACCGTGTGATCGACGTGCAATGGAGCGGGCAGGACAGCACCGGGCGCGACGGCCAAGCGGCTGTGTACCCGGTGGACGTCGGCATCGAAGCGCAGGACCGGCAGGGCTTGTTGCGCGACATTTCCGACGTGTTTGCCCGCGAAAAGATGAACGTCATCGGGGTGCAGACGCAGTCGGTGCGTGGCGTGGCATGGATGACGTTCACGATCGAAGTGGCCGATGCCAGGCAGGTGGCCAGAGCCATGGCCGTGGTGGGGGACGTGCCCGGCGTGCGCGTGGTGCGGCGTCGCTGAAAAACGACCTCGCAGTGCTGCTATACTTCGCAGCTTCGAATCGTTTGTAGGCGCGTAGCTCAGCTGGTTAGAGCACCACCTTGACATGGTGGGGGTCGTTGGTTCGAGTCCAATCGCGCCTACCAAACCTTTCCGGATGCCAAGCATCCAGCAACCAAGCCCGACCCTGAGTCGGGCTTTTTTGTGGCTGTTTCGGATCGCTCCCTTGAAAAGCGCTGCGATCGTTAGCATGCACAGGGAAAACCCATGCTGCAGGGGCGTTCAAGCGTTTCTAGAATGCCCATGAACCCCCGGCCGTATCCGGTGGCTCGTTCCCTTCTTTCCAGAAAGATCCATCAGTGCAAAAAAACAAGGCCGAGAGTGGCAGCCAGCCCGCTGTGCGCGTCATCAAGAAGTACCCGAACCGGCGTCTCTATGACACCGACACTTCGTCGTACATCACGTTGGCCGAGGTCAAGACGCTGGTGATGGACAACGAGCCTTTTGTCGTGCGCGATGCCAAGTCCAACGACGACCTGACGCGCAGCATATTGCTGCAGATCATTCTGGAAGAAGAAACAGCGGGTGTTCCGATCTTCACTGAGCAGGTGTTGGCCAACATCATTCGCTTTTACGGTCATGCCATGCAGGACTTCATGGGGGCCTACCTGGAGAAGAACGTGCAGATCTTCATGGACCTGCAGCACAAGATGACCGAGCAGTCGAGCGGGGCGAATCCCGAAGCGTGGAAGCAGTTCATGAACGTGCAGTCGCCAATGATGCAAGGAATGATGGGGACCTACCTGGAGCAATCGCGCAGCGCGTTCACGCAGATGCAGGAGCAGATGCAGAAAAACAGCGAACAGATGCTGGCCGCTCTGGGGCTCAAGCGCTGAATCCTGGATCTGCGGCCTGGCGGCAGGTCTGAGACAATCGGAAGATGTCTGAAACGCTTGCCCCGGTCGCCAACGCGGCCCCCAAAGTCGGATTTGTCAGCCTGGGTTGCCCCAAGGCGCTCACCGACTCCGAACTCATCCTCACGCAGCTCAGCGCTGAGGGCTACCAAACCTCCAAGACGTTCGCAGGTGCCGATCTGGTGATCGTCAACACCTGCGGCTTCATCGACGACGCCGTGCGCGAAAGCCTGGACACCATTGGCGAAGCCCTGGCCGAGAACGGCAAGGTCATCGTCACCGGCTGTCTGGGTGCGCGCGAAGGCGAGGGCGGCGGCAACCTGGTGCGCCAGATGCACCCCAGCGTGCTCGCCGTGACCGGCCCTCATGCCACGCACGAGGTGATGACCGCGGTGCACCTGCACCTGCCCAAACCGCACGATCCCTTTGTGGACCTCGTGCCTCCACAAGGCATCAAGCTCACGCCGCGCCACTACGCCTACCTGAAGATCAGCGAAGGCTGCAACCACCGCTGCACCTTCTGCATCATCCCGTCGATGCGTGGCGATCTGGTGAGCCGCCCGATCGGCGATGTGCTGACAGAAGCGCGCAAACTGTTCGAGGCAGGTGTGAAGGAGCTGCTGGTGGTGAGTCAGGACACGTCGGCCTATGGCGTGGATGTGAAGTACCGCACCGGCTTCTGGGACGGTAAGCCGGTGAAGACGCGCATGTTCGACCTGGTGCGCTCGTTGGGCGAACTCGCCAAGGGTTATGGAGCCTGGGTGCGTTTGCACTATGTGTATCCGTACCCCCACGTTGACGAGATCATCCCGCTCATGGCCGAAGGCCTGTGTCTGCCTTACCTCGATGTGCCGCTGCAGCACAGCCACCCCGATGTGTTGCGCCGCATGAAGCGCCCAGCCAGCGGCGAGAAAAATCTGGAGCGCATCGCGCGCTGGCGCGAGCTGTGCCCCGAGATCGTGGTGCGCAGCACCTTCATTGCCGGGTTCCCGGGCGAGACCGAGGCCGAGTTCGATCACCTGCTCGATTTTCTGCGCGAAGCGCGCATCGATCGCGCAGGTTGTTTTGCTTACTCACCGGTGACGGGTGCTGTGGCCAACGACTTGCCTGATGCTGTGCCCGATGCCCTGCGCGAGGAACGTCGCGCACGCTTCATGGCGGTGGCCGAATCGGTATCCGCCGACAAGCTGCAACAACGCGTCGGCGCGACGATGCAGGTGCTCGTGGATTCGGCTCCAGGCATGGGCAAGAAGGGTGGCATTGGCCGCAGCTATGCGGATGCGCCCGAGATCGATGGTGTGGTGCGTTTGCTGCCGCCCGAGAAGATCAGCAAGACCTTGAAGGTGGGTGAGTTCACCAAGGCAAAGATCGTCGCAGCGCAGGGACACGATTTGTTGGCGGTCCCGATTTGATGGCGGAGGCCCGCGTCTTGGTGACCCCAGGCAGCGCGGCATCTGTCCAGCCACGCATGCTGCGAATTTCGAAGCATCCGATCAACGCGTCGGCAAGCGGTTGTCCGCTTGTTTGCGTTGAGACAAAAGAAAAGGGCTTGCAAACATCACGTTTGCAAGCCCTTATGATTGGTGCCCAGGAGAGGACTCGAACCTCCACGCCTCTCAGCGCTAGTACCTGAAACTAGTGCGTCTACCAATTCCGCCACCTGGGCATCTCAGGAAAAACGCAATTATAGCAGAGAAAAAGTGAACGAAAAAAACAGCCTGTTGGCCGAATATGAAGGTGTCGTCTCCGGTCATCGGGACGGTCATGGTTTTGTGATCCGCGACGATGGTCAGGCCGATATTTATCTGCCTTCCAACGAGATGCGGGCGGTGTTGCACAAGGACCGGGTCAAGGCCCGCATCGTGCGCTTGGACCGCAAGGGCCGACCCGAAGGACGCGTGACGGAAATCGTCGAACGCTCCGATTCCCCCATCATCGGCCGCCTGCTGCAAGAGAGCGGCGTGTGGCTGGTGGCGCCCGAAGACAAGCGCTATGGGCAGGACGTGTTGATTCCCAAGGGCGCAACCGGTTCGGCCAAGCCGGGGCAGGTGGTGGTGGTGCAACTCACCGAGCCGCCTGCGCTCTATGGGCAGCCGGTGGGCCGCGTGAAAGAAGTGCTGGGCGAGATCGACGATCCCGGCATGGAGATTGAGATCGCGGTGCGCAAGTACGGTGTGCCGCACGAATTTTCCGATGCTGCAATGGCGCAGGCTCGTGCACTGCCGGACCATGTGCGAGCAGCCGATCACAAGAACCGCGTTGACCTGCGTGATGTGCCGCTGGTCACCATCGATGGCGAAGATGCGCGTGATTTCGACGATGCCGTGTACTGCGAGCCGGCCAAGGTCGGCAAGGGCAAAGGCTGGCGTCTGTTGGTCGCGATTGCTGACGTGAGCAACTATGTGCAGACTGGCTCGGCCATCGACATCGATGCCTACGACCGCGCCACCTCGGTGTACTTCCCGCGCCGCGTGATTCCCATGCTGCCGGAGAAGCTTTCCAACGGTCTCTGTTCGCTGAATCCCGGTGTGGAGCGCCTGTGCATGGTGTGCGACATGCTGGTCAACGCCAAGGGCGAGGTCCACGCTTACCAGTTCTATCCCGCGGTGATGTTCAGCCATGCGCGCTTCACCTACACCGAAGTGGCCGCCATCCTGCAGAACACGCGCGGACCCGAGGCGAGCCAGCGCAAGGCGCTCGTGCCCTACTTGCTCAATCTGCACGACGTGTACCGCGCGCTGCTGGCGGCGCGTGGCGAACGCGGCGCGGTGGACTTCGAGACCACCGAGACACAGATCGTCTGCGACGAGTCGGGTCGCATCGAGAAGATCATCCCGCGCACCCGCAACGACGCCCACAAGGTGATTGAAGAGGCGATGCTGGCGGCCAACGTCTGTTCGGCGGATTTCATCAGCGAGGGCAAGCACACCGGCCTGTTCCGCGTGCACGAAGGCCCCACGCCCGAGAAGCAGGAGATCCTGCGCAACTACCTGAAAGCCATGGGCGTTTCGCAGACCATTGGCGACAACCCCAAGCCGGCCGACTTTCAGAAGATCGCGGCCGCGACCAAGGACCGGCCCGAGTCGCAGCAGATTCATACCATGCTGCTGCGCTCCATGCAGCAGGCGATCTACACACCGATCAACAGCGGCCACTTCGGTCTGGCGTTCGAGGCTTACACCCACTTCACCAGCCCGATCCGCCGTTACCCCGATCTGTTGGTGCACCGCGTGATCAAGGCGATCCTGGCGCGCAAGCGTTACGAGCTACCCGCACTGCCCACCCCCGGTGAGGCCCACGCCAAACTGAGCAAACGACTGGCCAGCCGTGCCAAGCCGCTGGCGGTGGGCGAGGTAGCCAAGAAGCCTTCGGTCGACACGCTGGCGTGGCAGGCCGCGGGCCTGCACTGCAGCGCCAACGAGCGCCGCGCGGATGAGGCCAGCCGCGACGTGGAAGCCTGGCTCAAGTGCAAGTACATGCGCGAGCACCTGGGCGAGGAGTTCAGCGGTGTCGTGAGTTCGGTCACCAGCTTCGGCCTGTTTGTCACGCTCGACGCCATGTACGTTGAAGGCTTGGTGCACATCACCGAACTCGGTGGCGAGTATTTCCGTTTCGACGAGGCGCGCCAGGAACTGCGCGGCGAACGCACAGGCATCCGCTACGCACTGGGCAGCCGCGTGCAGGTGCAGGTGAGCCGCGTGGATCTGGACGGTCGGCGCATCGACTTCCGCCTGGTGAGTGGCGACGACGATCTGGTCCTGCGTGCGATGCGCGACAAGACGGGTCAGGTGGGCACCCCGGAAGGCGTCGCGGGCGCAGGGCGTGGTGGCAAAGCCCCACGAGGACGCGGCCCCGAGAGCGCCTCTGCGGGCCGACAGGATCGGGCGCCACGCGCGCCTGCCTCGGAAGCAAAATCGACGGGCAAGAAGGCGGCGAGCAAGAAGTCGGATCGTGGTGCTGCTCGCAGCACCGCCAACCAGCCGCGCAAGAGCCGGCGTTGAGTGCGTCAAATGCCGTGAGCGCTGCGTTGAACAAGGCTCCCTCGACCCCGGCAAAAAGGCGGGTTGTCAAGGTGGCGAATGTGCCTACCGAGCGCCCGTTGCGCATCGGCGTATCGGCCCGCCTGCTGTACCAGGTGCCTTCGGAGTTGGGGTTTCGCAACAAGAACCTGCAGTACATCGAGCAGTCGCTGGCGCACTGGATCATGGAGCACGGCGCCATCGCCTTCATGGTGCCCGCCGTCGCGCACGACAGCAAACACGCGGCGCGCCACCTCAAGGTGGAGCACGTGGTGCAGGAGCTCGATGCGCTGGTGCTGCAGGGCGGGGCCGATGTGGCACCGCAGACCTACGGGCAGACGCCGATCGACCCGCGCTGGCAGGGCGATGTGGTGCGCGACAGGTACGAACTCGCTTTGCTCAGAACGTTTCTGGCGCAGAAAAAACCGGTGCTCGGTGTGTGCCGTGGTGCGCAACTGCTCAACGTGGCGTTTGGCGGCACGCTCTACCAGGACATCCCCACGCAGTGCCCGGCGGCCCACGCCCACGTCGACACCGATCTGTACGACCAGCTCGAACACGACGTGACCTTCTTGCAGGGCACGGCCTTGACCAAGCTGTATCCGCATGCCTCGCAATTGCGCGTGACCAGCATCCACCACCAGGCGGTGGCTGAGCTGGGCAAAGGCATGGTGGTGGAGGCGGTGTCGACGCTGGACGGCATGGTGGAGGCGATCCGCTGGACAGGCGATGCTTACGCGCGCGGCGTGCAGTGGCACCCCGAGTTTCATCACGGCAGGCATGCCTTGGCTGACAGCTCGCCCATCATGCTGGACTTCCTGGAAGCGTCCCGCGAGGCTGCCATGATCCGCTTGGCCGCGGGGCTTGAGCCCGATCCCCGTGTGCCCCGCCCGCCCTTGCGGCTGTCGGGCGACTGAACTTCCATTCCCAGGCAACCGACCGCCTGCATCCACAACACGTCTGCAACGCATGCGCATCGTTTTTTTCCTGCTCGAAACCCTGTTCTTCTTTTTGATGGCGATGGCCTTGTTGCGCGCCTGGATGAACCACCTGCGTGTGCACATGTCGGCGCAGCCGGGGCGCTTTGCCATCGCTGTGACCGACTGGCTGGTTCAGCCGCTTCGGCGCATGCTGCCGCGCGCGCTGGCGCAAAGCCGGATCGACTGGGGCAGCCTGTTGTCGGCGGTGCTGCTGGCGCTGGCCTTTGGTGTCATCTGGTTGATGCTGGCGGCCGGAGTGTCGGAGGTCTCGGCCTCGCCCGCCAGCTGGTTGATCACCATCTTCACCATGGCGCTGCGCATCCTGGTGCGTACCGTGCTCCAAGGCCTGATGATCTTGTTGATCGGCTACGCCATCCTGTCGTGGGTGCAGCCGCAGTCGCCGGTGATGGGCACGCTCGATCGGCTGGTGTCGCCTTTGCTGCGCCCGATCCGGCGCGTGATACCGCTGGTGGGCGGGGTCGATTTGTCGGTGCTGGTCCTCATCATCCTGCTGCAAGTCGGCTTGATGCTGTTGGGCTGAACCTGCGACGGTCAGGTCATCGGTCTGACGCGGCGGGCCAGTTCTCCGGCCACCAGGCCGTTGCCATTCCATTGGTCCGCCAGCCAGCCGTGTTGAAACACAGCGCTGCACACCCGGTCCAGCACCTCACCCAGTGACGCTGTTGGCCCAGCCAGTGCAGCGCCGACCATGCCCGCCAACACATCGCCGGTGCCCGCCGTGGACAGCGCGGCGTTGCCGGTGGGATTGATGCGCGCAATCTCGCGCGGGGCCGTCACCACCGTGCCTGAACCTTTGAGCACACAAACCACCTGGAACCGGTCGGCGATGGTTTGTGCCGCCAGCAACCGGTCGGCCATGACTTGCGCCGTGCTGCAGCCCAGGAGCCGGGCGGCTTCCAGCGGGTGCGGCGTGAGCACGGTGGCCCAGCCTCGACCCTGGCGGTGGGCCAGTTGGGTCTGCAAGGCTTCATCGGTGGCCATGGCATTGAGCGCGTCTGCATCCAGCACCAGGGTGGAGGCGATTGACAACAAGCGGGGCAGCACCTCGGCCACCGACGTGCCACCGCCGCAGCCACAGACCACGCTGGCCTGTGGCAACCACGCAGCGTCGATCAAAGTCGCGGGCCGGCGAAACATCAGTTCCGGGCATGCCGGGTCCCAGGTGGTCTCGTTCGGCGACCCGGCTTCCAGCAGGCCGACGAACACCCGTCCGGCACCCGCGTGCAGCGCCGCGCGCGCCGCCAGCACAGCCGCGCCCGTCATGCCCGCTCCGTTTGCGGCAATGCCCTGACCGCCGACCACCACCACGTCGCCAAAGCTGCCTTTGTGGCTGGCGTGCGCCCGGCGTGTTTGGGCGGCTTCGCTGGGTGCCTCTCGGCCTGCGAGCCAGGCGATCAGGGGCACCGTTTTGGAAGGGCTGACACCCAAATCGTCAAACCAGACTTGACCCGCGGCGTCCCGGCCCTGGTGGGTGAAGAGGCCCGGCTTCAAGGTCAGCAGCGACAGGGTGTGGCGAGGGCCAGGCCGCGAGACTTCCGCGTGCCTCAGCTCGGTGGGATCGATGTCCGTCAACGCACCCGTGTCGGCCTGCAGCCCGCTGGGCAGATCCACGCACAGCACCGGTGCGCTGGTGGTGCGCAGCATCCGTGTAACGCTGGCCAGGGTTCCCTGCAGCGGGCGGGTCACCCCAATGCCGAGCAAGGCATCGATGGCGAGATCGAACGACGGGGGTGGGTCGGATTGGATGAGCACACCGGCGGATCGAGCATCGGTCAAGGCCTGCGCCGCATCCGGCGGCAACTGGGCTGCACCGACCTGCGCGCCGAGGGTGTGCGTGACGACCACCTGCAAACCGGTGCGCTCGGCCCATCGGTGCAGGTGCATGGCCGCGACCAGGCCGTCGCCCCCGTTGTTGCCCGGGCCACATGCCACCCAGATGCAGCGCGCGTGTGGTGCCAGGGCTCGGGCAAGCCGGGCCACGGCGAGCCCGGCGCGGGCCATCAGGGTGTGCTCGGGCCGCGCGGCTTGCGCCGCGAACTCAAGGCTGCGCGTACCGGCAATGCCGTGGAGCGGTTCGCGTTGGTGGCCGGTGATGGTTCGCATGGGCCACAGTCTGGCTCAGATGCCATAGCGTTGGGGCGAGCACTGGATGAGCGTGAGTTCGGGTGCGCGCGCGCCGATCTGGTCGGCCAGCACACGGGCAGCGCCGCAGGCCATGGACCAGCCGCTCGGCCCGTGACCCATGTTCAGCCAGAGGCCGGGCACCCGGCTCGCACCGATCAGGGGAGCGCCGTCGGGCAGCGTGGCCTGCGCGCCGCACCATTCCTGAACATTGCCCGCGGGCCCACCCAGCCGAACCGCGCCCGGAAACCAGTCGGACAGCGCACGGTACAGGCGCTGCAGCCCGGCTTTGGACGGTGTGCTTGATTCGCGGCCCCATTCGCGGCCGCCGGCCACGCGCACGCGCTGGCCCAAACGCGCGATCGACACGCCGTGGCGCGCATCGAGCACCGCAGACTGCGGCGCGTCCATGGGTTCCCTGACCGCCGCGCTCAGCGAGTGACCGCGCACCGTTTGAAGCGGCACCTTCAAACCCAGCGAGCCCAGCAAGCCCGCGCTGGCGGCCCCGGCGCAGATCACCACGGCGTCAAACCGCTGGGGCTGCGCGTTCGCTCCGTCGTTGTTCGGATGGGATGCGGTGCGAACCAGCTCCAGCTTGAAGCCCGCCGGTGTCAGCGCTTCGACGCGGCTCACGATGGTGTTGAACTCGAAATGGCAGCCCGATTGCTGGGCTTGCGTGCGCAGCAACACCGCAAACTCGCGGCAGTTGGCCACCGCTGCGCCGCCGAGTTCGATGGCACCGTGCAGCGTTGTCTCGGTGCTGAGCGCAGGCTCCAGCGCCCGGGCTTCTTCTGCCGTGAGTACCTTGACGGGCAGCTCGAGGTCGCGCAGCTGTTGCAGCGATGCCTGCGCCAGGCTGGCGTCTTGCTCGGTTCTCAGCAGCACCAGCATGCCGTGGCTTCGGTCATGCTCCAGCTGGTACTGGTCGGTGATGGCCTGCAACCGCTCCTGGCTGTAGCGCACCAGGCGATGGGTCTGCTCCTGGATGGCCGTACGTTGCGGGCCCTGGTGCGCCTGACGCCACTGCCAGAGCCAGCTCCATTCGTTGCCTCGGGGCAGGCGGGCGAGCTGGAGTCCGTCGCTCTGCGTGGCCCAGGGCCATGCGACTTTTCGCTCATCCGGATTCCACGGCGCGGTCCAGCCCGGGGCGATCAGCGCTCCGCTGGCAAAACTGGCCTCTTCGGCCACCGTGCTGCGCCTCTCGAAAACCGTCACTTCATGACCGTCCAGCGCCAACTCGTGTGCGCAGGCAATACCTACCACCCCTGCTCCGACCACCGCGATTTTCAAACCGTGCTCCCAGAAAACTGCATTGTGCCGGGCGGCGACAGACGGCCAGGAAGGCTTGCGGGACAAAAAGCCGGATGACTCATGGGAGAACACGCAGAAAGCCGGCGAGTGCGCCGAACGGGCACAAGCAAGGAGGGGGAGGGCGGGGGACGACTGGACTGCTATAATCGACAGGCTTTGCACACGGCGGTGGGACCTTTGTTCCGCCAGCGTGGCAAGGCAAATCGCAAACCAGCCCAACCGGGTGTTGCCTGCGGCGACCAATTCACAAGCGATTTGGCGGCCAACAGGTGATCGGGGCTGGATTTTAGACTCAACCTCTGGAAAGTCATCTCATGTCAATCTCCATGCGCGAAATGCTGGAAGCCGGTGTCCATTTCGGTCACCAAACCCGCTTCTGGAACCCCAAGATGGCTCCGTACATCTTCGGTCACCGCAACAAAATCCACATCGTCAACCTCGAGAAGACGTTGCCCCTGTTCGAAGACGCAGCGAAATTCGTGCGTCAACTCTCCGCCAACCGCGGCACCATCCTGATGGTGGGCACCAAGCGCCAGTC
The DNA here is from genome assembly GCA_046314475.1 of Hydrogenophaga sp. GTDB lineage: Bacteria > Pseudomonadota > Gammaproteobacteria > Burkholderiales > Burkholderiaceae_C > Hydrogenophaga. Next base: position 19,237 of record JBKBWW010000012.1, read on the forward strand.
GCGCGACATCGTGGCCCAGGAAGCCCGCCGTGCCGGCGTGCCTTTCGTTGACCAGCGCTGGCTCGGCGGCATGCTGACCAACTTCAAGACGGTCAAGACCTCGATCAAGCGTCTGAAGGACATGCAGGCCCAGAAAGAAGGCGGCCTGGACAGCATGACCAAAAAAGAGCAGCTGACCTTCTCCCGCGAAATGGAGAAGCTGGAAAAGGACATCGGCGGCATTCAGGACATGACCGCTTTGCCCGACGCCATCTTCGTGATCGACGTGGGTTTCCACAAGATCGCCGTGCTCGAAGCGCAGAAGCTCGGCATCCCACTCGTCGGCGTGGTTGACACCAACCACTCGCCCGTGGGCATCGACTACGTGATCCCCGGCAACGACGACTCGGCCCGCGCCGTGGCGCTCTACGCCCGCGGCATCGCCGACGCGATCCTGGAAGGCCGCAGCAACGCCGTCAACGACGTCGTGAAAGCCGTTGCCGCCGAAGGCGCTGACGAGTTCGTCGAAGTCAAGGAAAACACCGCTGCTTGAAGGCGCTGTTCCCATGAAAGAGGGGCTCGTGAGCCCCTTTTTCGCACCGAAAACCGATCATTGAACATGGCCGACTTCACCCTTTGGGACGAAGCGGCGTCAAGGAGAACACAAATGGCAATTACCGCAAGCATGGTCGCTGAACTGCGCGCCAAGACAGACGCTCCCATGATGGAGTGCAAAAAGGCCCTGACCGAAGCAGACGGCGACATGGCCAAGGCAGAAGAGCTGCTGCGCGTCAAGCTGGGCACCAAGGCCGGCAAGGCCGCCAGCCGCGTGACCGCCGAAGGTGTGGTCACCAGCTTCATTGACGGCACCACCGGTGGCCTGATCGAAGTCAACTGCGAAACCGACTTTGTCACCAAGAACGACAGCTTCCTGGCCCTGGCCAACGCCGCTGCCGAACTCGTGGCCAAGCACCAGCCAGCCGATGTGGCCGCGCTGGGCGCTTTGCCCTACAGCCAGGACGGATTTGGCCCCACGCTGGAAGACGTGCGCAAGGGCCTGATCGGCAAGATCGGCGAAAACATGTCGTTCCGCCGGTTCAAGGCTTACAGCGGCGCATCCAAACTGGCCGGTTACCTGCACGGCACGCGCATCGGCGTGGTGGTGGAGTTTGACGGTGACGAGACCGCTGCCAAAGACGTCGCCATGCACGTGGCCGCCATGAAGCCCGTGTCCCTGACCAGCAACGACGTGCCCGCCGAGTTCATTGATCGCGAGCGCTCGGTGGCCACGGCCAAAGCCGACGAAGCCAACAAGGAACTCGTGGCTGCCGGCAAGCCGGCCCAGAGCGCCGAGATCGTGGCCAAGCGCATCGATGGCGCCGTGCAGAAGTACCTCAAGGAAGTCTCGCTTTTCAACCAGTCCTTCGTAAAGAACGACAAGCAAACGGTGGAAGCCATGCTCAAAGCCGCCGGCACCACCGTCAAGGGTTTCACCCTGTATGTGGTGGGCGAGGGCATCGAGAAGAAGGTGGACGACTTTGCTGCTGAAGTCGCTGCCCAGGTGGCCGCTGCCAAAGGCGCCTGAGCGTCCGCAGGCGGCAGCCGTTGCCGCCCTGAACAAGACAACGGGCCGCAAGGCCCGTTGTCTTGTGTGACACCGGCACTGGGGAGCCCGCGCTCCTCGGTACACTTGCCGGCTGAATTTTGTGTTTTTGCTTCCTGAAAGTTGCCACATGCCTGCCTACAAACGGATTCTGCTGAAGTTGTCGGGTGAAGCCCTGATGGGCGACGACGCCTTCGGCATCAACCGGGCCACCATCGTGCGCATGGTGGAGGAGATCGCAGACGTCACGCGTCTGGGTGTGCAGGTGGCCATCGTCATTGGTGGCGGCAACATCTTTCGCGGTGTGGCGGGCGGATCGGTTGGCATGGACCGCGCTACCGCCGACTACATGGGCATGCTGGCCACGGTCATGAATTCGCTGGCGCTGGCCGACACCATGGACAAGGCCGGTCTGGTGGCGCGTGTGATGTCGGCCATCGCCATCGAGCAGGTGGTCGAGCCCTATGTGCGCCCCAAGGCCTTGCAATACCTCGAAGAGGGCAAAGTCGTGGTGTTTGCCGCCGGCACTGGCAACCCCTTCTTCACCACCGACACGGCTGCGGCCTTGCGGGGTGCGGAAATCGGTGCCGAGATCGTGCTCAAGGCCACCAAGGTGGACGGTGTGTACAGCGCCGACCCGAACAAGGACCCCACCGCCACGCGCTATGCCTCGATCACGTTTGACGAGGCCATGCAAAAGAACCTGCAGGTGATGGACGCCACAGCATTTGCCTTGTGCCGTGACCAGAAACTGCCGGTCAAGGTGTTTTCGATCTTCAAGCCCGGTGCGCTGCGCGACGTGGTGATGGGCAAGGACGAAGGCACGCTGGTTCATGTGTGACGCGCCAAGGCGCGCTCCCCTTGCAGAAATGAGGAGTTTTCATGAGCGTTGATGACATTCGCAAAACCGCCGAGCACAAGATGATGCAGTCGGTGGAAGCGTTCAAGAACGGACTGACCAAGATCCGCACCGGTCGCCCGAACCCGGCGCTGCTCGACACCGTGCACGTGGACTACTACGGCTCCATGCTGCCCTTGTCGCAGGTGGCCAACCTCACCTTGCTCGATTCGCGCACGATCGGTGTGGCGCCCTGGGAAAAAGGCATGGGCGCCAAGATCGAGAAAGCCATTCGCGAGTCCGACCTCGGTTTGAACCCGTCAAGCCAGGGCGATTTGATCCGCGTGCCCATGCCGCCCATGACCGAAGAGCGCCGCAAGGAACTCACCAAGGTTGTTCGCGGTGATGGCGAAGCCGCCAAGATCGCCATTCGCAACCTGCGGCGCGATGCCAACGAACAGGTTAAGAAGTTGGTGAAGGAAAAGCTGGCGTCTGAGGACGACGATCGCCGTTCGCAGGAAGACATCCAGAAGCTCACCGATCGGGTCATCAACGAGGTGGACCGCCTCGTGGCCGGCAAGGAACAGGACATCATGGCGGTCTGACCGCCGTTGACATCGGCCAGCGACGCTTCCTCACCCATGCCCTCATCCATGCTCACCCAGGACGCCGCTGCCGGCTCGCTGCCTCACCATGTCGCCATCGTGATGGACGGCAACGGCCGCTGGGCGCAAAAGCGCTGGCTGCCGCGGGTGGCGGGCCACAAACAAGGCGTTGAAGCCCTGCGGCGTGTTGTCAAGGCCTGCCTGGAACGAGGCATCCCGGTGCTGACCGTGTTTGCCTTCTCCTCGGAAAACTGGAACCGCCCGGTGGAAGAGGTCTCCAGCCTGATGGACTTGCTGGTGCTGGCGCTGTCGCGCGAAGTGCCTTCGCTGGAAGGCAACGGCGTTCGTTTGCATTTTCCGGGTGATCGCCAGGGGCTGTCCAAGCGTGTGGTGCAAGGACTGGTGGCGGCCGAGCACGACACGGCCCACAACCACAAGCTGGTGCTCAACGTCTGCTTCAACTACGGCGGCCGCTGGGACATGGCCCAGGCCGCCCGCAAGCTGGTCGCCCTGGGCCTTGAGATCACCGAAGAAAGCCTGAACGGTCAGATGGCGCTGGCGCACGTGCCCGACCCGGACCTGTTGATCCGCACCGGTGGCGAGTTGCGCATCAGCAATTTTCTGCTGTGGCAAACCGCATACACCGAACTGGTGTTCACCGAGTGCCTTTGGCCGGATTTTGGGCCTGCCGAGCTGGACCGCGCGCTGCAGGAATACGCCAGCCGCGAACGCCGTTTTGGGCAGACGGCAGAGCAGGTCGGTCAGGCCGAGCCTCTGCTGGCTGTGGGCGGCGATCGACATGCTTAGACAGCGTGTCATCACCGCCTTGCTGCTGCTGGCGGTCCTGCTGCCCGCTCTGTTTTACCCCGCCATCGAACCGTTTGCCGCGCTCACCCTGCTGCTGATCGTGGCGGCGGGCTGGGAATGGGCCCGCCTCAATGGTGCCGGGTCGCGTCCGGCGCTCGGTGTGGGCTTTGGCTTGGGGCTGGTCATGGCGCTCATCTGGCTGTCTGGCGGACTCGATCAATCCTGGCGCATTGTCTGGATCGGCGTCGGTGTGCTGTGGGTCGTGCTGGCCGTGGCCATGATTGCGCGTGGCGTTTCGGGTTGGGGGGCTTGGCCCAGGGGCTTGCGGCTCTGGTTGGGCCTGGTGCTCATCGGGTGCGCGTGGGTGGCCATGGTGCAGGCGCGGCTCACAGGTCTGGGATTTTTGTTGTCGGTGCTGCTGCTGGTGTGGATGGCGGACATCGCCGCTTACTTCGGCGGCAAGGCATTCGGGCGGCGCAAACTGGCGCCGGCCATCAGTCCGGGCAAGACCTGGGAAGGCGCCATCAGCGGATTCATCGGTGTGTTCGTGATGGCCGCGGCCTGGCTCTGGGCCGACGCCCAGGGCATGGCCAACGCCAGCAGTCTCTACGCACGCCTCTGGGCCTTCGGCCCGCTGCTGGCTGTGATGTCGCTCGCCTTCCTGGTGGCCATGAGCGTGGTCGGTGATCTGGTCGAGTCCCTGGTCAAGCGCAGTGCCGGCGTGAAAGACTCCAGCGGCCTGCTGCCGGGTCACGGCGGCGTGCTCGACCGTGTCGACGCCTTGCTGCCGGTGCTGCCGCTGGCGATGATGTTCACCACCCTCTGAATGCCATGATCTCCACGCAGTCCATCACCATCCTCGGCTCCACCGGGTCCATCGGCAAGAGCACGCTCGATGTGTTGGCGCGCCACCCCGATCGTTACCGCGTGTTTGCCCTCACGGCGTCCACCCAGGTTGACCTGATGCTGGCGCAGTGCCTGCAATTCGCTCCTCGCTACGCGGTGATGGTGAGCCCGGACCATGCGAAGCAACTCGCCGAGCGTGTGCGCGAGCTCGGTCTGGCTGTGCAGGTGCTTTCTGGCGAGCAGGCGCTGTGCGATGTGTGCACCGACACCGAGGTGGACGCGGTCATGGCCGCCATCGTGGGAGCCGCTGGTCTGGCACCCAGCCTGGCGGCAGCGCAGGCGGGCAAGAAGCTCCTGCTGGCCAACAAAGAGGCCCTGGTGGTGGGTGGCGCGCTGTTCACGCAGGCGGTGCGCGACGGAGGCGCCACGTTGTTACCCATCGACAGCGAACACTCCGCCGTTTTCCAGTCCTTGCCCGAGGACCCGGCGTCGTGGTCGCGCCGGGTGGAAAAGATCGTGTTGACCGCGTCGGGTGGACCGTTTCGCACGCGCGATCCGCAAACGCTTGCCCAGGTCACGCCAGATCAAGCCTGCGCGCACCCGAACTGGGTGATGGGGCGCAAGATTTCGGTCGATTCGGCCACCATGATGAACAAGGCGCTCGAGGTCATCGAGGCGTGTTACCTCTTTGGCCTGCCACCGGCGCAGATCGAAGTGGTGATCCACCCCCAGAGCGTGATCCATTCGATGGTGCAGTACACCGACGGCTCGGTGGTGGCCCAGCTCGGCACGCCCGACATGCGGGTGCCGATCGCCTATGGCCTCGCCTGGCCCGAGCGCATGGCATCGGGGGCTGCGCCGCTGGACTTCAGCACCCTGGGCTCCCTGACCTTTGAAAAGCCCGACGATATGCGCTTCCCTGGACTGCAACTGGCCTGGGCTTCGCTGGAAGGTCCGATTGGCACCACCGCGGTGCTGAACGCTGCCAACGAAGTGGCGGTGGCGGCGTTTCTCGACCAGCGTCTGCGCTTTGACCAGATCCACGCCGTCAACGATGCAACTTTGCAGGCCTTGATCCCCTCCAAACCTAACGATTTGCCCGACTTGTTGGCCATTGATCAGCAGGCCCGTCGCCTGGCCCAATCCCAAGTCGAGCGTTTGTCCCGCTGAATCGCCAGGTCCGCTGGCGCTGAAGCGACGTTCCACTCTTCACGACCTGCTCACCATGCTCACAATCGTTGCTTTTGTGGTCGCTCTCGGCCTGCTGATCGCCGTGCACGAGTACGGCCACTACCGCATGGCGGTGGCCTGCGGTGTCAAGGTGCTGCGCTTTTCGGTGGGCTTCGGCAAGCCGCTGCTGACCTGGCGCAAGAAGGGCAGTCCGACCGAGTTCGTGTTGTGTGTCCTGCCTCTGGGAGGCTACGTACGCATGCTCGATGAACGCGAGGCACCTGTCGATGCGGCCGAGCGCCATCTCGCCTTCAACACGCAGCCTTTGCGCTCGCGGGCGGCCATCGTGGCCGCCGGCCCGGCCGCCAACTTGTTGCTGGCCGTGGCCCTGTATGCCGTGGTCAACTGGAGCGGTGTCGAAGAACCCAAGCCTGTGCTGGCCAGCCCGTCCATGGGCTCGCTCGCCGCAGCGGCGGGGTTGCGCGGCGGTGAATGGGTTTCGCAGGCCGGGCCCGACGAAGACAATCTGGCCGATGTGGGCTCCTTCGAAGACCTGCGTTGGCGCTTGACGCAGGCGGCGCTGTCCAACGAAGACATGACGCTGCGCGTGAGCGACGAGGAGGGTGGTGCATCGCGGTCCGTCGTGCTGCCGCTGGCCGCACTGGATGTGAGCGAGGCCGATGCGTCCCTGTTCCAGAAGATCGGCATCACTGGCCCCTGGACCCAGCCCGTGGTGGGCGAGGTCATGGAGGGCGGGGCCGCTGCCGCGGCTGGCCTGCTCGCCGGGGACACTGTGCGCAGCGTCGACGGCGCCGCCGTGCCGGACGGTCAACGACTGCGTGGACTGATCCGTGCAGCCACCAGCCCCGCCGGCGAAGCCAGGGAGCAGCAATGGTCGGTCGATCGCAATGGCCAACGCATTGATCTCAAAGTGAAGCCGGTGCCCGAGAAACAGGGCGATGCCTGGGTGGGGCGCATCGGTGCTTACATCGGTGCCGCACCGCAGATGATGACGGTGCGCCACGGACCGGTGGACGGTCTGCTCAAAGGAGTGGTGCGCACTTGGGAGGTGTCTTGGCTGACGCTCAAGATGATGGGGCGCATGGTCATCGGTGAAGCGTCGATCAAGAACCTCAGCGGACCGCTCACGATCGCCGACTACGCGAGCAAATCGGCCAGCCTGGGCATCACCTCTTACATCCTGTTTCTGGCCCTCATCAGCGTGAGTCTGGGCGTGCTGAATCTGCTGCCGCTGCCGGTCTTGGACGGGGGGCACCTGATGTATTATCTTTGGGAGGGTGTGACCGGTCGCAGCGTGTCTGATGTCTGGATGGAGCGCCTGCAGCGCGGTGGTGTCGTGGTTCTCATGGCGCTCATGTCCGTTGCCTTGTTCAATGATGTGGCCCGCTTGGCTGGCTGAACACTTTTCCCATGACAAAAAACAAAAACGGTCTGCGCGGCCTGACCCTTTCAGCGCTCGCGGCCGCCTTGCTCAGCGCATTGCCCGCCTGGGCCGTTGATCCTTTCACCTTGCGCGACATCCGTGTCGAAGGCTTGCAGCGTGTCGAGCCCGGCACCGTGTTCGCCTCGCTGCCGTTCCGCATCGGGGATCAGTACAGCGACGACAAAGGATCGGCTGCGATCCGTTCGCTGTTCGGCCTCGGCTTGTTCAGCGACATCCGCCTGCAGATCAACGGTGATGTGCTGGTGGTGATCGTTGAAGAGCGGCCCACCGTGGCCGACGTGAGCTTTTCCGGGATCAAAGAATTCGACAACGAAGTCTTGATCAAGGCGCTGCGAGACATCGGTCTGACCGAAGGCCGGCCGTTCGACAAAGCGCTGGCCGATCGGGCAGAGCAGGAGCTCAAGCGCCAGTACATCAGCAGGAGCATGTACGCCGCGCAAGTGGTCACCACCGTGACGCCGGGCGAGCGCAACCGGGTCAACCTCAATTTCAGCGTGGTCGAGGGAGATGTCGCCAAGATCACGGACATCCGGATCGTGGGTAATCAGGCCTTCTCGGAATCGACCCTGCGCAACCTGTTCGACCTGGACACCGGCGGCTGGCTGAGCTGGTACACCAAATCCGACCGTTATTCGCGCGCCAAGCTCAACGCCGATATTGAAACGCTGCGCTCGTACTACCTGACCCGCGGCTATCTCGAGTTTCGCATCGACTCCACGCAGGTCGCCATTTCGCCCGACAAGCAAGGCATGTCGATCACCTTGAACATCACCGAAGGCAATCGCTACGTTGTGTCGTCGGTGGCGCTGGAAGGTGAGTACCTGGGCAAGGAAGAAGAGTTCAAGTCGCTCGTTACCTTGCGGGCCGGCGAAGCCTACAACTCCGAAGACGTCACCAGCACCGTGAAGGCCTTCACCGATTACTTCGGTGCTTTTGGCTATGCCTTTGCCCAAGTCGAAGCCACGCCCGAGATCGATCGCGTCAACAAGCGCGTGTCCTTCGTGGTGCGCGGCCAGCCGGCCCGGCGCGTCTATGTGCGCCGTATCAACGTCGAAGGCAACAACCGCACGCGAGACGAGGTGGTGCGTCGAGAATTCCGCCAGCTCGAATCGGCCTGGTACGACAGCGACCGCATTCGCCTTTCGCGCGATCGCGTGGACCGTCTGGGCTTCTTCACAGAGGTCGGTATCGACACGCAGCCTGTGCCGGGCTCCCCTGATCAGGTGGACCTCACCATCTCGGTGGTTGAAAAGCCCACGGGCAACCTCACCCTGGGTGCGGGCTACTCCCAGGCCGAGGAGCTGTCGATCATCGCGGGCATCCGCCAGGAAAACGTGTTCGGCTCGGGCAACTATCTTGGCATCGACATCAACACCAGCAAGTTCAACCGTCAGCTGGTCGTGAGCACGGTGGACCCGTACTTCACACCCGATGGCATTTCGCGCAGCATCGACGCCTATTACCGGACGACGCGACCTTACGACACCCAGGCAACCTCCGACACGGGCGACTACCGCCTGATCACCAAGGGCGTGTCTTTGCGCTTTGGCGTTCCGTTCACAGAAGCCGACACGGTGTTCTTCGGAGCGGGCGTGGAGCAAACGACGATCGAGTCGGGTATTTACCTGCCGGATGCCTACCGCGACTACGCTGCCCAATTCGGCTCGACCAGCAACACCCTGCCATTGACCGTCGGATGGTCGCGCGACACCCGCGATAGCGGCTTGGTGCCTACCCGTGGTCGTCTTCAGAAGTTCAACACCGAGCTGGGCGTTGCGGGCGATGCCCGGTATGTGAAGGCGAGCTACCAGTTCCAGCAGTACTACCCGTTGAGCAAGCAATACACCCTCGCCTTCAACAGCGAGTTGGGCTTCGGCAAGGGCCTGGGTGGGCGACCCTATCCTGTCTTCAAGAACTTTTTCGGCGGCGGCCTGGGTTCTGTGCGTGGCTTCGAGCAGGGTTCGCTCGGTCCGGTGTCGCCAGTGGCGAACTCTCCGACGGGCGAGGGCATCAACATCGGTGGCAATCGCAGCATCGCCCTCAATGCCGAGTTCATCACCCCGTTTCCTGGCGCCGGCAACGACCGCAGCCTGCGGATGTTCGGTTTCATGGATGTTGGCAACGTATTCGGTGAAAACGATACCAGGGCCAACGCCAAGGACCTGCGTGCTTCGGTCGGTGTGGGCTTGAGTTGGATCTCGCCCATCGGCCCTCTCAGATTCGCCATCGCCAATCCCATCCGGAAATTCACCGGCGATAAAATTCAGAAATTCCAGTTTCAGATCGGAACCTCCTTTTGATGAAGACACTATCCAGCCTGTTCAACCGCAAGACGCTTGTTGTCGTGGCCTTGGGGCTCGCCACGCTCGGCGTTGCCGCGCAAGACCTGCGCATCGGTTTTGTGAATCTGGAGCGCATCCTGCGCGACTCCAACTCGGCGAAGGCCGCCCAGACCAAGCTCGAGCAGGAATTCTCCCGCCGCGAGAAGGACGTGCAGGCGTTGGCCGCCCAGCTCAAGACGGCGTCCGAGAAGTTCGAGCGCGAAGCACCTACGCTGCCAGAAGGCCAGCGAACCACGCGTCAGCGCCAGCTGGTGGAGCAGGACCGCGACTTTCAGCGAAAGCAGCGTGAGTTTCAGGAAGACCTGAACATGCGCAAGAACGAAGAGCTGCAAAGCGTGCTGGAACGTGCGAATCGCGTGATCCGGCAAGTGGCTGAAGCAGAGAAGTTCGACCTGGTCATTCAGGAAGCTGTCTACATCAATCCCAAGCACGACATCACCGACAAGGTGTTGAGCGGCTTGAACGGCAGCAAGTAAGCTGCGGGGTCCGGGTGTGTCGCGGCCGCTGGGCTCCATTGTCGAAGCCCTTGGCGGTGATCTTGTCGGCGCACCTGACATCCTCATCAACCGGCTGGCTCCCCTGGCCACGGCGGACTCTGACGCGCTGGCTTTCATTTCAAACCAGCGCTATGCATCACAGATCGACAGCACCCAGGCGGCTTGTCTGATCGTTCCGCCCGCGCTGCTTGTCGCAGCCAGCGCACGCGGTGCGTGCATCGTCACCGACGATCCTTATCTTTACTTCGCCCGCCTCACCCAATGGTGGAGGCGTGAGCATGCGCCGGTGGCTTTGGCCGCTGTTCATTCGACGGCATCAGTGCATCCTACGGCCGAGTTGGCATCCGGCGTTGATGTCGGTGCGTTTGCCGTCATCGGCGCGGGCGCTCGCATCGGGTCCGGCGCGCGCGTGGGAGCGCATTGCGTGCTGGGCGAGCATGTGCATGTCGGCGCGCAAACGCTGCTGCACCCCAGGGTGACGGTGGGTGAGCGTTGCAGCCTGGGTGAGCGGTGCGTGGTGCATTCAGGTGCGGTGATCGGTGCGGATGGTTTTGGCTTTGCGTCACACCAAGGAGAGTGGATCAAGATCGAGCAGCTGGGTGCCGTTCGCATCGGCAACGACGTGGAGATTGGCGCCAACACCTGCATCGACCGCGGCGCGCTGGACGACACCGTGATTGAAGATGGCGTGAAGCTCGACAACCTGATCCAGATCGGTCACAACGTTCACGTTGGTGCGCACACTGCCATGGCAGGTTGCGTGGGCGTGGCGGGCAGTGCCAGCATCGGTGCGGGCTGCACCATCGGTGGGGGCGCCGTGGTGCTGGGGCATTTGAAGCTGGCCGATGGCGTGCACGTGTCGGCGGCCTCCGTGGTCACCCGCTCGCTGCTCAAGCCCGGCCACTACACCGGCATGTTCCCCATCGACGACAATGCGAATTGGGAAAAAAATGCCGCTTCCCTCAAGCAGCTCAACCGCATCCGCGAACGCCTCAAGGCGGCGGAACACGCGATCGAACAAGCCCTCCAGAACAACACAAAGCCATGATGGACATTCACCAGATTCTCAAGCAGCTGCCCCACCGTTATCCGTTCCTGCTGGTGGACCGGGTGCTTGAGCTTGAAAAGGGCAAGCGCATCAAGGCGCTGAAAAACGTCACCATCAATGAGCCGTTTTTCGTGGGCCACTTTCCGCACCGGCCGGTGATGCCGGGTGTGCTCATGCTCGAAGCCATGGCCCAAGTCGCCGCTTTGCTGGCTTTCGACACCTTGGGCGTGACCCCCGACGACAAGACGGTCTACTACTTCGCCGGTATCGACGGTGCGCGTTTCAAGCGTCCCGTGGAGCCAGGCGATCAGCTCGTGATGGACGTGACGCTGGACCGCATGAAGGCCGGCATCTTCAAGTTCAAGGGCATCACCCGCGTGGGCGAGCAGGTGGCCTGCGAAGCCGAGCTGATGTGCACCATGCGCACCATCGCCTGACGGTGGAGAAGGGCGCTTTGTGTCTCTGATCCACCCCACCGCGCTGGTGGACCCGGCAGCCGAGCTGGACAGCTCCGTGGCTGTTGGTCCCTACACCGTGATCGGTCCAAACGTGAAGGTGGGTGCGGGCACCACCATCGGTGCGCACTGCGTGATTGAAGGCCACACCACGATTGGTCGTGACAACCGCATCTTCCAGTTCAACTCACTGGGTGCGGTGCCGCAGGACAAGAAGTACGCCGGCGAACCGTGCGAGCTGGTCATCGGCGACCGCAACACCGTGCGCGAGTTCTGCACCTTCAACATCGGCTCACCCGGTGATCGTGCGATGACCCAGGTCGGCAACGACAACTGGATCATGGCTTACGTGCATCTGGCGCACGACTGCGTGGTGGGCAACCACACCATCTTTGCCAACAACTCGCAGCTCGCCGGCCACGTGGTGGTGGACGACTGGGTGATCCTGGGTGGCTTCACCGTGGTGCACCAGTTCGTGCGCGTGGGTGCGCACGCCATGACGGCCATGTGCTCGCTGCTGTTCGCCGATCTGCCGCCTTTCGTGATGTGCCAAGGCCAGCCGGCGCAGGCGCGTTCGATGAACTTTGAAGGCCTGCGCCGCCGCGGCTTTTCACCCGAGCGCATTGCGGCCGTGAAGGCCATGCACAAGGCGCTTTACCGGGAAGACCTGAAGCTGGAGCAGTCGGTGGAGCGCATTCGTGCGTTGACCGAGAAGACGCCTGAAGCCGCACCCGACGTGGCCATGATGCTGGACTTCCTCGGGCAGGTGTCGCCCCAGCGCGGCATCGTTCGTTGATCCCGACATGAAGTCTTCAAAACGTTTTGCCCTGGTGGCGGGCGAAACGTCGGGCGATCTGCTGGCTGGCCTGTTGCTCGGTGGGGTGCGTCAGAAGTGGCCCGACCTGCAGTCTTTCGGTATTGGCGGCCCGCAGATGGCGGCGCAAGGTTTTGAAGCCTGGTGGCCCAGCGAGAAGCTGGCGGTGCGCGGCTATGTCGAGGTGCTGCGGCACTACCGCGAGATCGTCGGCATCCGCGCGCAACTGCAGCAGCGCCTGTTGTCCACCGACCGGCCCGATGTGTTCATCGGCGTTGACGCGCCCGACTTCAACCTCGACCTGGAAACCAATCTGAAGACGGGTGGCGTGAGCACCGTGCATTTCGTGTGCCCGTCCATTTGGGCCTGGCGTGCCGAACGGGTCGAGAGGATCCGGCGCAGCGCCGATCATGTGTTGTGCATCTTCCCGTTCGAGCCGGAGCTGCTCGCCCGGCACGACATTCCCGCGACCTACGTGGGCCACCCGTTGGCCAATGTCATCCCGCTGGAGCCAGACCGCGCCGCTGCCAGGCGTGCCCTGGGTCTGCGCGAAGAAGACACCGTGGTGGCCATCCTGCCGGGCAGCCGCGCCTCTGAAGTGCAGTACCTTGCGCAGGTGTTTTTTGAAGCCGCCGTGCATCTGCGTGTTGCGCGCCCAGGCATCCGCTTCGTGGTGCCGGCAGTGCCTGCGCTGCGTGAGCGCATCGAGGCCGCGGCCCGCGGTGCAGGCCTGGGTGCCGAGCTGCAGGTGATCGCGGGCCAATCGCATACCGTGCTGGCCGCTTGCGACGTGACCTTGATCGCCAGCGGCACGGCCACGCTGGAGGCCGCGCTGTTCAAACGTCCCATGGTGATCGCCTACAACATGAACTGGCTGTCCTGGCAGATCATGCGGCGCAAGCAATTGCAGCCTTGGGTGGGCTTGCCCAACATCCTGTGTGGCGACTTTGTGGTGCCTGAATTTTTGCAAGACGCCGCCACACCACAAGCCTTGGCGCAAAGTGTGCTGGACTGGCTCGACGCGCCTGAGAGAATCGGGGCCTTGCAGCAGCGTTTCTCCGCGCTGCACCACACCCTGCGGCGCGACACCGCCCAACTGGCCACCGATGCGATCGAAAAAGTTCTTGAAGGCTGAACAGGCCAACCTGGTCTGGGACGTGCCCGGGCTGGTGGCCGGCGTCGACGAAGCCGGGCGGGGACCGCTGGCTGGCCCGGTGGTGGCTGCGGCCGTGATCCTGGACGATCTCAAGCCGATCAAAGGCCTGGCCGATTCGAAGCAGCTCACCGCGCTGCGCCGCGAGCGCCTGTACGACGAAATCCGCGCCAAAGCGCTGTGTTGCAGCATCGCGCAGGCCTCCGTGGAAGAGATCGACCAGCTCAACATCTTGCAGGCCACGATGCTGGCCATGCGCAGGGCTGTGCTGGGCCTGCGCCTGAAGCCAACCAAGGTGCTGGTGGACGGCAACCGCCTGCCGGCGCTGGACGTGTTGGCCGAGGCCATCGTGTCGGGCGACGCGCTGGTGCCTTGCATCTCGGCCGCCTCCATCCTGGCCAAGGTCACGCGCGACCGCATGCTGTGCGAGTTGCATCTGCAGCACCCCGAATACGGCTTTGACCGGCACAAGGGCTACGGCACAGCCGAACATTTGCGAGCGCTGCAGGCGCATGGGGCCTTGCCCGTGCACCGGCGCTCGTTTGCACCCGTGGCCCGGGCGCTGGCCCTCGTCGGCCGACAACAGAACGCACCCGCATGAGCGAACCCACCGTCATCACCTCGCGCGACAACCCGCTGCTCAAGCGCCTGCGCGTGCTGGCGCAGGACAACACCGCCTACCGCAAGCAGGGACAGGTGTGGCTCGAAGGCGATCACCTCTGCCGCGCGCTGCTGGCACGCGGCCACCGGCCCGCCATGGCCGTGTTCACCGACGATTTCTGGGTGCATGCACCGCACGACCTGCGCGATGCGTCCGATCACAACGTGACCGTGCCGCGCGGGCTCATGGCCTCCATCAGCGGGCTCGAATCGCCGGCCGGTGTGGGCTTTGTGTGGGACCTGCCCAAAGCCTCCGGGCTGGACGCGGGTCAGGCCGCTGTGGTGCTGGACTGTCTGCAGGACGCCGGCAACGTGGGGTCGATCCTGCGCAGTGCCGCAGCCTTCGGTTTTGGCCAGGTGCTCGCGCTCAAAGGCACGGCCGCCCTCTGGTCGCCCAAGGTGCTGCGCGCCGGCATGGGCGCGCACTTTGCCTTGCGACTCGTTGAAGGCCTGTCGGTTGACGACCTGACTGCGTTGGACGTGCCGTTGCTGGTGACCAGCTCGCACCAGGGCGATCTGCTGCAGCGGGCCGCTTTACCCTGGCCTTGCGCCTGGGTGCTCGGGCACGAAGGGCAGGGCGTGAGTGCGGCGCTGCAGGCCATGGCCTCGCAGTCGGTGCGCATCGCGCAGCCCGGTGGTGAAGAGTCGCTCAATGTGGCGGCGGCTGCTGCGATCTGCCTGCACGCCAGTGCGACGGCCGCCGCGCAATAGCGGCGAGGGAGCGTGAGCTCCAGCATATAATTCCGGGGTTTACCCGCAATCAGCGCAACGCGCGCTCACCCCGGTTCCTCACCCCAGGTTTTTCCGTTCTAGCCCCTCAGAAGCTGAGGAGCAGGGCGGGTGCGAAGCCTGCGCGGCACCAACCGCCGGTGGCCTGCGTTTCGCCCCACTTCTGGAGTCCCATCCGTGCTTCCCGTCCACCCGAAAGCCCTTCTCGCGCTCGCCGACGGCACGGTCTTTACAGGCGTCTCCATCGGCGCCACCGGTCAGACCACGGGTGAGGTGGTGTTCAACACCTCACTCACCGGCTACCAGGAAATCCTCACCGATCCGAGTTACTGCCAGCAGATCGTGACACTCACGTATCCGCACATCGGCAACACCGGCATCAACGCCGAAGACGTCGAAGCCAGCCGCATCCACGCCGCTGGCCTGATCATCAAAGACCTGCCCCTGCTGGCCTCCAACTTTCGCAGCACCGAAACGCTCTCGCACTACCTGCAGCGCGAAGGCACGGTGGCCATTGCCGACCTCGACACCCGCGCTCTCACGCGCCGCCTGCGCACCCATGGCGCGCAAAACGGCTGCATCGTCGCGCTGCCGGCTGGTGAAGTCATCACCGACACACACCGCGCGGCAGCCGTGGCCGCCGCGAAGGCCGCGCCCAACATGGCCGGGCAGGACCTGGCCAAGGTGGTCTCAGTCACCGAGCCCTACGCCTGGACGCAGACCGAGTGGCAACTCGGCTTTGGTTACGGCGAGCAGATCGCGCCGCGCTTCCATGTGGTGGCCTATGACTTCGGTGTGAAGAACAACATCCTGCGCATGTTGGCGCAGCGCGGCTGCAAGATCACCGTGGTGCCGGCGCAAACGCCCGCATCCGATGTGTTCAAGCTCAAGCCCAACGGCGTGTTCCTCTCCAATGGCCCGGGCGACCCGGAGCCTTGTGACTACGCCATTGCAGCCACGCGCGAGATCATTGAAGCCGGCGTGCCCACCTTCGGCATTTGCCTGGGCCACCAGATCCTGGCACTGGCCAGCGGCGCCAAGACCTTCAAAATGAAGTTTGGCCACCACGGCGCCAACCACCCGGTGAAAGACCTGGACAACGGCCGCGTCTCCATCACCAGCCAGAACCACGGTTTTGCGGTGGACGAGAAAAACCTGCCGGCCACGCTGCGCGCCACCCACGTGAGCCTGTTCGATGGCACGCTGCAAGGCTTGGCCCGCACCGACAAGCCCGCGTTCTGTTTCCAGGGCCACCCGGAAGCCTCGCCCGGCCCACACGACATCGGTTATCTGTTCGACCGTTTCATCGACCTCATGCAAGCCCGCGTGAGCGCCACCGCCTGAGGCCGCCGCCATGAAGCTCTTCAGTTTTCCTGTGTTCGCCATCGAGAAAGCCATCGGCAAGCGCATGTTGACGCTGGAGGCGCCGCACAAAGACTGGTTCGCCCAGCGCTGGGCGCAGAAGCCCTACCGCAAGGCATTCCTGGAGAGCAAGGCCATGCCGCTGGTGACACTGCTGGCCAAGGGCAAGACCTGGGACGACGAGACCTTCAACACCGAACTGGCGGCCTGGGACGCGCGTTTTTACGACGCTGAAGTCGAAGTGCTGCGTCCCCTGATTGAAGGCGACGGCCTGCTGCAACTGATGCAGAAAAACGTGCCGGCCGAGCGATTGCAGGCCTTGCTGAACACACTGGATACCCAGCGCCAGGCCTGAGAGAGCGCTCTCTGCCGACGCAAACACCGCGAACCCCATGCCCAAAAGAACCGACATCCAAACCGTCCTCATCATCGGCGCCGGCCCGATCATCATTGGCCAGGCCTGTGAGTTCGACTACTCCGGCGTGCAGGCCTGCAAGGCCTTGCGCGAAGAGGGCTACAAGGTCGTGCTGATCAACAGCAACCCAGCGACCATCATGACCGACCCGGCCACGGCCGACGTCACCTACATCGAGCCCATCACCTGGCAGACGGTGGAGAAGATCATCGCCAAGGAGCGCCCGCTGGCCCAGGGCGGCTTCGCCATCCTGCCGACAATGGGTGGCCAAACGGCGCTGAACTGCGCGCTCGACCTCTGGCGCAACGGCGTGCTGGCGAAATACGACGTGGAGCTGATCGGCGCCACGCCCGAGGCCATCGACAAGGCCGAAGACCGCCTGAAGTTCAAGGACGCCATGACCAAGATCGGTCTGGGTTCGGCGCGCTCGGGCATTGCCCACAGCTTGGATGAGGCCTGGGGCGTGCAGAAGACCGTGGGTTTCCCAGTGGTGATCCGCCCCAGCTTCACGCTGGGTGGCACCGGTGGCGGCATCGCCTACAACCCGGAAGAGTTCGAGACCATCTGCAAGCGCGGCCTTGAAGCCTCGCCCACCAACGAGCTGCTGATCGAAGAATCGCTGCTTGGCTGGAAAGAGTACGAGATGGAAGTGGTGCGCGACAAGGCGGACAACTGCATCATCGTCTGCTCGATTGAAAACCTGGACCCCATG
>JBKBWW010000012.1:36746-46380 GCA_046314475.1 Hydrogenophaga sp.
CCAGACGCTGACCGACAAGGAATACCAGATCCTGCGCAACGCCAGCCTGGCCGTGCTGCGCGAGATCGGCGTCGACACCGGCGGCTCCAACGTGCAGTTCTCAATCAACCCGGCCGACGGCCGCATGGTGGTGATCGAGATGAACCCGCGCGTGTCGCGCTCGTCCGCACTAGCCTCCAAAGCCACCGGCTTCCCCATCGCCAAGGTCGCGGCCAAGCTGGCCATCGGCTACACGCTGGACGAACTGCGCAACGAGATCACCGGCGGCGCCACGCCGGCTTCGTTCGAGCCCAGCATCGACTACGTGGTGACCAAGATCCCGCGTTTCGCGTTCGAGAAATTCCCCACCGCCGACAGCCGCCTGACCACGCAGATGAAGAGCGTGGGCGAGGTCATGGCCATGGGCCGTACGTTCCAGGAGTCGTTCCAGAAGGCCCTGCGCGGCCTGGAAGTGGGCGTGGACGGCATGAACGAAAAGACACAGGACCGCGAGACGCTGGAACGCGAACTCGGCGAGCCCGGCCCCGACCGCATTTGGTACGTGGGCGACGCGTTTGCCGCCGGCTGGACCATGGAAGAAGTCCACCAGTTCACCAAGATCGATCCGTGGTTCCTGGTGCAGATCGAAGAGATCGTGAAGATCGAACTCGCGCTCGAGAAAACCAGCCTGGAAGCGATCGATGCCGAGACGCTGCGCGGCCTGAAGAAGAAGGGCTTCTCCGACCGCCGCCTGGCCAAGCTGCTCAAGACCAATGAGCAGGCCGTGCGCGAGCGCCGCATTGCCGAGAACATTCGCCCGGTCTACAAGCGTGTGGACACCTGCGCGGCGGAGTTCGCCACCGACACCGCCTACCTGTACTCCACGTACGAAGGCCACGGCGACGGCGAATGCGAAGCAGAGCCGACCACCAACAAGAAGATCATGGTGCTGGGCGGTGGCCCCAACCGCATCGGCCAGGGCATCGAGTTCGACTACTGCTGCGTGCACGCCGCGCTCGCCATGCGCGAAGACGGTTACGAGACGATCATGGTCAACTGCAACCCCGAAACCGTGTCGACCGACTACGACACCAGCGACCGTTTGTACTTCGAGCCGCTCACGCTCGAAGACGTGCTGGAGATTGTGGACAAGGAAAAGCCACTCGGCGTGATCGTGCAATACGGCGGCCAGACGCCGTTGAAGCTCGCGCTCGGCCTGGAGGCCGCGGGCGTGCCCATCATCGGCACCAGCCCCGACATGATCGACGCGGCCGAAGACCGCGAGCGTTTCCAGCAGCTGCTGCACACACTGGGTCTGCGCCAGCCGCCCAACGCCACTGCGCGCGCCGAGCCCGAGGCGCTTGAAAAAGCCGCCGCGCTGGGCTACCCGCTGGTGGTGCGCCCCAGCTATGTGCTGGGTGGCCGCGCGATGGAAATCGTGCACGAACAGCGCGACCTCGAACGTTACATGCGCGAAGCGGTGAAGGTCAGCCACGACTCACCGGTGCTGCTCGACCGGTTCCTGAACGACGCCATTGAGTGTGACGTGGATGCGATCCGTGACCACACCGGGCGCGTGTTCATTGGCGGCGTGATGGAACACATCGAACAGGCCGGCGTGCACAGCGGCGACTCGGCCTGTTCGCTGCCCCCGTACTACCTGAGCAAGGCCACGGTGGACGAACTCAAGCGCCAGACCGCAGCAATGGCCGAGGGTCTGAACGTGATTGGCCTGATGAACGTGCAGTTCGCCATTCAAGAGGTGGACGGGCAGGACGTGATCTTCGTGTTGGAGGTGAACCCGCGCGCCTCGCGCACCGTGCCTTTTGTGTCCAAGGCCACCGGCATCCAGCTGGCCAAGGTGGCCGCACGCTGCATGGCAGGCCAGTCGCTGGACGACCAGGGCATCGGCGCCGAAGTCACGCCGCCGTATTTCAGCGTCAAGGAAGCCGTGTTTCCGTTCGTCAAGTTCCCTGGTGTGGACACCATCCTCGGCCCCGAGATGAAGTCCACCGGCGAGGTGATGGGCGTGGGCAAGACATTTGGCGAGGCCTTCGTGAAGAGCCAGCTGGGCGCCGGCACCAAGCTGCCGACTTCCGGCAAGGTGTTCCTCACGGTGAAGAACAGCGACAAGCCGCGTGCGGTGGAGATTGCCCGCCAGCTGGTGGCCATGGGCTTCGAGCTCGTCGCCACACGCGGCACGGCCGCCGCCATCAGCGCGGCCGGTGTGGCCGTGCAGACGGTCAACAAGGTCACGGAGGGCCGCCCGCACATCGTCGACATGATCAAAAACGGCGACATCGCGTTGGTGGTCAACACGGTCGAAGAGCGCCGAAACGCCATCACCGATTCACGCGCGATCCGCACGTCTGCGCTGTTGGCCCGCGTGACCACCTTCACCACCATCGCCGGCGCCGAAGCCGCCGTGGAAGGCATGAAGTACATGGACAGTCTGGGCGTGATCTCCGTACAGGAAATGCACGCGCAACTCTGATCCCGATCCGGGTTCATCCCGGTTGAGCCCAACGGCTCGACCGGGGCATAATCGATTCCAGTACACCGCCGACCGGCAACGCTCGGCGGTTTCCTTTTGCATTGACGCAGACGCACCGACGCCTGCACCCCGATTTCCGGAGGACCCCATGGCCACCCTGCCCATCACCAAACGCGGCGCTGAAAAACTCAAGGAAGAGCTGCATCGCCTGAAGACCGTGGACCGCCCCTGGGTGATCAACGCGATCGCCGAAGCGCGTGCGCAAGGCGACCTGAGCGAAAACGCCGAGTACGACGCCGCCAAGGATCGTCAGGGCTTCATCGAAGGCCGCATCGCCGAGATCGAAGGCAAGCTGTCGGCAGCACAGATCATCGACCCGACCGCGGTGGACGCGGGCGGCAAGGTGGTGTTTGGCGCCACGGTGGAACTGGAAGACGAAGCCAGCGGCGCGGCCGTGACCTACCAGATCGTGGGTGAAGACGAGGCCGACCTCAAGCTGGGTCTGGTGAACATCGGCAGCCCGATCGCTCGCGCGCTCATCGGCAAGGAAGAGGGCGACGTGGCCGAGGTGCAGGCCCCTGGGGGCACCAAGCGCTTCGAAATCGTGGCCGTGCGCTACGCCTGATGCCGCTGCAACGGTCCGCTGTCTTCTTGGCCGCCCTGTGGTGGGGCGGTATCTCGGCACTCAGTTTTCTGGCGGTGCCTTTGCTGTTTGCCACTTTGGGCAGTCCGGCGATGGCCGGACCGGTGGCCGCCAAAATCTTCTCGCTGCAATGCTGGGCGGGTTTGGTGCTGGGCATGGCGCTGCTGCTGATCCTGCGCCGCTGGCGTGGTGAAGGCGCGGGCATCGCGCCGGCTGCGCTCTCCACCATCGGCTTCGTGCTCTTCGCCATGCTGCTGGCGCTCGTGCAGGAGTTCGGCGTTGCGCAAAACATTGTGACCGCGCGCGCCAGCGGCGGCAACCTGCGCCTGTGGCACGGCGTGGGCACGTTGATGGTGTTTGGTCAGTGGCTGAGTGCTGGCGCAGTGTTGTGGCGCCTGAGCAAGCCGGACAGCCCGGTGGTTTAACCGACCAGACGCTCCGCCGATTCGAGCGTGTTCACCATCAGCATGGTGATGGTCATTGGGCCCACGCCGCCTGGCACGGGCGTGATGTAACTCGCCACCTCTTTCACGCCATCAAAGTCCACGTCTCCGCAGAGCTTGCCGTCGTCGTTGCGGTTCATGCCCACGTCCAGCACCACTGCGCCGGGTTTGACCATGTCGGCAGTGAGCACGTTGCGCTTGCCCACCGCAGCAACGATCACGTCGGCCTGCAGCGTCATCGCCTTGAGGTCTTTGGTCGCGCTGTGGCAGATGGTGACGGTGGCGTTCTGCTGCAGCAGCATAAGCGCCATGGGTTTGCCCACGATGTTGCTGCGGCCGATCACCACGGCGTGTTTGCCCTTGAGCTCGTAGCCGATGCTCTCCAGCATCTTCATGCAGCCGTACGGCGTGCAAGGCAAGAAACCGGGCATGCCGGTCATGAGCGCACCGGCGCTGGCGATGTGGAAACCGTCCACGTCCTTGGCTGGTGAGATCGCCTCGATCACCTTTTGCGCGTCGATGTGCGCAGGCAATGGCAACTGCACCAGGATGCCGTGGATGGTGGCATCTAGGTTGAGCGCGTCCACGCGCGCCAGCAGCTCGGCTTCGCTCAGGGTGGCGGGCCAGCGCTCCAGCACCGAGTGCATGCCGGTGTCTTCGCAGGCCTTCACCTTGTTGCGCACATACACCTGCGAGGCCGCGTTTTCGCCCACCAGAATCACCGCCAGACCTGGCGTGATGCCTTTGGCTTTCAGGGCTGTGACCCGCGCCGTCACATCGGCGCGAAGTTGGCGGGAGAGGGCATTGCCGTCGATGAGTTGTGCGGTCATGGGGTGAGCGGGCTGCGGTTGAAATGGAAACGCCCGCCGGTAAGGGCGGGCGTTGATCGGTTGTGTGGGTCGGTGCGTCAGGCCTTGGCCGGGGTCTGTCCCAGCGCGATCTTGAGCAGGTCGGCCACGGTGTTGGCGCCGAGTTTTTCCATGATGTTGGCGCGGTGCGCCTCCACCGTCTTGATGCTGATGCCCAAGTCGTCGGCGATCTGTTTGTTCAGCCGGCCGGCCACGATGCGCTCCAGCACCTGGGCTTCGCGGCTGGTGAGCTTGGACAGCAGGGCGTCGCGGCTCACCGCTTGCTGGTGGGTGGTGAAAGCTTCGCGTGCGTGTTCGAGCATGCGTTCGACCAGCGTGACGAGCTGGTCTTCCTTGAACGGCTTCTGGATGAAGTCGAGAGCGCCCTTTTTCATCGATTCCACCGCCATCGGCACGTCGCCGTGGCCAGTGATGAAGACGATGGGCAGGGGCGACTGGCGTTCGATCAACCGCTCCTGCAGCTCCATGCCGGTCATGCCGCCCATGCGGATATCGGCGATCAAGCAAGCGACCTCGCGAGCGTCGTAGCGGCTGAGGAAAGCCTCGGCCGATTCGAAGCAGCGAACCCGGAAGTCCTTGCCTTCGAGCAGCCATTGCAGTGAGTCGCGCACCGCTTCGTCGTCATCAACGACATAAACAGTGCCTTTTTTCGGGATCAAACTCATCTCGCTCTTTCTGTGTCCGTCACCGGCTCTGTGGCTGGTCCGGTTGATGCGTCGCCGACCTTCAATCTGGACACCACGGGGATCCAGAAACTGAAGCAGCAACCCACAACCTCTTCCCCATTGTAGATGTTGTGCACATGCATCCTTCCATGGTGGGATTCGACGATGCTGCGGCACAGCTTGAGGCCAATGCCCATGCCCTCGCTCTTGGTGCTGTAGAAGGCTTCGTAGATGCGCTCGATCATCTCGTCGGGCACGCCGTTGCCCGAATCGCGCACCGAAAATTCCACCACCTCCATGTCGTCCTGGCGGCGTGGTCCCACGCGCAGTTCCACGTAGCGTTCACCGGGTGCGCGGCCCGCCTGCATGATGGCCTCGCCCGCGTTCTTCAAGAGGTTGATGAGCACCTGCTCAATCAGGATCGGATCAACCATCAGGCTGGGCAGGCGCGCCGCCACGTAGGGCGACAGACGCACCTGGTGGCGGCGCAATTCAATGTCTGCGAGCTCGATCGCGTTGCTCACCATCTGCGCCACGTCCGACGGTGCCGGGTTGGGTTCGCTGCGTTTCACGAAGGCCTTGATGCGCTGGATGATCTGGCCCGCGCGCTGCGCTTGGCGAGCGGTTTTCTCCAGAGCACCCAGCAAGTCTTGTGTGCTGATCTTGTTTTCATTGACGCGCGAAATCATGCCGTTGCAATAGTTGCTGATGGCGGTGAGCGGCTGGTTGAGTTCGTGCGCCACGCTGGACGCCATCTCGCCCATGGTGATCAGGCGGCTGGCGGTCTGCGCGCGTTCGGCCTGGCGCGAGGCTTGCTCTTCGGCGTAGCGGCGCGGCGTGATGTCGCTGGCGATCACCATCTGCGCCAGCCGCCCGTCGACCCAGGTGAGGTAGCGCGTGCGCACCTCCAGCCAGCGGTCGAGCTCTTCCACAAACACTTCCGCGTTTTCCGAACCGGCGTCGGTCAGCGTTTCGGTGGGCATGCCGGCGAAGGCGTCCACCGCATCGCCATCGTCCGGACTCGGCGTGGGCTGGTCGCCCGCGAGGTCGACCAGATGGCGGTGGCCCTGGCCGCGGGTGCCGAACCACATGCGGTACATCTTGTTGGCGAACAGCATCTCGTCGCTGCCCAGCGGTGCCACCGAGACAGCGGAATCGAGCGACTCCAGCACGGTGGTGAAGCGCTCGTACGACGCAGAGAGTTCTTCGCGGATGCGCTTGGGCTCGGTGATGTCGGTCATCGAGGTCATCCAGCCGGTCTGGTGGCCCTTGGGGTCGATCAGCGGCGAGACATACATGCGCGCATCAAAGATGCTGCCGTCGCGCCGCTGCACCCGCACCTCGAAGCCGCCGGGCGTGGAGCGTCCGCGCAATTCGTCGTCGAGGCGGGCGGTCAGCTGGTCGTGGTCTTCATCGGGCCAGTAGGGGAAGGGCGCGGTGCGCCCCACCAGTTCACCTTCGGTCCATCCCGTCATGGAGCAGAAGGCCGGGTTCACATAGGTGATGCGGCCCTGCATGTCGAGCGCGCGCATGCCGGTCAGCATGGAGTTTTCCATCGCGCGGCGGAAGTTGGTCTCGGACACCAGCGCCTGCTGCGCCTGCACGCGCCGGCGCGTGTGGCGCCAGGTGCCGAGCAGCATCCAGACGGTGAGCGCCGAGAGCGCGCCGATCACCCAGAAGAAGCCGCTGCCCACGATGTCTTGCGAGGTGCGGTAGCCCTGGGCTTTCACAATCAGGCCGTTGCCCACCGGCGAGACGGGCACCTCGTGTTCGAGCGGCGGGTTCGACCAGGGCAGCAGGCGCAGCACGTCGCTGGGCGCCTGCAGGCTGCCCGCGAGCACCTGGCCGCGGTCGTCCACCAGCGCCACCGCGTAGCGCGCCATGATCTCCGGCGGCATGCCGAAGCGCATGAGGCCGTCGATGGCGTACTCACCCATGACGGTGCCGGCAAAGCGGCCTTGTTCACTCAGCGGCACATGCAGCATCAGCGTGGCGTTGCGCGGGTCCTGGGTTTCCAGCGGGCGCGAGTAGGTGGGTTGGCGCAGGTCGCGCGCGAGGTCGAAGGTGCCGTCGGTCTCGTTGGGTGACAGCGTGCTGCCAATCGGCCGCATCAGGCGCAGCGGTGCGCTGGGTGATGCGTAGCTGGCGAGCACGTTGCGCCGGGCGTCCACCCAGGTCACGGCCTGCAGTTCGGGAAACTGGCTCACCAGGGCCTCGACCTGAAAAACGAACTCTTCGGTGTCGATGTCCCGGTTGTCGATCTCGCGGGCCAGGCGCATCAGCTGCTCCTGGCGCTCCAGCAGCCGCAGCCGCAGCCGCTGCTGCGCGTATTCCACGTCGCGAGTGACGGCTTCCTGTTCGCGTTCAAGCTCCTCGTAGCGGAGGTAGGTGATGGCCACCACGATGGCCGAGAGAAACAGCAGCACCGACAGCAGCGGCGCGAGCGTTGCAAAACGGTCCTGGCGCGAGGGCGGGAGCCGGCGCCACCAGCGTTTCCACCAAGGCGTCTGGGCGGCTTTGGGTGTGGTTGATGGCGACGAGGAGGGCGCTGAACTCATAGCCCTCCGAGTCTAAGTGAGCCGGCCCTCTTTGCTCCGATTTGTGAAGCGCCGACGTGCCACCTCACCGTTTTCTGCACGCCACTTAAATTTCACAATATAGAAATTGAAAGCACATATTGAAATTTGGAAAACATTGTGGGAAACTCCGTGACAGCACGGAATGCCCCCCGTAAGCTCGATTTCAACCAACAGGAGACAAGCATGGCAGCGAACAACGCGCAGGACGGCCGCGGCGCCGGTGACCTGGACACCCAGGAAACCCGTGAGTGGATGGAGGCGCTCGGCGCCGTGATCGAACGGGAGGGCCCGGAACGCGCCCACTTCCTGCTGGAGCAGCTGCTCGAAGAAGCCCGCCAGCACAGCATCGACCTGCCGTTCTCGGCCACCACAGGCTATGTGAACACCATCGAGCCGAATCAGGAAGAGCGTTGCCCAGGCAACATCGAAATTGAAGAACGCCTGCGCGCCTACATGCGCTGGAACGCCATGGCCATGGTCGTCAAGGCCAACCGCCACAACCCCGAAGACGGTGGTGACCTGGGTGGCCACATCGGTTCGTTCGCTTCGCTGGCCCACATGTTTGGCGCCGGCTTCAACCATTTCTGGCACGCCGAGAGCGAAAACCACGGTGGCGACTGCCTCTACATCCAGGGCCACGTATCGCCCGGCGTGTACGCCCGCGCCTACCTCGAAGGTCGCCTGACCGAAGAGCAGCTGCTCAACTTCCGCCAGGAGGTGGACGGCAAAGGCCTCTCCAGCTACCCGCACCCCAAGCTGATGCCCGAGTTCTGGCAGTTCCCCACCGTCTCCATGGGCCTGGGCCCGCTGATGGCGATTTACCAGGCGCGCTTCTTGAAGTACCTGCACGCCCGTGGCATCGCCAACACCGAGAACCGCAAGGTCTGGGTGTTCTGCGGCGACGGTGAAATGGACGAGGTGGAGTCGCTGGGCGCCATCAGCCTGGCCGCGCGCGAAAACCTCGACAACCTGATCTTCGTGGTGAACTGCAACCTGCAGCGCCTGGACGGCCCGGTGCGCGGCAACGGCAAGATCATCCAGGAACTCGAAGGCGAGTTCCGTGGCTCCGGCTGGAACGTGATCAAGCTGCTGTGGGGCAGCGAGTGGGACTCGCTGCTGGCGCGCGACAAGGACGGCGCGCTGCGCAAGATCATGATGGACACGGTCGATGGCGACTACCAGGCCTTCAAGGCCAACGACGGTGCCTACGTGCGCAAGCATTTCTTCGGCCGCGACCCCAAGACGCTGGAGATGGTGGCCCACCTCAGCGACAACGACATCTGGAACCTCAAGCGTGGCGGCCACGACCCGCAAAAGGTCTACGCCGCGTACCACAAGGCGGTGAACCACAAGGGTCAGCCGACCGTGTTGCTGATCAAGACCGTCAAGGGTTTTGGCATGGGCAAGTCGGGCGAGGGCAAGAACACGGTGCACCAGACCAAGAAGCTCACCGACGAAGACATCAAGATCTTCCGCGACCGCTTCAACCTGCCGATTCCCGACAGCGAACTCTCCAAGATTCCGTTCTACAAGCCGGCCGACGACACGCCGGAAATGCGCTACCTGCACGAGCGCCGCCAGGCCCTGGGCGGGTACCTGCCCAAGCGCCGCGTGAAGGCCGACGAGAGCTTCACCGTGCCCTCGATCGAGACCTTCAAGGCCGTGATGGAGCCCACCGTGGAAGGTCGCGAGATCTCGACCACGCAGGCCTACGTGCGTTTCCTCACCCAGCTGCTGCGCGACCAGGCCCTGGGCCCGCGCATCGTGCCCATCCTGGTGGACGAGGCGCGCACCTTCGGCATGGAAGGCCTGTTCCGCCAGATCGGCATCTACAACCCCGCTGGTCAGAACTACACCCCGGTCGATAAAGACCAGGTCATGTACTACAAGGAAGACAAGGCCGGGCAGATCCTGCAGGAAGGCATCAACGAAGCCGGCGGCATGAGCAGCTGGATCGCGGCC
>JBKBWW010000013.1:0-46026 GCA_046314475.1 Hydrogenophaga sp.
GAAACGGCGACTCACGAAGAAAACATCGCCGAAAACAAATACGACACATTGGGACTCGAAGCAGCCTACCTGGCCACCGGCCAAGCTCGGCGAGCCGAAGCCATCCGCAAGACGATGGCCAAATGGCGCCAATTCCGCCCGCCTCCCTACGACGCCAGCAAAGGTATACAGCTTGGCGCGCTGGTCTGCCTGGCCGATTCCGACGACAACCAGCAACAGCTCTTTCTCGGCCCGGATGGGGGCAGCATGAAGTTGATCAGCGGCGCACAACCCGTTCAGGTCATCAGCAGCGAATCCCCTTTGGGCATGGCCATTCTGGGTAAATGCGAGGGTGATGAGGTGTCGATACAAGTCGCTCTGGTCCGACAGCAGTTTGAGGTGCTGCGGGTTCATTGAGCCGCAAGGATGCCGCGGTGAGGCCCAAACCGTGAACTCACGGGGGCCTGCATCACCGGCAGCAACCGCTGCGAAGCAAGCCTCCGCCTCCTCACGAAATCGGCCGGCATGCTGTGCGCACTGGTGCATGCCTCATCGCTGGCGAAGGGCACGTGCCAACACCGCCGCCAGGGCTGGCGGAATGAGAAAAGAGAGCACCAGCCACACCCCGTTGCAATGCACCGCCACACCCGCGCAGATCAGCAGCCACGCCAGCACAGCAAGGCCCAGCGCGGCCGTGGACTTCCTGGGGCCGCTGTGCAACCAGGCACCCCACACCAGGGCGGTATTGGCCAACAGCAGCAACTGCCAGCAGTCCGGCCAGCTCTCCCCGGTCATGCGGGGTGCGCCTCATCCACGAGGCGCTGAACCATGGCGTCAAACGCCGCCGGGCCGAGCACCTCGTTGCGCAGGTGATCGATCTTCTCGCGCAGCAGGCGCTCCACCTGCGGCCAGGCGCGGTGCTTCGCGATCGCCACACCGGTGGCGAGCGTGCGGTAGGCCTGGTCGTGCTGTCCGGCTTCTGTGTGCAGGCGCGCCACGAACACCAGCATGCCGACATAGCCGACCAGGCTGCCCTGCCTGGCCAGGCGACTGGCCGCGTCGAGCGCGGCCTGCACCGCTGCGTCGGTGCGCCCTTGCAAGGCGTTCAGTCGGGCCACACCCATCTGGCCGAAGGCCTCCCAGGGCGGGCTGGGGTGGCGTTCGCTCAGCTCGCGTGCCTGGGCTAACAAGCGCTGCGCCACGCCGTGATGGCCCAGGGCGGTGTGCAAGCCACCGAGCGTGACGCTGGTGGCGATCACCTCGGGCCAGTACGCCACCGCGCGCAGACATTCGAGTGCGGCTTCGAGATGCCGCACCGCCACCACCGGCTCTCCGCGCACGATGGCGATGAAACCCAGCGACTGCAAGCCGGGGATGCGCTCCTCCACCTGCTGCCAGGGCAGCGCGGGCAGCAGGCGCGCAAACGTGTCGCGGGCCCGTGGCAGATCACCCGATTCCAGCGCCAGTTCACCCGCCGCGATGCGCACCCGCCAGCTCACCGCATCCAGCGCCTCGAGTTCGCGCGCCGCATCGGCCAGGCGTTGCTGGCGCAACCACACCCGCGCGCGGGTGGTGCGCAGCCAGGTGCGCTCTTCCTCGTCGATGAGCGGCGCATGCGTCTCGGCGCTGGTCAGCGCCTGCAGCGCGGCAGCAAGCTGGCTGCGGCGCATGTGCACTTCTGCGGTGCGAATGGCCAGGCGGGCCAGGACACGCGGTTGCAGCGGTTCGCGCGCCAGCGCCTCGGCCTCTTTCAGCCAGCCGTCCACAGGTGTGGGCGCATCGGCAAACACCGGGGTGAGGCGCGCGGCGCGCTCCAGGGTGTGCAGCAACACCGCCGCGTCGCCATGCCCGCGCGCCAGGGGCACGTCGAGCAACAGGTCCGACAACAACCGGCTCACGCGCGATGCAGATAGGGGTGTGTCACGCCGCTTCGTTTTCATCCGTGCTTTCGTCGGGACTCGGTTCCAGGGATGCGAGGAAGGCCTCGTCAGACGCAGTATCGGCCCCCGCCATCCCGTCATCCATCGACTGGACCTCAAAGTACGCGGCGTGCTGCTGGCCGAAGTCCGTCACATAGGCCGTGCCTTCCTCGGCTTCGGCGGCGAGCGCCGCATCGTGGCTGCGCAGGTCGGCCAGCAGCGTCTGCGCGTCCTCGCGCGAGGTGGCGGCGTCCGCAGCGTTGGCCTCGGCCTGCTCGGCAGACGCGCGGTTGCGCTCTTCTTCCGTGCCTGCCAGTTCGATGGACTCGCCCAGGCCCGCGTCGGTTTCGTCCAGGCTGGCGCTGCGATCGGCGATATCTGTCCCACCACCGTCGAGTTCGGCCTCGATCTCGTCCAGGCCCAGCGCCTGGTCGATCATGCCGGTGATGAAGCTGTTGATGGACTGCATCACGTCGTTGACCTTCTCCCGCACGGCCGCCACCGCAGGGGCCACCAGTTCATCCCACAGTGCGCCGGCGGTGGCGTCCCAAGCACGCTCCAGCCAACTGCGCTGGCTCGGTTCTTCGGGCCGGGGCTCCACCGAGACCTGGGCGCCTTCGCTCTGCACGTTCGAGGCCTCGCTCTCACCGCGCGCGGCTTCGCCGGAAGCCCGCTCGTTCTCGGTGGCCATGCCGGTCTGGGCCTCTTCGGCCTGCGTGAGCTTGCCTTGCTCCTGCGCCACGGTCTGGCGCTCGGTGCCGGCCACCTCGGCCTGGGTGGCGTTGCGCTGCGTCAGCGCCGTGGCGGCCTCCCCGGCTTGCCGGTTGTGCGCCTCGGCATCGCGAGCTTCACCAACGTAGCCGGACACCGCTTCAATGGCGGCGGCAATGTCTTCGCGCTGCTGCGCAATCGCTGTCAGGCTGGCAGGCGCGAACGGCACCGGCGAGGGCGGCGGCTCGGGCATCGGAACGCCTGCGTCGGAGGTCTCCAGTGCGGCGGGATCCAAGTCTGTATCGGGCAGCGCGGGTGCGACGGCCTCGCCGGTGGGCAGCGCCAGCGGTTCGCTCACATCGGTCGTTGTGGTGCCAGCGTTGGGTTCGATCATCGAGCCAGCGCTGGCGACGGGCAACGCCGGCCCCGCGCCGGGGGACAGGTGGGTCTCCATGTCGCGCGCTGCGTGCCGGCCTAGGTTGACGATGACGCGCTCAGCGAGTGTGCGCGGTACCGCCCCATCGAAGCGTCCTGCGAAGTCCACCGTGGGCCCGAAGATGGCGCGCGCGCCGGGATCAGCGGTTCTCCAGCCGTGCCCGACCACACGGTGCGCGTCGAAGAGCAGGAACTGTGAAGGATCGTTGGGGTTGGTCCAGACGCCAGTGTTGCCCTCGCGCCTCAGGGCTTCAAAAAACGCTTCGCTGTCGAAATAGTCCGGCGCAAAAGTGCCTGTCAGTGGACGCCCATCCGGCATCCGCTCGGTGCCCCGCGCAAAGGCGCTGGCGGTATCCATGTCACGTACCAGCGGCGCATCGAGCAGAGCCCCTCCGGGCGTGACCCGCCGGCGCGCGGCGCGCGAGGCGAAATCGGCCCAGGGCGAACCCACCTCGGGCCCGTTCAGCGGCGCGTTGGCCAGGTGTATGTAGCGTGGGTCATATGCCAGGTGTGGCGCTGCGTTGACCGGAATGGTGTGGTGCGGCGTCTTGAGCACCCGCCTCGCGCTGTTGCCGGTCTGCGCTCGGAAGGATGCGATCTCGGCCTCGGTCCAGCGCGCTGGCGCGTTCGGGCGTGCGTTCATCCGGGCGGCCAGCGCAGCATCGGTCAGCGTGGCGTCGCCGGCGATCAGGTTGCGAATCGCGCGCGCTTCATCGCGCCGCATGTTGGTCAGGAACGTGTTCAGCCTGCTGCCTGGCCGGTCAAGTATCAGGCGACCCGATGGATCGGCGCTGAAGGCAAGGCGGTTCACATCCACTTCGGGGAAGCCGCGCGCGGCCAGGCTGTTGCGCGCGGCCAATTCGCTCAACGCTCCACCGCCTTGCGCCGCAGCCAGTTCCGCTCGCAGGCGGCTGCCGACGAAGACATGATGCGAACGCTCGGAGTTCGCGAACATGAGTCGTGCCAGATCCAGGTTTTCGCCGTACACGCGGTTGGCATAGCGGCCCAGGCGGGAATCCGCCAACCGACGGCCCACAGAAGAGCCCGCCAACCGTCGCGCACCCGTGCCCAGGCCGCCGGCGATCCTGGTGGCACCGCGACCGATCCAGCGCGCTGGCGCACTGCGCCCGACCGTCCTAACTCCACGGCCTGCATATCCCAGGGCGGCGCTCGCAGCGCGCCCAGGCGCGGTGCCCGCCACGCGCGTGGCCAGACGGCCCGGTCCGGTAGCGCGCAAGGCGGCACCCAAACCCAGGTCGCGCGTGCGGCCCATCAGCGTGTGAAAGCGCCCCGAGACCGCACCACCCGCCGAACGCGCCGCGCGCATGCCGGCACCCCCGGCGCGCCCAACGGCGGCGGCAGCACGCCCGAGGCGGCCCGGCTGCGCGGCCAGCCGCGTTGCCGCACCCGCCACGCGCGAGCCGGCTGAGCGCACCGCACGGCCGGCCACGCGGCCCACGCGACTGCGCCCCAGCACTCGGGCCGCGCCGGGTGCCACGGCGGTGGCCACAGCCACGCCGCTCATCACCGTGCCCATCGCATCGGCGCGCACCATGCCGAGCAGGCGGCGGCGCTCCTCGGGGTCGGTCTCGTTCTTGAGGCGGTAGTAGTTGTAGCCCGTGAGCAAGGCCCCGAGCACGAGGCTGATGCCATCGAGCACCAGCGCCGCGATGTCGCAGAAGCGCCCCACGGTGAGCAGGAAAGCGCCCACCGGTGGCATGAGCAGGCTCAGGATGAAACCACTGACCGTGGCCACCAGCCCGATGATGCCGACGATGCCGCCGAGCTGCCCGGCGACGTCGCGGATGGTGGCCACCGTCTGCAGCCACGCGGGTTCGTTTTCATAACCGGTGGTGGGCGCGGCGGCTGACAGGCCATCGCCGCCCAGGCCTTCGAGCGCGCGGGCATCGGGGTCGGTGATGGAGCGCCCCCCCAACGCGTCCGCCGCCTCCAGCAAGGCCTGTGTCTGCGGGTCGAGCGCGGCCATGCGTTCACTGGACAGGTTGCCGTCCAGGTAGGCCGCCACGTCGGCGCTCACCAGGTTTTCGAACGCCGCCATCGGCGACGGGGCGGCCGCCACGCCGGCGTCCACCCCGGGCGGCACGGGCGCGGTGCTGCCCGCCACCGGCCGTGCAGCGGCACCACGCGCGGGGCGTCCGGGTGCGCCGGGCGGGGCTGGCGCTGCCCCATCGGCGGACGCGTCGCGACCGCTCTCGGCTTCCACCGCATCCAGGGTGCTTGCGGTGGAGGCATCGACCGCCACCGTGGGGGCGTTGAGGCTCGCACCATCGGGCGGCGTGTCCTGCAGCCGCGAGACCATCTCGTCTTCGGAAAACCCGATGCCTGAGCGGCCTTCATCGGCCCGGGCCTCGGCGGGGACCGACGCTGGGGAGGGGTGCTGCGGGCGCGCCTGCACCGCCATGCCGGTGTGGCTCTGCTGCGCCACGTGCGCCACCTCGTGCGCCATCAAGCCCAGGTTGTCGCCGCGCTGCGAGGCACCGAGCCAGATGTCGGTGCCGCGCGTCACGGCCTGCGCCTGGCCCGAGGCGGCCACGCGGGCGGCCCGCGCGTCGCTGTGCACGCGTACCGGCGCCAGATCCAGCCCGGTGGCGCTTTCCAGGCGGGGTCGAACCGCGGCATCGAGCGGGCGGCCGGGCGACGCGGGATCGGCCAGGCCGCGACCCGCACGCGGACCGAGCGGGCGACCTCCGACCAGCGCAGGCGGCACCACATTGGCAGCGCGGTCGATCAGGCGGGCGGCATGCTCGGCGCCGCCCTCTCGCGAGTCCAGGTCGCCGCCGGGGTATTGCCGCGCCTGCGCCGGTGTCGCCTGGAGGTAGCGCGGCAAGCCGGCGGCGACCGCCTCCGTGGTCGCGCCCTCGACCGCCCCGCCCAGCTCCGTGCCCTGCGCAGGCGTGACCGCCGCGCGGGCCACCGCGGGCACATGCCGGGACGGGGCGGGTTTGCGGGCAACCGGTGCGAGCGCGCTCATGGGTGGCTACCGGGGTGGATGGGGCCCGGCCAGACCCGATGGCAACAGCTTGCCGAGCTTCTGGTACTCGGCCGCCACGGCGGTGAGCACATCGCGCTCCTGCAACGCATCACCGCGTTGAGCAGCCAGAGCGGCGGCGGTCAGCACCGCGGTGCGGACGTGGCCGCCCGCCAGATCGCAGCAGGCCGCCAGCCGGTTCAGCGCGGCCACGTCCAGCGCGTGCGATGGCCCCAGGTGCGCGAGCCACAGCGCCAGCCGCTCGGTGGGACCTGGCAAGGGAAATTCGATGATGGTGTCCAGGCGGCGCGTGAACGCGCTGTCGAAGCGGCCACGGCTGTTGCTGGTGAGCAGCGCAATGCCTTCGAAACTCTCGATGCGCTGCAGCAGGTAGTTGGTCTGCTGGTTGGCAAAGCGGTCGTTGGAGTCCTTCACGTCCGTGCGCTTGCCGAACAGCGCATCGGCCTCGTCGAACAGCAGAACGAGGTCGGCGGCCTCCGCGTGGGCGAACAGCTGTGCCAGGTTCTTTTCGGTCTCGCCGATGTATTTGCTCACCACCGCCGCGAGATCGACGCGGAACAGCGGCAGCCCCAGGCGAGTGGCCAGCCAGCTGGCGGCCAGCGTCTTGCCTGTGCCCGAGGCACCGGTGAACAGGGCGCGCACCCCGGGTCGGTAGCGCGCGCGCAAGGCTGGGCCCAGGCCGTTGGCCAGTGCGCTGCGGTGTTCGCAACGCGCCAGCAAGGCGTGCAGGTTCTCGCGCAGCGCGGGCGGCAACACCAAGGCGTCGTCTTCCACATCGGCGCGCAGCTGTTCGGCCTGTGCACCCAGCACCTGCGGCACACCGTGGCGGGCGGCGTGGGCCACGTCGCTGCGCTGCACCTGCGTGCGCCCTTGCAGCCCCGCGTGTTGCGCCGCAGCCTGGCCCAGCGCCGCCAGCCGCCCGGCTTCAACGCGCAGACGCCGCGCGAGGTGTTCGGCATCGCCGTCGTTGAAGCCGTGCGCCCGCCACAGCGCGCTGCGCTCGGTCGGGTTCGTGTCGGAAGCGTTCAGCGACCACACCGGACCATGCGCTGCACGCACGCTGCCGTCCTGCCCGGCGATCACGACCAGCGGGCCGTGGTAGCCCGGCAGTGCGGCCAGTTCGCGCGTCTCGCCGGGTGCGAGTTCAAGCGACAACACGGGCACATGACCATTGAGCGCGAACCACACGCCCGCACCGGTCGGCAAGGGCCAGGCCACCGGCAAGGCCCGCCGTCCCCAGCCGCTTGCAAGCAAAACCGCCATCGAGAAAAGGTCGTCGCGCCAGGGACCACGCAGCACCACGACGGTGGAGCCGCGCACAGCCGACGCCCATTGCGCCACCTCGGCCTGCGTGGAGGCGGCCAGGGTCACAGCGAGGGGAGGCGGCTGTTCGATCTCGGGCCAACGCGACGCCACACCCATGAGCGCCAGGGCCAGTGCGGGCACCATGCGCAAAGGCCGCTCGATCAGCGGTCCATCGCCCACCAGTTCGAACAGACCGAGCGCGCGAGCCTGCCCGCCATACAGGCTCGCCAGGTGCACCCGCGCGGTGCAAGGGTCGGACGGATCCAGCAACTGCGCCGCGCGCACCACCAGCCCGACGTGGGGCCGACGGCCCGCCAGCGGTGCCTGCAGCTCGCCCAGCGCGTGCGCGGTGCGCGCATCGGTTTCCGCTGCAGCCGTGAGCGCAAGTGCCACGAGTTCGACGCGCGAGAACCCGTACCGCAGCGCGAGATCGCACAACACCTCGTCGATCTCGGGCGCGGCGCGCATCCATTGCAGCCAGCCTTCACTGGCCGCCGCACCGGCATGGGGTCCTTCAATCTGCTGGAAGGCTGCCAGCACCAGATCCACCAGACCAGGTGCGTGCGCTGTGCCCGGCAGCGCCGCGTTCACAGCCCGTGCCCCCCGTTGCTCGGGCGGCCGTAGTGAAAGCCCACCACCCTCCCGAGACCCTCGCACCAGCCAGGGTCGATGTCCAGGCCGGCGCGGCGCACCCGCAGGTCGGCCGCTTCGGCATCGAAATGCACATCCCAGTGCGTGGCGGTCCATTCGAGCCGGGCCGCCCGCAGCACCAGCGAGGCGAGCCCGATGCGCAACCGGCGCCGAAGGAGGTGCCGCGCGGCCTGCAGGCATTGCAGGGCCTCGGCCTGTGCGGCGCGCGCGCGACCAGGATCGCGTTCGAGCGGCAGTTCCCCGAGCAGCCGCCATGCGGCGTCGTCCTCGGGCAGCCGCAGCCGGTGCAGCGCGGCTTCGAGCGTGCAACGCCATTGCGGCGGGGTCGGCGGCGCTGCAGCCACCCGGTTGATGACGGGCAACAGGAACAACAGACCACCGGCTGCTGTGGCGTGCAGGCAGGGCCAGGTCTCCACATCCCCCACGGGAACAAGCGATGTGCCCCCCTGGTGCAGGGGCAGCGCCGACGTGCCCACCCTCCTCGCGAAAAGCGTGGCGCCTTGTGCCGGATCGGCAACCGGCACGCGCGGGCCGTGTGGCGCTGCGAAGACCAACGCGCCTGGCACCGGCGTGAGCGCAGTCTGTGCGCCGCTGGATGGCCGGGCTGGCGCATCGGCCTGCCGGGCCAGCGCACCAGCGACCAACGCCTTCGCGGGTGGTGGCGAGGCCTGCACCTGCCATCCTGCAGCGAGCAACACCTGCCCAAGCCAGGCTGCGCTGTGCGGCAAGGGCGGCAACCACACGGGCTGCGCGCGTTCATCAAGCCACAGCACCGGCGCGCCCGAACGGTCACCAGGTTCCGGGTCCGCCGCGCTGTCTCCCACACGCACCGCCTCCAACAGCCACGCGGCGCTGCCGGCGTTCATGTGCTGAGCCAGCCAGCGCGCGGCGCCCTGCCGCACCGCAACGGCCACCAGGCCGCGCAGGGCGGTGGCGGCCCATGACTCGCGGGCCAGCAGGCGCAGCACCTGTGCCAGAAAATCGGCAGCGGCCGCCTGCACCGCCACCCCCGGCAAGGCCAGCGGCCAGTACCAGGCGTTCAGCTCACCGCCTTGAGAGCGCCACCGCAACGCGGCCTGCGCAGCCTGCAGGCGGTTCGCAAAAAACACCGTCTCGCTGCGTGCCGCGCGCTCCTCGTCGCCGTGCACCCACTCGCCACTCGACGCCTGCACACGCTGTTCAATCAACAAGCTCAGGCTCTGCGACGACAAGCCTTCAGGCAGACGCCCCAGGTGCAGGCGGCGCACCAGCAGCACCCGTTCGCCGGTGTCGGGCAGGCTGGCGCAGCGCAGCGCGTCTTCGAGCCGGTGCACCGCGTGCACCGCAGCCTGTGCGCTGGGCGCGCGCAGGTGCAGATGCTGGACGGTGCGGTCGTTGGCGCCCACGGTGGACGGACCCGGTTCAGACCTTGAACAGCCCGGTCTTGCGCGCCGCCGTGCTGCTCAGCACCTTGGCCTGGTCGAAGTGCACGCGCACGTCGGTGTCCAGGTCGATCTGCACGCTGCTGGTGTGCACCAGCCGGGCCGATACCTCACCCTGCCCCACGTCTTCCACCATGGCGCGCGCCATCAGGGTGTTGCCCTTGTAGATCATGGCCTGCATGCCCACGCGCAGGCGGGCGTTGTCCAGCGCGGTGAGCGGGATGCGGCTGCCCACGCGCACCGCCGTCACCGGGCGCGGCATGCGCCCGGCCACGATGCGGCCCACCGGCGCGTGGCTGGCCAGCAGCAGCGCCATGCGCACCACGTCGTTGATGAGCGCCACAGCGGCCTCGTTCGTCGGTGGCACCTGATCAAACAGAAAGTCGACGTAGGCCTGCATCTGCCGCCGGTCCACATAGGGGATGCTGCTCCAGCGCGGCAGGCCACCCAGGTTGCGCAGGTTGGGTGCTTCGTCGAACTGCGACATGACCTCGGCCCATTCCAGACGCACCGCCGGCAGCACGCCGGAGAACTCCGCATGCAGGCAGGCGCACACGCCCGCGATGCGCTCGAAGAGTTCGCTCGCGCGGCGCGAGACCTCGCCCTTGCCGTGGTCGCCGTCGATGATGTCGCCCAGCGAAATCACGGCTTGCGCCTCGCGCTGCACCGTCTGCCACGAGTGGGCCGACAAGCGCTGGATGTCCAGCCGTTGCACCGCCTCGGCGCGCACCGCGATCGCCTGCGTCTGACGCACCAGCATCTGGCCGATGTGCACGCCGAGCTTGCCGGCCGTGGCGTTGAACGTGGGCATCACGCGCTGCGTGATCACGGTGCTGCGCAGCTGTGCGCTTTGCAGCGTGCGCAGCAGCAACTCGGGCCGGTCGATCTTCTGCAGGATGGCCGGCGCGCCCACGAAGTGGGCCGCCGGTGCTTCGCGCAGCACCTTGAGCATTTCGTCGAGCTCGTCGGGCACGTCGTCGTGCTCGCGCAGGCAGGCGGGCACCGGCGCTTCCAGCAGGCCGGGATCAAGCACGCGGCGCGGTGCGGCCAGCAGGTTGCTGCTCTCGCGTGGGCGCACGAAGGCCAAGTACTGCACCTCTTCAGCCAGCACGCGGGTGCGCCGCGCGTTCACCGCGTCCACGCGGGCCTTTTCTTCTTCGAGCAGCGCGCGCGCCACACCCACGTCGTGCCGCGCTTCGGCCAGGCGGTCGTCGGCCTGGCGCAGTCGCATGTCGGCCGAGCGGATGTGCCCTTGCAGCGCCGCCAGGGCCTGCTCGCAGCGCGTGAGTGCGCTGCGGTAGGCGGCCAGACGGCCTTCCAGATCGCGCAGGATGGCGATGGTGTTCTCGGACAACGCAACGGTCTGGGTGAACAGCAGCGCTTCGTCGGGCTCGGCGGGTGCGGACGCTCCGCCACTGGCCGCCACGGTGGTGGGCGGCGGAGACAGCAACTTGGCTCTGAGGGCGGCCCTGTTCCGGTCTGGCCGGTCCAGAAAGTCGTCCAACGCGCGCTGTGCGGTGGCGCCTTCCAGAAACGGATCGTCGGCCAGACCACGCACCTGGAAGTCTTTCAGCAGCGAGGGCGTGGTGCCACCGTCTTCCGCCGTGAATGTCTCCAGCAGTTTCAGCAGCTCCAGCACGGTGCGCTGGCGGTTGGCCAGCGCGAAGTCGCGCGCTTCGGTGGACGGGGGTTGTTTGAGCCGGTCGGCCACCGCCACCGTGCGCACGGGTGAGAGGCCCACCACCGGGTTGGCATAGACGATGTTGACCGGTGCACTCGGCGCCTTGAACAAGGTCATCTGGCTCTTCTGCTGCACCAGTTGCACGTTGCTCACGGTGGCAACGAAGTTCATCGATGCGAATGCCGCTGACGGGGTGACCGAGCGCGCCACCGCTGCTGGTGCCAGTGCCGGTGCCGGGGTCTGCAGCTTCGTGAGCACCGGCTGCTTGATGCGCCCGATGAACTCCTTGATCTGCGTCTGCACGTTGACCGCGCTGTCGGACTTGGCGATCGCCGCCAGCGCCGGCGACGTGGACAGCCGTGCCGCGTCCGACGTGGTCATCATCATCTGGCGGATGCGGTGCAGGTCCACCTGCATGTGGGTGAAGCCGAAGTCGGTGATGTCGTCGGCACGGTCGATGCGCGCGCGCAGAAACGCCATGAAGCCTTCCAGGCCCCGCAGTGGCAGTTGTGCCTGTTCGCGGTCCGACAAGGCGGTGATCACCGGGTCGTTCATGACGCTGGCAATGGCACTGGCCTGGCCCACGCGCGCCGCTGGCGTGGGCTCGACCATCGCCAGCGCCGACAGCCAGGTCCAGTTGCCCACCAAGCTGGCGCCAGTGGGTGGTGCGCCCGAGAACCACACCGTCTCGGCGCGCACGCCGGGCGGACTGGTGGTGGCCTGCGCGATCTTGCCGCAGCCGCCGAAGGCTGCGCAGCCGTCGAACAGGGTGAACGCGATGCCGTTGACGGCCGCTGTGCCGATGGCTAGTTCGCTGGCGGGCACCTCCAGGCGCACCCACTCACCGAGCTTGGGCAGCGCGCCTTTGAAGCGACGGCTGGGACTGTCCTTCACCCCCCAGGCAATCAGGTCTTCGCCCCAGCAGGCGCGTCGGCCATGCTCGTTCCAGTTGGGCCCCACCTTCCACTGGATCATGAGCTCGCGCGGCGGTCGCGTGGCATCCAGATAGACCCAGACGAACAGGTTGTCGGTGGACCCGAGGGCGCTCAGCGTGGCGGTGGCGCCCTCCAGGTAGTGCTGGTGGATGCCGGGCTGCGCGGCCTCCACGTGGCCGCCCCCGGCCGGCACCAGCGTGGGCTGCGTGGGCTGCAGGCCGTCGTTCGCTTCGAACGGTGCCCACAGGTCGTTGTGCGAGAGCAGCAGCCAGGGCTCGTTGCCGTCTTGTCGCGCGCCGGTGGGCAACACGTGGCCGAACCAGGGACGCTCGCCCGAACCCGTGGCTTGCCCTGCGCTCAACAGTGACTTCGCGCCCGTGGGCCCGAAGGCCACACGTCCGTCGAACAGATCGAACGACACGCCGTTGACCGCCACGCCATTCAAGCCGAGAGCGTTGATCGGGACTTCCAGCCGCACCCAGCGGCCCGTGGGCGGCAGGTTACCGACATGGAAATGCCCGGCCACCTTGAACGGGTGCGCGCCCGTGGCCGGTCGGCCCCAGGTCAGCAGCGGCTCGCCCCAGTAGGCGCGGTGCTCCCAGCCGGTGGCGTCGCGCCACTGCAGCATCAGGCAACGCGGCGGGTTGTCCGGGTCCAGACAGACCCAGGCGTACAGCGCCTCGGCTGCGCTGGCGGTGAAGGGCTGCAGTGCGCCGTCGAACAGGTGGGCGTGCGCGCCGGGCTGCAGCGTGCTCACGTGCCCGCCGCCGGGCGGGGGCGGACCCCAGGGCGCCAGGCCCTCTTCGTCCAGCGCCTGCGGGTCGTCGCCCAGGTCGGGCACCGCCTGCGCCCGCCCGGTGAGCGCGCGCACCAGGTGGGCCTGCTCGTGGCGCAGGCCTTGGCGCCCGCCCAGTTCGCGTGCGCGGCGCTCGGTGAACTCGGCCAGCGCTTCGGCGAATGCCGGATCCACCACCTCGGCGTGCAACAGCTTCGGCTCCCACGAAGCCTGCGTCACCGGCACCAGCAGGCGCAGGCGCTCGGGCGCAGACATGTCGAAGCTGGCCAGCGGCGCGGCCTCGCGCATGGCCAGGTCGAGTTGTTCGATCGGCACCGGCACCGCGTCGAGTTCAAAGCCGGGTGGAAAAAACGGGCTGCTGAGCAGGGGCTGGGTGAGCACGGTGGAGAGGTCCAGCGCGCTCTTGGGCATGAGTCCACACGGCGGCAGGCGCAGGTAGGGATCGGCCAGCACATTGGGCGCGGGCAGCGGCTCGGGGGTTTCCGACATCTGCTGCGCAAACTGCTCGATGCGGGCCTGCCAAAGCGCGGGCAGGCGGCTGTTGGCACCCAGCGCGCCGCTCGCCAGTGCGCCCGTCAAACGCTGCAGGCGCGCCTCACGCGCGCGGCCCCCCTGGCGCACCACCGAGGCGCGGTCCACCCACTGCACGGTGCCGGTCTCGCTCAGGCCCACCAGGGCCAGCGGCACACCCCAGTCTTCCCAGGGCAGCGTTTCACCGTGGCGCAGCGCGGCCTCGGCGTCGAACACGGTGTGGGCCAGCGCGTTGCGCAGGCGCAGCGTGGTCAGCGGCAGCGCACGCCACTCCACCGGCCAGGGATACCAGAGCAGGCGCGCGCCGTCGTGGATGCGCCAGTCCTCGAACGCGGCCACGGGGCTGTCGGCGTTGTCACCCCCTCCGCAGGGGCAGCGATCGCACGGGTCGCTGGGGTCGAACTCGGCGGTGTCCACCGTGACCGCTTGCAGCACCAACACCCCCACACGCGGCCAGCGACTGCCCGCGCTCGAGCGCAGGTCGACCAGGGTGATGCCGTCGGGCACATCGCGCGGATTCAAGAGCCCCAGGCCGTCGGGCTCCAGCGCTTCACCCGGTCCACCGCCCTGCACCTGCAGCCAGGCCGGCGGCGCCACCACCGGCAGGTCGTCGAGCCGGCATTCGGTGCGGCGCACCAGCACCACGTCTTCACCGCTCACCGCCAGGCCCTGGCCGGGTTCGATGAGCAGGCGCGCACCGCCCGAGCCCGGCAGGGCAAACACCTCCAGGCCACGCACCACACCGGCGGTGAGCGCCTGCGCGCGGTGGCTCAGGCGGCCGGTCTGCCAGGCCTGGCGGCCTTGCAGGGTGGCGTCGGTGAGCGTGCGCCCGGCGAACAGGTTGGGCCGGCGGCGCCAGTCGGTGGCGGCCCGGCTCGCGTCTTCCGGTGACAGCGCCACCACGCGCTCGCCCTGCAGCGGTTGGTCAATGCGTTCGATGGTCACGTCGGGTCTCCCGGGTGAGGGTGGTGGACTCAGGATTTCTTGCGCGCTGGCGACTTCTTCGCTGCGGCCCGGGGCGCCGCGGCACTGCGCGTGGGTCGCGTGATGACCTCGGTCTTGGGCCGCCACTCGTCCACCGACTTCACCAACTCGCGCAGCGTGTCGGCATCCAATGGGCGCCGCAGTTCGGTTTGCAAATACTTGTTGAGCATGTCGCTGGCGATCGGCTCCAGCAGGCTGTTGGCCACCCCGGTCACCAGCGCCGGGTCCTTGATCGAGCCGTCGCGCTGCACGAGTTCGACCAGCAGCCCCAGGGCAGCAGCGCTCAGCACGGGCGAAGCCTCGTAGCGCTTGCTCGCGAGCAGTTGTGCTTCGACAGCCACCGCCTTGGCCGACGAGTTCTTGAACACCTCGGCCCACACGTCGATCAGGCCCAGACCGTCCATGCGTTTGGTGACGGCTTCCTCCAGCGCCACCGGGTCCACGGCTTGCACGTTCCACTCGGCGTTGCTGGCGATGAGCAGCAACTCGGCGGCAGGGATCGGTGTCTTGCTCTCGCGCTGGATCAGCGCCCACAACGCCTCGTTCTTCTCGGGCTCGCCCAGCACCGCAGCCACACCCAGCACCTGGGTCTTGTCCAGCGAAGGTTTGCCGGTGAGTTGTTGGGTGGTGGCGATGGCATCGGTGAGCAGGCCGAGGGCGGCGGCGGTGAGCACCGGCGACTCCAGGTAGCGCTTGCCCGCGAGCAGGCCGATGACGGTGCTGGCCGCCGCCGGCGTGGCCACTTTCAGCACCGCGTCGTAACGCGGTGTGAGCCCGAGTTGGGTGATGCGGGTGTTGAGGTTGAGCTCGATCACACGCTCGTCGTTGCCCGCGATCTCGCGGTAGCTGCCGGCCAGATCATCACGGTAAGCCAGATGGCGCCGGCGCACGAACCACAGGTTGTTCAGGCGGGCCAGGCGCTGCCACTCCGCATCGGCCGGGCCCAGGGCCTTGCTCTGCAGCATCTCGCGCGGCAGCCGCAGCTTCTGCAGGATCTCGAACGGCCGGCGCTGCGCGATCAGGTTGGGCGCGGCGGGTTTCACCACGCGCTGCGCCAGCGTGGCGCCCTGCCCCACCCGCGCGGCCACCGCGCGCCACTCCACACGCGGCACCGGCGCCAGGATCATCACGGCGGTGGAGTCCAGCGACTCGGCGGATGCGGTGAGGTCGATGGGTTGCAGCGCCAGCGCCTCCTCGATCAGCGCGGGCAACTCGTCCTCCGGGATGATGCTGAAGTCCACATCAACCTCGGCCGGAAAGTAGTTCTGCGTGAAGTCCACCGCGTTGATCACGCCCGCCGGCAAAGGGCCTGCGGGCGGCAGCGCCGGAAAGTGCGTGATGGCCGGGAACCCCCGCGTGCTGCCGGGCGGGGCCACATCGGCCAGGTGCGCCTGGTATTGCATGAGGTGCGCCAGGCGCAGGCCGCGCGGCGCAAAGCCCAGGCCCGGCAAGTCGCCCCGGTCGGCACCGAGCTCGCGCCGCACCATGGCTTCGTCGATCCACACCACGGTGTTGTTCTGCAACGCGATCATGGCCAGCGGCAACACGTTGGCCGACACACCGGCCGCACTGCCCTGGGTGAAGATGGCGCGCGCGGCGCGGCCACGCCGCGCGTCCAGTGCATCGGCGCCGCCGTCGTCCTGCCAGGGCACCAGCACCACCGCAGTGGCCTCGATCACGTCACCGTCTTCCACCGTGCGCTGACCGGTGATGGAGGTCGGGTAGGCGCCGATGGGGTTGGCGGTGAACTCCACCGGGCGCAGCGCCAGCACGAAGAGACCGGTGCGGCTGCGCAGCGGCGGCTGCGGCAGGCGCGACAGACCGAAGCGCGCCGAGAGCTGTTCGGCCACCGGCAGGTTGGCCAGCTGCACGTCGATGTTGCGCGGCAACAGCACCAGTTCGCCCGAGGGCGTCACACCGTGCCCGCTGGAGACCACCAGCGTCTGGGGCTGGCCGCCTTCCTGCACAAACAAGCCCGTGGCCACCCCGCTGCCCGCGGCCTGACCCAGGTCGGCCTCGCGGGTCAAAAAATACTGCTGATCGCGGATCAGATCGCGCGCGGCGAGAAAACGGCCATCGAAGTAACGTGGCCGCCCGCGCCGGTGGTCTTCGATCAACACGCCCGCGTCGCGCAAGGTCTGCACCTGGCTGGAGGCGATCGGCTCGCGGGCGGTGCCGTTGGTGAGGTTCATGGCGTGCTCCGTTGAAGGGGTTGAAATGCATGGGGCGCTCAGAGTCCGGTCCACCTCGCGAGCACACCGAGACCTGGCAGGAAGCGGCGGCTGTGGTTGTCGATCAGCACGGCGTTGCCCTGGCGCACGGTGGGGTCCGTGGGCTCCACCGGGATCAGCACACGCGCGATGAACACCGCGCTGGCGTCCACGGTGGGTGG
The DNA here is from genome assembly GCA_046314475.1 of Hydrogenophaga sp. GTDB lineage: Bacteria > Pseudomonadota > Gammaproteobacteria > Burkholderiales > Burkholderiaceae_C > Hydrogenophaga. Next base: position 16,751 of record JBKBWW010000013.1, read on the forward strand.
GTGCTCCGGGCCGCGCGGCAAATCACCGTCGCCCGCGCGGTGGTAGCCGTTGAGCACCGCGTCTTGCAGCGCAGCGCGGCGCTCGTCGGCGTCTGCCGATAGGTCGTCCATGGCGGCTTCGCGCGCCAGCGCTTGCGCCGCGGTTTCCTGGTCCACCGGCAGCGTGAAGGCACCCGCACGCAGCGGCAGGCCCAGGCCGGTGTCGGTGAGGTTGCGGCGCGGCACCAAGTGCAGCTCGTAGGCATCGCGCAGGCGCGACACACTCACCGCGTTCAACGCGTCAAACGGGCCGCTGGCAAAGGCCGGCGTGAGTCCGCGCGGGCAGGTCACGAAGCGCAGGAACACGTCGGCCACCACCGCACGCGCGGGCAGCGCCACACCGGCCTGCGCGCGCGCCGAGATGAAGCGGCCGGGCGAGGTGTAGTCGGCCTGCAGCAGGCTGCTGCGCGCGGCCTCGGCGTCCCACCAGCGCTGCACCCGCAGGCAGGCCGGGCGCGGCAGCTCGATGAGGCGGCCCAGCCGGTCCACCGCGAGTCCGGCGTTGACCTGGATTTCCTCCGGCCCCGCGTCGGGGCCCGTCTCGACCGCAGCGCGGTGCTGCACCCGCAGCCCGGCCAGCGTGCCGCTGCCCGCCACCGCACCCAGCGCGCGCGCGAGCTGGCTGCGGTGGTAGGTCTGTTCGTCCAGAAAGTCCTGCGCGTCCAGCAGCATGCCGGTGGCGTACACCGGGCGTTCGCCCAGCGGCTGGCGCGTGAGCGGATCGGCGGTGCTGAAGGTGGTGGCTGTGCTCATCGATCACTCCTTGCGGGTTCGCGGTTTTTTTCGGGGCACCGAGAGGGGTTCAGCAGGCACCACCGGCGGCGGCGCAGCCTCGCCGCGCAAGCGGGGGTCCAGCGTGGTCGGGCCGAGCACAAAGTCGCCCCCACCCAGCACCGAGCGCTGCACCCGCACCGGGCGCGGCGGCACGGCACGCGCCAGATACGTGTCCACCCCCACCAGGCTGGCCACGCCCACCATGAAGGGCCAGCTCGCGGTGGCCACCCGCACCTGCACGTGCGCGGGTGACTCCAGCGCCACGATGCGGCGGATGAGGCCGATGTCCACCTCGTCCACCTCTCGGTGCACCAGCACGGTGGCGCGGTGCGCCAGACGTCCGTAGAAGTCGGCGATGGCCTGGTCTTCGGTTTCGCTGGTGGCCTCTTCGCGGTACAGCGCCATGAGTTCGGCGCGCGCCTGATCGCCCAGCACCAGCGTGTCGCCCACCACCGAATTGCCGCTGACCTGCAGGCCCGGCAAGAGCGGGTCGTCTTCGTCGGCCAGGTCCACCCCGAGCAGCGTGGCGAGCAGGCGGCGCAGGCGGAAGTCTTCCAGGACCACCACCTCGCCGCCGCTCACGCCACCGCCGGTGGCCACGTCCAGCGCGAGCGCGAGACCGCGGCGCGTGCCGTGCCAGCGCGCCAACTCGGGCGCGGCCTGCAGCCAGGCGCGGCGCCGCGCTTCGGGCAGGGCCGCATCGAAGGCCAGGCCAACCCAGCTGGCCAGCCAGTCCAGGTGTTCGGCCGGTGTGCTCGTCGGGTCGGTCAGCAGGTGCGCGTGCGCCACGCGGTCTTCGAGCTGGGTGAGCACGCCTTCCACGTTGGCCAGGCTGCGCGCCAGAAAATCGGCGGGTGAGGCCTGCGGCCGGTAGACACCGATGGCGTGGCCGTCGAGCAAGAGGCGCCAGCAGCGCGCGCTGCCGCCGTCGCGCAACAGCCAGCTGCGCCCGGGGTGCTCCACCACCACCTGCGCGCCGTCGCTCAGCACAATGCCACCGGTGGCCAGGCGCAGCAGCAGCGCCACGTCGGGTGTGCCACCGACATCCAGGCCCAGGCTGTAGCCCTCGTCCACGCTGTCCAGGCGCTCGCCGGGCAGCTGCGCCGCATCGCCAAACAGGGTTTCGCGGTAGATGCGCGGCAGGTACTGCTCGGCGTAGTTGAAGCGGCTGGCCCAGGCGCGCAGCGCCACCACCTCGGGGCTGGCGCGGCCATCGCCATGCAGGCTCAACCGCACCCACAGGTAGCGCCCGCTCAGCGAGCGCACCGCTGTGCGTGCGTTTTGCACCAACACGGAAAAAAGCCCACGCAAACCGCGCTGCAGCGGCCAAGGGGTCAGGCCCGGGTGCGCCGGCAGCTCGGAGGGCGCGCGCTCCCACACGGCATGCGGCACATGCGGCCGTGACGCGGCGGGATCGATGGCGCGCACATCGCGGCCAAACGCATGCGGGTGCCAGGCATCCAGGCGCTCGGGGGCGGGGGGCTGTGGGTCGTTGGTGGCGGCCAGCCACACCACCACGCCGCAGGCCGGCGGGATGCTGGCCTCCATGAACACGCGGTGCCAGATGGTGGCCGGTGTGCCGCTGTCGATGAGCTGCGCGCGCAGTGGTCCACCCTCGGTGGTGAAGCTGGCCGCCGTGCCGCTGCGCGCGAGGTTGGGCAGGGCCAGCGCAAACAGCGGCTCGGCGGCGTCTTCGCGCACGGGGTAGTACGCCACGCCAGCGGGTCGGTGCACAAACGGCGCTTCGCGCCGGTCGCTGGCCAACGGAAACACCTCGCCCAGCGCGGGCAGCTCGCCCGTCGGGCTCTCGTCGATGGCAAACGCAGGTGCGTCCACCCGGCCCGGCATGCGCAACGCGATGCGATCGCCGTCAAGCCAGGTGAGTGCGTACGCATGCACCGCACCGCGCAGCAGGCGCATGGGGCCGGGCGTGCGGGTGGCTTCATCCCACCGCCGCACCCAGGCCTGACCGGCCGTGTTCCAGCCCATGAGCAGCAAACCCCCGGCGGGGTGGCACGCCAGCGCGAACGGCTCGGCCACACCGCCCCAGCCGTCGTGCACCACCGTCATCGCGGGTGCGCGGCAGTTTTCGGGATCGGGGCGGAACACGCCGGGCGCGTAAGCGTCGGTGGCGGGTGTCTGGTTGGGCAGCGGGTAACCCGTCAAGCGAGCCAGCCGACCGATGCCACGCTCGAGCACCCACACACCACCCTCGGCGTGGGCGGCCAGGCGCCAGGGCGCAAAGCCGGGTTCGGTCACGCTCACGTCCGTCCAGCGCCGACGCAGGTCGTGCATGAGCACGCGTCCCGGCAAGGCCACGTAGAGCACACCGTCGCCGGCCACGCAGAGGTCGGTGGGCACGGCGTCCAGCGCAAGCGCGATGGCGGCCTCACTCAGGTGGGCGCTGCGCACCACGATGGCCTGGCTGGGCGCGTGCCAGCTGCACACCACGCCTTGTGCATCGAGCGCGCGCGGCACGTCGTTCAACGCCAGCAGCGCCGCGCTGCGGCTGGCCGCCCTGTCGAGCGGCGCCTCCAGTTCACGCTCCGACGCCAGGCACAGCGCGCTGCAGTCGGCATGCCAGCGCACATGCCCACCGCCCTGCGCCAGCGTGGGCCAGTGGGTGGGCGCCTGCAGCGACCAGAAGCGGGAACCGTTGGCGTCCATCAGCAGAGCTCCGGCACCACGGGCACGGCCACGGCGTTGGCCTGCGCAAACGGGTTGGGCAGCGCGCGCAGGTTCGTCGGCGCCTCGGCGCCCTCGATCACCACGATGGACAACAACTCGGGCAGTTGCCAGGGCTGCAGGGTCAGCGTCTGCTGGGCGCCGGCCTGGTTGCGCGGCAACAGCGCCCAGTCTTGCTGGCCCGTGGCGCCCTGGCGCGCAAACAGCTGCAGGCCGGTGACCTCGGCCACACCGGCCACGCGCGAGACCTCGACCTCCAGTTCGCGTTCGCGCACCGAACGGCCGAGTGCCCAGCCTTCACCGTCGAGCCCGCCGGGGGCCAGCGGCCAGAGCAGGCGGCGCAGGGCTTCGCGCACCTCGTACAACAACTTGTCGCGCGCAAAGCCCTCGCGCAGGCGCAGCGCCACCGACAAACCCAGCGGCACGTATTCGCAACCGATCACATAGAGCTCGGTCGCCAGCGGCACACGCGCCGAGAGGTGCGCGTGCACACGCTCGATGAAGGGCCGGTCGGGTCGGGGGTTGGGTGCGGGCGACAGCGCGGCGGACGGCAGCACCACCACGCTCACCACACCGGGCACGTTGAAACGCCGGTCGCGCGGCTTGAAGCGCGGCATCACCTCGACCCGGCCCACATCGGCCGCCGGTGTTTCCAGCGCGAGGCGCTTGAAGTCGTCGGCGGTCACCGCGCGCTGCTGGTGGCGCAGCGTGGCGGGTATGCGCCGTTCGGCCTGGGGCAGGGTTTCAGCGTCTTCGCCGCCGTCCATGGCCAGCGGCTGGTGCACCTTCATGGCGGGAGCGGGATGGCCGTTGATCAGCTTGGCAGCGATTTCGCTCAGGCTGCCGGGTGCGAGATTGCCCGCGCGCCCACCGCCAAATCGTCCACGCGCCAGGCGCACGCGCATGAGCCGTTCGGGAATGCGCCCGCGCACGCCGTCACCAAAGCGCAGGGTGCCGGCTTCGGCGTCGAGCTCGAACGCGCCGGCCTCGCGCGCCACCAGCGGTTCGGCGCTGATGGCGGCCAGATCGTCCACGCGCTGCCACGGCTGGTAGCCGCGCCCGCCGGGTTCTTCCACCTCGATCACCAGCGTCTGCGGGTCCACCGACCCGGCGGGCAAAGCAAACGCCTGATCGGCCGCGCCCGTGCTGGTACCGAGCACCTGGCCTTGCAAGGTCACGCGCTGATCGACCTCGGCGGCGTTGATGCCCAGCCAGGTGAGTGGCAGGCGCTGCACCTGGCTGCCGGGGCGCGGGCGCACGCGCAGCCAGGCCACCAGCCTCGCGGCACGCGCCGCATCGTCCAGCCGGGGCGGTGCATCGCCCACACCGGCCAGCGGGTTCACGCCCACCTGGTTCGAAGGCACCCAGATGTCGTCCTGGCCGGGAAGCGGCAGGCGCAGCGTGCCCGGCCGCGTGAAGCCGCGCGAGGTGTCGCTGCCGGGCAGCGGCTCCAGCGTGAGGTAGTCCAGCGCCTGCGTGCCCGGCCGGCGCGTGACCATCTCCCAGATCACCGGCACCTCGGCCAACGGGCCCACCTCTTCAAACAGCGCGGGCAGGGGCAACGCGGGCACGATGCCCAACGAGAGCAGCGACGGCACGCCCGTGTCACCGCCACCGAGTGCGGCGCGCACGCTGTCGTTCACGTCCACCTGCTCCAGCGGGCCGGGCGCAGCGGGTGCGAGCAAGGCGATCCACAGCGCGCGGTCGGTCGAGCGCTCGAACACATCGAAGCCCTCCGCCTCGGCACGGCCCTCGCCAAACACCGCGAGCGTCTCGTAGCCCTGCACCGCCCCGCTGATGCGGTGCACACGCGAGAGACCGCTGATCACGTCGGCCATGCGCGCCGACTCGGCGTCGGTGAGCTTGCGTTTGATGTAGGCCTCGCCAGTGACCGGCAACACAGTGGTCTCGCCCACTGTTTCGAAAGGCTGTGCGCCCTTGAGGCGGGCGCCGGGCAGCAGCGAACTCGCGCGCAGATCGGCCAGCGGCTGCGCGTACGACAGCCCCACGATGCCGCGCGCCGGCTGCGCCGCGCGCAGGCCCTGACCGAGCAGCTTGAGGAACACCAGGCGCTGGCGCTCGGGAATCAAGTTGGCCCGGTAGAGCAGCGCATCGCCCAGCCAGGCAAACAGCTCCAGCAGCGTGCGCCCGGGGTCGCCCTGGCGCGGGTTGGTCCACTCGGGCGTGTGCGCAGGAATGCGCGCGATCAGATCTTCAACGAGGTCGTCGAAGCGGCGGTCATCGAGACTCGGAGGAACAATGGGCATCTAGGCCTCCAGCTGGATGTTCACGTTCATGCGGCCCGGCGCGCCCGTGCGCGCCAGCCGGTACTGGATCTCCACCCGCAGATGGCTCGGGGCGTCGGGCACGTCCCACACCTCCACCGCGTCGAGCAGGATGCGTGGCTCCCAGCGCGTGAGCGAGCCCTGCACCCGATCGCGGATGCGCCGGCGCGTGGCCAAGGTGTTGGGCTCGTGCAGCAGGCTCTCCAGCCCGCCGCCGAACTCGGGGCGCATGAGCTGCTCGCTGGGGCGTGTGCTCAAGACGATGCGGATGCCGTCGCGCACGCTTTTTTCCAGGCCGGGCCAGCCGAGCTGCCCGTGCTCGTCGGGCAGGCCGAGGAACGGGAATCCGATGGGAGCAGAGGTGGCGTTCATCAGTCGCCCTTCTTCGGATAAGGGATGCAGATCTTGATGAAGGCCAGCCAACTGAAGATCAGGTTGAGCAGGCCGAGGAAGATGCTGAGCACGATGAAGGCGCAGATCGTGATGGCGGGCAGGCTGAAGCTGCAGATCCAGCCGATGGTGATGCCACCGTCGGGCGGCTTCTTGCCCTCCATCAGGTCTTTGGGGTTGCCGCTCAGCAGGTTCTGCAGCGCGGGCGGCACGGCAAACGACACATTGGGCTTGAGCGAAGCCAGCAGGCCGGGCGCGGTGATGTCGGGCAGGTCGATGCGCACCGGCGGCGCGCCCGAGCCTTCGAACCACGGCGCGATCACAAAGGGTTCGGTGGCCTCGCTCCAGACGATGCGCGCCGGGCAACCACACTCGGGCTTGAGGCGAACAAAGGCGCGCACCACGTACTGCGCGCCCGCGTCGTCAAAGCGCCCTGGCGCGGGGTTGAGCTGCACAAAACGCTCGGCCACGGCGCGCGAGAGCGCCAGCCGCAAGGCACTCGCCTGGTGGCTGGGCAAGGCGGGCCAGCGCGTGGGCATCTCGGGCCGCGTGGCCTGCTCGTTGCGCTGCACCAGCACCTGCACCGCCTGGCGCAAAAAAGCCTCGGCGTTCACCGTGCGTGCCACCGTTTCGCCTTCGCGCAGCTTCAGCGGCAACGCGATGGCCGCGAGTTGCTGGCGCAGCGCCTGCGCCACGGGCGAAGTGCCGGCAAAGGCGTTGAATTCGCCATCCAGCTGTCGCAACAGCCGCAAGAAGCGCTGCATGCTGCTGCGCGAGCCACCGCCTGGGTGCAGGCGGTTCCAGTGGTCGGTGGAGACACCGTTGGGCCGCACGGTGGTGGCGATCTCGGCGGCCTCGGTCCAGGCAGGGTTCAGGGGCTCGCCTTCGAGCGGGAAGTCCATGGCCTCGCCGCGCAGGGCCTGCACCAGGTGGTTGCGGAAATCGGCGCTCTCGGGACCGAAGGTGTTGGCCTCGTCGAACGTGGGCGCGGTCTCGGCCTGCTCACCGCTCACCGTGGGCACCAGGCCGTAGTAGACCGTTTTGCCCGCGGCCTTGCAGACCTCGGGCGGCGCCACGAACATGGGCACCACGTGTTCATTGAGCAGCGTGTCCTCGCGTTGCAAGGCCAGCTGCACCAGCTCGTGGTCGATGTCGGCCACGCCGGTGTGCCCGCTGTGCAGGCGCAACTGGCTCGCCGGGTCGCGCGCGGCGCCGCCGATGCGCTGCACCGGCAACCAGCCGCGCAGGCGCCCGCGCGAACGCATCCAGCCTTCTTCGGTGGCGTTGCCGGCACGGCGCACCCGGCGCACCACGAGGCCGGCCGACTCCACCCGCGCCGGGTCCAGGCGCGGTGTGCCCGGCGTGTCGCACCAGGCTTCGAGCACGGCCAGGTGGTGCTGGCGCTGGATGGGCTGGAACAGCTTGAGCACCTGGCGCTGGGTGCGCGCGGCAGCGCGTGTGGACAGCAGCTTGGCGCGGCCCTCGGCGCTGGTGATCTCGTCGAGCACGGCGTCGATGAAGTCACCGTCAGACCGTTGCAAGAGCAACGGCGCGCCACCTTGGGCCACACCGCGCGGCGCACCCAGGGCGACATCGTGTGGAAGTTGCATCAGGGTGCGTGCCATGGCGTCACCACACGTTCCCGGCGCCCGGGGTGTAGCTCGTGGAAATGACTGCGTTGGTCTGCAGCACATCGCACTTCACGATGCCCGAGAAGTTCGACATGGCCGCATCCACCTTGACCATGCCCGCGCTCACCTCCACCTGCGCGGCGGTCACCTTCACCTTGGCCGACGCCGTGATGCTGATACCCGCCGCCTCCATCACCACCTGGTTGCCGTTGGCGTCTTCCAGCGTGATGGTGCCCGGCCCGTCCTGCAGCGTCACGGTCTGTCCGCCGGGCGTCTCCAGCGTGAGCGTCTCCTGGCCGTCTTCGTCCAGGATGGTGATGGCCACACCGTTCTTCGACTTCAGGCGTTTGGTGCGGTGCTGGCCGTTGGCCAGATCGGCGGGCGCTGGCGAGTTGCCGTTCCACAGGCCGCCGATGATCAGCGGGTGGCGCGCGTCGCCGTTCATGAAGATCACCAGCACCTCGTCGTCCACATCGGGCAGGAAGAAGAAGCCCCGGTCGTTGCCGGCGAACGGTGCCACCACGCGCGCCCACAGCGGCGCGTCTTGATCGGTCACACCGTCGTGCGCCAGCAGGCGCACCTGCACGCGGTTGCGGCCCGCGGGGTCGTCGAGCGAGACCACCTGCGCCAGCGCACCGGCCTGCAGCCACGCGGCGGGGCGGTCGAACAGGCCGTCGCGCTTCATGCGCCTTCTCCCAAAAACGCGCACTCGCCGCTGAACTCGGTGCGGTAGCCCGCTGTCTGGTCGTACACGTGCGAAGCGGCGCACACGAAGTAGCGGTTGTCGAACTGCGGCGACAGGCCGCTCACCGCCACCGTGGTGCCCACGCGGATGGCGGGGTTGCCTTCGCTCAGGCCTTCGATGCGCACGAAGCGGCGCGCGCGCTGGTCCAGCGCCGCCGTGGCCACGGCTTGTGCTTCGGCATCACTGCTCACCGCGAGATGGCCGATGTGCTCATGCCGCGACCCAAAGGCCTCGTCGAGCCACGACAAGCCGCTGCGCCCGCTGCCCGGCCCGCTGTGCGTGATCTGCGTGGCTTCAAAGCTCACCGCGCTACCGTCCACCGGGTTCCAGCCGGCCGCGCTGGTGGCGGTGACCTGTTGCGACAGGTCGGCGATCACGCGGGCGCGCATGAGCTGGCCGAACAGCGCGAGCTCCACCTCACCGCGCGCCACATCACCGCGCGGTGATACCTGCAGCTCATCGCCCACGATCTGCAGGTCGGCGTCGAAGCGCGCCAGCAGGCGGCGCAAAAATGACAGGTCGCTTTCGTTGATCTGCGCCCAGGTGTCCACCGGGCTGGTGAGGCCGGTGACGGTGGGGCGCAGGTTGAGCGCGCCGGCCACCTCACGCACCACATCGGCCGGTGACATGTCGGTGTAGGTCTTGCTGCGCCGCGCCAGGCGCGCCGCCTGCAACGCGTCTTCGGCCAGCACGGTGATCTCGGGCGCGCCACCCATGCTGAACAGCAGCTCGATGGCGCTGACCTTGCCGCGAAACACCTCCACCGGGGCCTGCACGTCACCCGCGTACACCGCCAGCTCGGCGCCCAGCTTCAGATCGGACTGCGCACCAAAGGCCTGCTCGGCGCCGCCCGCCGTGGTGCCCACCCAGTTGGAGAGGCGCAGCTCCAGCCGGCTCATGCCGCCTTCGCTCTCGTCCATGCGCATGGCAACCAGCAGGTTGGACAGCCGCACATCGGCCTGCCCGGCCAGCCGCAGCGTGGGGCGTGCGCTGTAGAGAGCTTGTCGGCTGAGGGCGGTTTCGGTCATGGGGTGCTGCGATGTGGGGAAGGTCAGTCGGTGTGCAGGCGCCAGGTGCGCTCGGCACGCAGGTCCAGCGCCTGCTGCAACGCATCGAGTGCGCGTGGGTCGTCGGCTGGCGCGGCCTCGCTGGCCTGGGCGGTGGGCGGGCTGGGCCGATCGGCCGGCACTTCGGCGGTGACTTCTTCAAACGTGATGGGCATGTGTGTCTCCCTGCTGTGTTCAGTCGAAGGCGATGCGGGCCTGCAGGTCGGCGGCAGCCCCCACGTCGGTGCCCAGGCTGCCGGCACCCGATCCGCGCGCCATGCCGCCCGGCGCAAAACCGGTGGCACCGGCGCTCACCTGCGCGGTGGGCAGCAAGGCCTGCGCGTTGGGCAACGAAGCGCTGGCACCCGCACCGGTGCGCAGGCCCGCAAAGGCAGCACCGGCGGTGGCACCGATGCCCGCACCGACTCCGATGCCCACGCCTGCGCCCGCCCCCAGCGACAGCGAGCCCGATGCAAACGCGGCCGGTGCGCCCAGCGACACCTTGGCATCCACCAGCAGCGACGCGCTGCCGCCAAAACGCAGGCTGGCCGAGGCGTTGGCACTCGCCACCGCGCGGGCAGCGCGAGGATCGCCACCGGCCGCGGCCACACCCGACGGCCCGGCACCACCGGGCACTTCCATCGCGGATGCGCCCGCTCGGTCGGCCGAAGATGCCGGTGCGCTGGCGCTCTCAAAATTGGGTGCGTCGCTGGAGAGCGTGAGGTTGATGCCCGCGCGCAGCGGCACACCGTCGTGAGAAAACAGGTCCAGCGTTTCCTTGTATTGCTCCACCGTGCCCACGAAACGGTAAGCGCCCCAGCTGAACTCCACGCGCGGCGGCGTCTTTTCGTTCTCACCGCCGAAGGGCTTGAGCATCTGCGCCATCTTGTCGGTGGTGCTGCGCACGTCTTCGCCGCCCTTGATCTCGCCGCTGAGGTTCTCGGCGGTGGTGTCGAACACCAGGTCCATGGTGAGCTTGGCCACGGTGGCGCTCACATACTGGCGGCTGCCCGCGCCCTGGCCGGCGGGGCCCAGCGTGTTGGACACGGTGTATTGCAGCGAGGCCGGGTTGAAGTGCACCTTCACCACCTGCTCGGGCGCGGGACTCAGCGTCTTGAACTCGGCCACGGCGATGGTGCGCTCGGTCATGGTCAGGCCTTGGGAAAACCGAGGGTGAGGCCCTCGTGGGCCAGGTGCAGCTCTTCCACCGCCACCTCGGTGGCGCGGGCGTTGAGGTCGGCCGCCTTGAACTTCACCGGCATGCAGCGCGCGAGCGACCAGGTCATGACCTTGGTGCCCGCGCCATCGAGCATGTCGATGTCCACGTCCATGCGCGCGGCGTAATCGCCGCCCGAGACCATGGCAAACCACTTCCAGAGGTGGCGGTTGTCGGTCATGCCGCGCTTGAGGATCACGGTGGCGTGGGTCACCTGCCCCGCGCGCTGGAACGCGCTGTGGTTCACACCACCGCTGCGGATCACCTTGGGTTCCATGGTGGCCTCCAAACCCGTGCATTCGGCAAAGGCGCCCTTGCACATGTCCACCCCGTTGCCCTGGCCCGTGCCCGCGCCCGACTGGCGAAAGCGCACCTGGAAGCGAAACGGAATGAGCGGCGCCGACGACGGCTGAGCGGGCGCTGAACCAAAACCGATCGACACCTGGGCCGATGCGCTGGCGGAGAACTCTGCACCGATGGCCATCACGCCACCTCCCGCACGCTGGCCTGGCCCACACCGGCCGCTGCGAGCGCCAGCACCACCGTGATGCGCTCGATGCAGTGCGCCGGCAGCACGGTGATCTCGGTCACGAGGCGCCCATTGTCGATGTCGTTCTGCGTCATGGTGCTGCGGTCACAACGCACGCTGAAGGCCTCGGTGGGCGTGGCGCCGGCCAGCGCACCCACGCGCCAGAAGCCCTTGAGCAGTTCTTCAAAGCTGCGCTCCAGCCGCGCCCAGGTCTCGGGGCCGTTGCCGTCGAACAGCACACTCTGCCCGCGCAGGCGCGCCGCGCGCAGCAGCGTGGCCATGAGGCGGCTCACTCCGCCGCTGCGCCAGGCTGCGTCGGGGGTGGTGGTCACGTCGGATTGCAGCGCCCAGCCACCGGCCTGCTGGGTGAACAGGCACACGCGCTCGGCCAGCTTCGCACTGGGCGACTGCGCCCCGGCACCCCAACCGGGCAAGGGCGCTGCGCTTTGCAGGTCGCGCAGCGCCGGCATGGAGGTGTCACCGGCCACGCTGGCATGGGTGCCGCGCGCCAGGGCGCTGCCGGCGATCAAGCCGGCGAGCGCGCCGTCGGGTGGCTCCAGGCCTTCGGGCAAATCTTGCGCACTGCGTGTGGCCAGCCACGGGTAACCGAGTTGCACAAAGGCGCTGGCGATCGACAGTCCGCCGGCGTCCACACGGCCCTCGGCCTCCAGCACGCCGCTGCGCCGCAAGAACGCCAACATGTCGCTGTGCGCGTGCACGCCGCCGTCGCTCAGCGGCCGGCGTGCGTCTTCGCGCGGCAGAGGCAGCGCGCCGATGAACAGCATCTCGCGCTGGTGCTGCGCGAGAAACGCGCGCACGCTGGCCACGGCCACGCGCCAGGGGCCGTAGCCCGGGCCGTCCAGGCGGGGCGCGCGCAGGGCGCGCAGGCCCGCGTCTTTGGCCAGGGGTGGTTCGTCGGGGCTGCATTCCACAAAGCCTTCGGGCGGTGGCAGCAAAGGCACGGCCACCGACGGCGCCAAGGGTTCGGTCGAGCACGCGTCGGGCAGGTCGGGCAGGCACAAGAGGCTGGCTTCGGACAGCCCCACCACATGGCCCATGCCGCGCCAGGTGCGTGGGTCCATGGGCTCGAACACCTCGCCCACCGGATCGCGGTCGCTGAAGCCGGGGATGAGCCGGGCCACACGCACGCGCCGTTTGGCCGCGCGGTTGGACGCAGACTCCAGAAACGCCCACGGGTCGCCCACGCGAACCACCACCGCGCGCTGACCACCGCGTGCAAAAAAGCTGCGCACCGCGGCCCCCAGGTAGGTGGCGCACAGCGAGGGCGCGCCGCTAACCGCGTCGGGTGCGCGGCCCACCAGGCGCTCGTCCCAAGCAAAGAGGCGGTCAAAGAGGGCCCAGCTGTCGATCACCACCGGCACGTTGTCCAGCGCCTCCAGGGCATCGGCCCCCTTGCGCCACGGGCCGTGCACCCAGCCCGCGTCTGTGAGCTGGCGGCGCACCGACATGGGCAGCGGCTGCTCGCGCCGGCGCGCCACGAAGCCCACGAAACACGCCACGTCGGTGCGCTCCGGCGCGGTGCGCAAGGCGGGGGCGGCGGTTTCGAACACGAGGCTCATGGCGTCGATCTGCGGTCGGTTCAGGCGGCGATTTCCATGGCTTCAGCGGAGAGCGCGATCTCCTCCATCGCCACATCGCCCCCACCCTTGCCTGCCAGCGTGGGTCCGGTGTATTTCATCGGGATCACGCCGCGCAACACCCAGGTCTGCACGGGCGTGTGCGCTTCGTCGAGCAGGGTGATGGTCACGTTGCGCTGCGCAGCCGGGCCCTGGGTGCGGGTCTGGCTGATCCAGTCGAACAGCGTCTTGCTGTTGAGGATGCCGCGCTTCAAGGTCACGTCGGACACCTTGTGGATGCCGGCGACCTTGCGCACGTGGTTCTCCTTGTCGTTGCCGTTGCGGTACTCGGCCACGGTGACTTCGGTGCCGATGCCGCTGACATCGGAGAAGCCGCCGAAGACCTCGCCGCCGTCGAAGTTGACGAGGTAGTTGAAGGCGCCGTAGGGCGTGGTGCGGTTGGCCATGGTTCAGCTCCTGATGAATCGTGTGAAACGGGAATTCACTCGCGGGCGTCGGCCGTTTTCTGGCCGATGCGGAAGATCACGAACTCGGCCGGCTTGATGATGGCCACGCCGATCAGGCAGATGAGGCGACCGTTGTCCAGGTCGTTCTGCGTCATGGTGCTGCGGTCGCAGCGCACGAAATACGCCTCGTCGGGCGAGGTGCCGAGCAGCGCGCCGCTGCGCCACTCGTTGTAGAGAAAGTCGGCGATGGTCTGGCGGATGTTGGCCCACAGGCGCTCGCCATTGGGCTCGAACACGGCCCACTGGGTGCTGCGGTCGATCGACGCCTCCAGGTAGTTGAAGTAGCGCCGGTCGCTGACGTATTTCCATTCGGGGTCGCTGGAGATCAGGCGCGCGCCCCACACGCGGTTGCCACGCCCGCTGAAGAAACGCAGGCAGTTCACACCGGCCGGGTTGAGCAGCTCCTGCTGCGCAAAATTCACGTCGATCTCAAATCGCAAGGCACCGCGCACCACCTCGTTGGCCGGCGCCTTGTGCACGCCACGCTGCACGTCGTTGCGCGCGTAGATGCCGCTGACAAAACCCGAAGGTGGCAGCGCAATTTCTTTGGGAATGTCTTCGCGGCCCGGGCGCGCCAGCGGGTTGGACACCACCACCCACGGGAAGTACATGGCGCCGTACTTGGAGTCGAACAAACCGCGGTAGGTGCGTGCCGTGGTGGGCAGCAGCTCGGGCGGTGTGTCGAGCACGGCAATGCGGTAGGCGCGGCGGCCTTCGGCGTGCGCAACGAGCGCGCTGGCAATGGCCTGGGGGTTGTCGTCGTCGTCCACGCCGTAGGCCGAGCTGCCGGGTGCGGCGACGATGGACACGTCTTCGAGCGAGGCGATTTCAGACAAGGCCAGTGCGTAGTTGGTCGACGTGGGCTCGGCGCCGTCGGTGCCCCCGGTGAGCACCCAGCTGCGCTCCATCTGGCCGTTGGCGTTGGCCACGGCACCGCTGAGCAAACCGTTGTGCAGATCGATCGGCAACACGTCGCTGCCGATGGTGATGGCGAAGGCGTTTTGCAGGTGGTCGCTGCGGCGCGACGGGCTGGCGGCGAGCACATGGCCGATCCAGCGGGGGTGGTGGGCGGCCAGGCCGAGGTCTTCGTAGCTCTGGCCATCGCCATCGGCGTCGAAGGTGCTCACCTGCAGCGTGACGATGTGCGGTGCATTGGCCAGCAGCGTGGCCACGACGCCCGCAGCGCCACCCAGATTGCCGGCGGGACGCCAGGCGCCGCCCAGCTTGACGTGGTGCGAGGTGGTGCCCCCCGCCACGGTGCGCAGCATCGTGCCTTCGGGGCTGTTGGCCACGGCGGTTTCAGACGCCGGCGTGGCGATGGCGCGCACGACGATGCGTCCGTTGCCGCTGGCGCCGGGAAAACGCGCCTGAAACGCGATGGGGCGGTTGGCCGCCACGGCAGGCACGGCGGGCACGGCCGGCGGCACACCACCAGGGCCGGCAGGCACCGCGTCCACCGCAGGCACAGCCAGCGTGCCCGCCACCAGCAGCCGCGCGGATGCGGCCCCGCTGCCCACCACACGCGAGACATACAGCCGCGAGCCACCTTCGTTGAAAAACGCCCGCCCCGCGTGCGCCAGGTAGTTGGTGCCCGGCACGCCGGCGCCCACCGAGAGGTCGGCAAAACCGCCGTAGATGCGCTCGAAGTCGCCGTAGCTGGTGAGCAGCTCGGGCGATTCGGGGGTGTCGTTGTCGACCCGGTACGGGCCCTTGCGCGTGGGCCCGACAAACGCGGTGGTGCTGGTGCCCACCCCTTCGATGCTCTTGGCGCGGAAACTGGTTTCTTCGACGTAAACCCCCGGCGCGAGGTATTCAGGCATGGTGTTTCTCCTTGTGAAGTGCGGGTGGGAACATGGCGGGTCCTCAGGGCAGGTCGATCCCGAGGGAGAGGTGCAGCGGTCGACCGGCCGCCAGGCTGACAACCGCGCTGGCCTGCGGCAGGCCTGCGCGCGCTGTTTCAATGGCCGCCGGGTCCACCAGCGGCAAGGCAGAAGGCACCCGGCCCAGTTGCACCACGGCCTGCGGTGTGCGCGTGACGCTGGCCGGGTCGGCCACGGCCTGCAGCTCGGCCGGAATCTGCGTGACGATCACAGCGCCGGGCTCGGTGGACCAGGTGGTCACAGGCACACCGGCCACGGGCACCAGCGCTTCGCCGCGCCAGTCGCTCAAGCCCAGCGCGCGCACCGCTCCGGCGGCCACCACGCGCAGCAGCACGCCGCCGAGCGCATCGCCGCTGCCTTGCTCGAACACGCTCACGCTGATGCAGGCCCAGTTGGCGCCAACGCGACCGGTGGCGGAGGGGTACATGGGCACGGTCAGCGGACGGAACAGCGAGTCGGGCTGGTCGGCGTTGGCCGGGTCGGCGTCGCGCGGCAGCGCCACCCGCACCAGCCGCGGCAAGTAGTCGCCCTGCGGGTCGGAAACGGTGAGCATCAGCGAGAGAGAGCCCACCGCCACGTCATTGGGCGCCGCGGCAAAGGCGGCCGCGTGGTGCGCCAGCGGCAACCATTCGTGGATCACCAGCAGGCCGCTGCGGTTGCGCAGGATGCGCGCACCCTCGGGCGCCTGCGCCCGAAGGGGACGGTCCAGCGCCGCGCCGGTGGTGGCGTCCACACAGCGCAAGGCACCCAACACGCGGCGCTCGGCGCGTTCGACCTCTCGGGCGTTGAGCAACAGCGTCATGAGGCCACCCCCTCGCTGTAGGCGTAACGGGTCGCGACCACCGGCACCGCTTCGGGCAGCTCGTCGGGGTCCAGCCGCACGGTGCGCGCGATGTAGGAGGACGACAGCCGGTACGAGGGCTCCAGCGCGTCCCAGATGCGCATGATGTCTTCGGTGGAGAGCTCGGCGGGCACGATCTGGATGACCTCGTCGGCGTCCCAGCCAGGCTCGGGCGACAGCGACGAGGCATCGAGCAACGGATACAGGTGCAGCTGGCGCATGGCCCAGGCCATCAGGATGTGCTCGTCCAGCGCGGTGTCGCCCCAAGCCGACAGCAACACGTGCAGATCCAGGCTCAGCGGCGCGGGCCGTGCCTGCGGCGCGCGCGACGGGCGCTGCTGGCGGCTGTGTTCGTTGACCGTGGCGCGGTAGAGGTAGAGGCTCACGCGGTTGCCCTCGGTCGGCGGGTTGGCCATCTCCCGCGAGGACAACACCACGAAATCGCAAGCCGGCATGGTCATGCCGTTGGTGGACGCCGGGTAGGTGTTGTTCAGGAAGGTCGCAATCGAACTGCAGACCGAATGAATCGCCAGCACGTTGGCCATGGCGTCAGGTCCCGAAGGATGCGCAGAACGCGGGCAGGAAGCCCTTTGAACGATGCATGCCGCCCCCTCCCAGAAGTCGTCAAACCGTTATGGCAATGAACCTTTTAAGATCACTACCACGTCGTTTTTTTACAACTTAGGTGTGATTTATTTGACGTTTTTATACCGCTTGTTGGCTCAGGACAGATGAACAACTACGTTTTTGCCGATGGATTTACAAATGCAAACAGGCGGCCGAGGCCGCCTGTTTGCTGGAGGGCGTGAGCCCGGTCGGGTCCGCTCAGGGGCGGATGTTGTTGCGCTCGATCACGTCGGCCATCACGGCCGTGTCGCTCTCGATGCGGCGGCGCAGGCCTTCGGGCGAGGTGCCCGCCACCTGCCAGCCCTGCGCAAAGATCTTCTGTCGGATGTCTTCGCGCCGCACGATGTCGGTGAGCAGCACGGCCAGGCGGTTCACATGCGCCTTGGGCAGGCTGTTGGGCGCGGCCACCGCGTTCCAGATTTCCAGTTGCAGGTTTTTCACGCCTGCTTCGGACAGGCTGGGCAGCTCGGGCACCACGCTGCTGCGCCCGGCCGAGGTGACGCCGATGGCGTTGAGCTTGCCCGCACGCACCTGCGCCATGGCCAGGCCCGGCGGCAGCATCGACATCTGAATCTGGTTGCCCAGCAGCGCCGTGATCACCTGCGGGTTGCCGGGGTACGGCACATGCACCGGCGCAATGCCGGCGCGGCTCTTGAGCAGCTCCATGCCCAGGTGGGCCACCGTGCCCACGCCGGGCGTGCCGTAGTTCCAGCTGGTGCCCGACTGCTTCGCTGCGGCAAAAAAAGCGGCGCCGCTCGGGCTGCCGGCCGGTGCGCTGAGCACCAGCGGGGCCACGGCGATCAGCGAGACTGGCGTCAGGTCTTTGAGTGGGTCGTAGGTGGTGTCGGGATTGAGGATCTTGGCGATCGTCATGTTGCCGTTGATCATCAGCCCGATGGTGTGGTCGTCGGTGGCCCGGGCGACCTGCGCTGCGGCGATGTTGCCGCCGGCACCGGGCTTGTTTTCAATGACCACCGGCTGGCCCAGCGCCTGCGACAGCGGCTCGGCCAGCAGGCGCGCCATGAGGTCGGGCGAAGAACCACCGGGGAAACCCACCACGATCTTGAGCGGCCGGTTGGGCCAGGTGGTCTGTGCCTGTGCAGCGGGCAGCACGGTGGCAGCCACCAGGGCTGCGGCAGTGGCCAGGGCGTGGCGACGGTTGGGGGTGGACTTCAGGGTCATGTCTTCCTCTGGGATCGGGGTGAAGGGATGGGGTCTTGTTCGGGCTCGGGCGGCCCGTCGTACAGCCATGGATTGTCCAGCAAAGCTTCGCCCAGCCAGCGCATGGCGGTGTCGCGCCCGAAGCGAACCAGACCCGTGGCGTGGAAGATGCGGCCGTTGCGCTGAGAGTGCTGCTGCACGCGCGCATTGCGCTGCCAGCGGGTGTCGGCGAAACGGGCCAACACGGCAGGCCAGTCGGTGGACGTCGGTGCGGGTTTCAACAGGCGGCCAAGCGTCCACGCGTCTTCCATCGCCATCGCCGCACCCTGCGCGAGATACGGGCGCAGCGGATGCGCCGCATCGCCCACCAGCGCCACCCTGCCCTGCGCGTGCTCGTGCGCGCCGCCCATGGCCGGGCGGTCGTTCAAGGCCCAGAGCGACCACGCGGGCACGGCGTCGATCATGGACAGCAGGTCCACACAGGCGGGCCCGAGCGCGCGCTGGAGGTCGGCGGCCCGGGCTTCATGAGTCCAGCTCTGCGGGTCCGAACCCGGCTCACCCCCATGGCCCTGACCCAGCACGCCGTGCACCACCGCCACCACATTCATCCACTCGCCACCGCGCACGGGGTAGTGCACCACGTGCATGCGCGGACCGAGCCAGGCCGTGACCACGTTGGCCCTCAGAGCCAGCGGCAGATCGGCCGCGCGCACCATGCCTCGGTAGGCCAGGTGGCCGCTGGCGCGCACGGGCTGGGCGCCAAGCAACTGCGCGCGCACGCGGCTCCACAAACCGTCGCAGCCCAGCAAAGCGCTGCCGGTGATCGTGCTGCCATGGTCCAGCGTGGCCGTCACATCGACGGACGATTCGGTGAACGACGCCAGCCGTGTATTCAAACGCAGGTCGGTCAGCCCGTGTTCCTGCACGGCTGCCAGCAGCAATGCGTGCAGATCGGCCCGGTGCAGCGTCGCGTAAGGCTGGCCATGGCGAGCGATGGCCATGGCACCCAGACGCAGCCGCCCAAGATCGGCGCCGCGGTGGGCATCGCGCACAAGCAGCGCGTCGGGGAACGCCGCACAAGCCTGCAGCGCATCGGATAGGCCCCAGTCGGACAGCACCCGCGTGGCGTTGGGTCCGAGCTGCAATCCGGCCCCCACCTCACCAAACGCCGCCGCCTGCTCCAGCAGCACGGTCGGCACACCCTGGCGCGCCAGCGCCAAAGCACAGGCCAGGCCGCCGATGCCTCCACCGGCGACGATCACTTGTTGGTTCATGCGGGGATTGTGCCGGTGTCAACCGGCGGCGCCCTCACAGAATCCGGTTGAACCACAACACCGAGAGCCCCGCCGAGAACAGCGCCAGGATCGACGCCACCAGCGCGAGCAGGCCGGCGATTTCGGTTTCCTTTTTCTCCACTGTCAGGCGCGTGCTCAGCGTCTCGTAGACCTTCTTCAGGTTGTCGGCGGTGCCGGCGTAGAAGTACTCGGCCTGCGTGGTGCGGGCCACTTCCTTGAGGCTGTCTTCGTCCAGGCGCACGCGCATGGACCAACCTTCAAACCCGATGATCTCGCCGTCCACCGTGCCCACGCCCACGGTGTAGACGCGCACGCCACGGTCGGCGGCCATCTTGGCGGCTTCTGCGGTGTCCACGCCAGTGGTGCGCTGGCCGTCGGTGAGCAGGATGATGGCCGCCGAGGTGTACGAGCCTGGCGCCACGGGCACGAAGGCCTTGGGCTCGGTCTTGGGCTGGTCGATGGCGCGGCCTTGGGGCGCGAACGGATCGCTGTTGCGGTTGTAGGTCATGGCGCCGATGTCGAAGCCCTGACCGGGGAACAGTTCGGAAAGCGAGACCACGATGGCGCTGCCGATGGCGGTGGCGCGCTGCAGCTGGAACTTGTCGATCGCGGTCACCAAGTCTTCGCGGCTGAGCGTGATGGGTTGCACCACCTGCGCCGACCCGGCAAAGGCCACAATGCCTACCTTCACATGGCGAGGCAGTTCGGCGAGGAAGGCCTTGGCGGCGTTCTGCGAAGCCACCAGGCGGTTGGGTTGCACGTCTTCGGCGCGCATGCTGCCCGACACGTCCATGGCCAGGATGATGGTCTGTTCCTGCGACGGCAACACGATGCTGGCCATGGGCCGCGCCGAAGCCAGCAGCATCGTGGCGATGGCCAGCAGCAGCAGCACCGGCGGCACATGGCGGCGCCAGCCCGGGCCTTTGCCCATGGCTTCGCGCACGATGGCCAGGCTGGCAAAACGCACCGCGGCCTGCTTGCGCCGGCGCAGCAGCCACACATACAGCAACACCAGCAGCGGCAAGGCCAGCAGCAGCCAGAGCAACTGCGGCCACAAGAATGTGACGGGAATGTTCATGGTCGTGTTCCTTCTCGGGGAATGCCGAAGCTGGCGCGGTCGCGGCTGGGCATCTGGGACGGCATGCTGCGGCCGGCCTGCGCGTGTTTTCCGGCGCGCAGGCGGCGCTTGCGCAGGTCGATGAAGCGCACCACCGCTTCGGCCAGGTCGTCGTCGGTGGAGAGCTCCAGCGTGTCGACCCCGGCGCGCGCCAGGCTCTCGCGCAATTGCGCCTCGCGCTGGGCGGCGATGCGCGCAAAGCGTTGCCGGAAGCCGGCATCGTGCGTGTCCACCATCAGCTGTTCGCCGGTCTCGGCATCGCGGATCGGGATCAGCCCGAGGTCGGGCAGATCGAGCTCCAACGGGTCGAGCAGGCGCACAGCCACCACGTCGTGGCGCCGAGCGAGTTCACCGAGCGGTTTTTCCCAGCCTGGCTCGCTGATGAAGTCGGACACCACGAACACGGTGGCGCGCTGGCGCACGGTGTGCACGGCGGCCTTGAGCAGGTCGGAGAGCTGGGTCACACCGTCCTTGACGCTCGCGTCCTTGGCCGGCGGCTGCAGCACCATCTGCATCAGACGCAGCACCTGGGTGCGGCCACCGCGCGCGGGCAGCACCGCGTCCACCACCGGTTGCCCGCGCGAGCCGTAGAGCACGGCGCCCACACGGTTGCCGTGGCGCCCGATCAGGCGCGCGAGCACGGCGGTGAAGTCCAGCAGCACCTGGCTCTTGCGCTGGTTGCCTGAGCCAAAGTCCACCGAGGGGCTGAGGTCGAGCAGGAACCAGGCGGCCATCTCGCGGTCTTCGGTGAACACGCGCACATGGGGCTGCTGCAGCCGCGCGGTCACGTTCCAGTCGATATGCCGCACGTCGTCGTGCAGCTGGTATTCGCGCAAATCGGCGAGATCGAGGCCGGAGCCGCGCATGAGCGTTTTGTAGTCGCCCTGCAGCAACCCATCGAGCTTGCGCAGCACGGTCCATTCGAGCCGGCGCAGCAAGGCGTCGGCTCGCTGTGTGACCGGTGTGGCCAGTGCAAGGCCTGCGGCCTTGGCCGGCGCATCGGTCGCGCTGCGATCGGATCCGAACAGGCGTTTGAAGAACATGGTGAGCGTCCGGGTGCGCTCAGGCGGCGCGCTTTTCGTGCTCCAGCGGGCGGGCCGGTGGCGCGATCTGTTTCATGATTTTTGCGATCAGCGAATCGGATGTGAGGCCTTCGGACAAGCCTTCGTACGACAGCACCACGCGGTGGCGCAGCACGTCGGGCACGAGGTCGGTCATGTCTTCGGGCAGCGCATAACTGCGCCCGCGCAGCATGGCCAGCGCGCGGGCGCCTTCCACCAGGCCGATGGTGGCGCGCGGGCTGGCGCCAAAGGTGATGAAACGCGCGAGGTCCTTGAGACCATGTTTCTCGGGCGTGCGCGTGGCCGACACCAGCTTCACCGCGTACTGCACCAGCGAGGGGTCCACATAGACTTGGCGGCACTGCGCCTGCAGCACCGCGAGCTGGTCGGTGGTGGCCACCGCATTCACCTGCACCGCCGGGCCCGTGACGCGTTCGACGATCACAAACTCTTCCTCGTCCGTGGGGTAGTCCACCATCACCTTCATCATGAAACGGTCGACCTGCGCCTCGGGCAGCGGGTAGGTGCCTTCGGTCTCGATCGGGTTCTGTGTGGCCATCACCAGGAACGGGCTTGGCACCTTGTGCGACTCGCCGGCAATCGTCACCTGCCGCTCCTGCATCACCTCCAGCAGCGCGCTCTGCACCTTGGCCGGCGCGCGGTTGATCTCGTCGGCCAGCAGCAGGTTGGCGAACACGGGGCCCAGCGAGGTGCTGAAGTCGCCGGTCTTCTGGTTGTAGATGCGTGTGCCCACCAGGTCGGCGGGCACCAGATCGGGCGTGAACTGGATGCGCTTGAACTGGCCCTGCACCACATTGGCCAGGGTCTTGACGGTGAGCGTCTTGGCCAGACCGGGCACGCCTTCGACCAGCAGGTGGCCCTGGGCCAGCATGGCCACCATCACACGCTCCAGGAACCGGTCTTGCCCCACCACGACGCGTTTCACTTCATACAGGATCTGCTCCATGAGCTGGGCGGTGTCGGGGGCGGCGTTCTGGTCCATGGAAGCTCCTGTGACGGTGAAGAAAAATCAGAAGGGTGGCAAGCCGGCGGCGGACGCAGCACTCTCGATGGGCACTGCAAATCCGATGCCAACAAAGGTGCGGTGGCTGGTGGGGTTGAGGATGCCGGTGACGATGCCGATGACCTCACCGTCCATGGTGACCAGCGGACCGCCCGAATTGCCGGGGTTGGCCGCGGCGTCGAACTGGATCAGGTTGCCGATTTCCTGCACGCCCTCGGGCGACTTGAAGGCGCGGCCAAAGCCCGAGATGACGCCCGAGGACACCGAGGGGCCGATGCCGAACGGGAAGCCCACGGCCACCACGTCTTCGCCAGGCACCAGATCGTTGGTGGAGCGCATGGTGGCCGAGATGAGGTCGTCGGGAATGATCTGCGCCTGCAACACAGCCAGGTCGTTCTGCGGCTGCGCACCGGTCACGGTGGCCGGCGATTCAGAGCCGTCTGAATACACGATCTTGACGCTCTGCGCGCTCTGCACCACGTGCAGGTTGGTCAGGATGATGCCCTTGTCGGTGATCACCACCCCGGTGCCCACGCCCTGCTCCACCTCCTTGCCCTCGCTGTTCTTGCCGTAGGACATGACCCGCACCACGGCGGGGCGGATCTTCTCGGCGGCGCGCGCCGCGCGCGAGGGCAGGTTTTGCGTGGTGAGGGTGCGCAGCACGGCGGCGTCGATGTCTTTTTGCGTGAGCGCCTTGGGGCCGCCCACACCCCCTTGCCACACGCTGGCGGCCAGCAGCACCGCGAGCAAGGCCATGGCCGACCACATCACGCGCGGCTTGGAGGCCGCACGCGATGAAGCAGCGCGAAACCGGCTCAGCCGGCCCGCGCGCTTCGGTGCTTCAACCGCATCGGCCACCGCGTCCGCCTTTGCACCAGCGCCCATGGGTGACGCACCTGCTCGGCTGGACGGGCTGTACAAGGCAGGCTTTCGCATGGCGGCTCCTGGTGCAACTGAAAACACATCATGCCGCTTTGCGGCATCCGGCTCAAGCGCTCAACAATTGCCTGAGCACGTAGGGGAGGATTCCGCCCTCGCGGTAATAGTTCACTTCCACCGGCGTGTCGATGCGCAGGGTCACGGTGACGGTCTTGCGCGACCCGTCGGCGCGCGTGATCACCAGTTGCGCATCACTTTGGGGCGTGAGCTCGGGGAGTGGCAGTACATCAATGGTTTCATCGCCGCGCAGCCCCAGGCTGCCCCAGGAGTCACCCGCCTTGAACTGCAGGGGCAGCACGCCCATGCCCACCAGGTTGGAGCGGTGGATGCGCTCGAAGCTGCGCGCCACCACGGCCTTGATGCCGAGCAACTGCGTGCCTTTGGCGGCCCAGTCGCGGCTGGAGCCGGTGCCGTACTCCTCACCGGCAAAGACCACGGTGGGAATGTTCGCGGCCTGGTAGCGCATGGCGGCATCAAAAATGCTCATCTTCTGACCGTGGCCCACGCCCTCCTGCTGATAGATCGTCCAGCCGCCCTCTTCGATCGAACCGTCTGCCCCGGCCGCGAGCATGAGGTTCTTGATGCGCACGTTGGCAAAGGTGCCGCGCATCATCACCTCGTGGTGGCCGCGGCGCGCGCCGTAGCTGTTGAAGTCGGCCTTGAGCACGCCGCGCGCCAACAGCCATTGGCCAGCCGGCGAGTTCTCGGCGATGTTGCCGGCGGGCGAGATGTGGTCGGTGGTGATGGAGTCGCCAAACAGCGCCATGACGCGCGCACCCCGCACGGCGGGTGGCTCGGTGGCGGCGGGCAAGGCGAGTTCGAACGATTCAAAGAACGGCGGCTCGGCGATGTAGGAGCTCTCGGGCCAGGTGTAGGCGTTGCCGCTCACGCCTTTGATGCGCTCCCACAGCTTGCCGGGCTCGGCCTTCACACGCGCGTAGTTCTCGCGGTAGGCACGGCCGTTCATGGCGAACTTCATCAGGTCGTAGATCTCGTCGCTGGTGGGCCAGATGTCGCCCAGGTACACCGGCTTGCCTCCTTTGCCTTTACCCAGCGGCTCGGTCATGAGATCGACCATCACGTTGCCGGCAATCGCATAGGCCACCACCAGCGGCGGGCTGGCCAGGAAGTTGGCCTTGAGGTTGGGATGGATGCGCGCCTCGAAGTTGCGGTTGCCCGAGAGCACGGCCGCGCAGATCAGGTCGTTGCTGGTGATGACCTCGTTGAGCTCGGCCGTGAGGTCGCCCGCGTTGCCGATGCAGGTGGTGCAGCCGTAGCCCGCAAGCGAGAAACCGAGCTTCTCCAGGTAGGGCAGCAGGCCGGTCTGCGTGAGGTACTCGGTGACGATGCGCGAGCCGGGGGCCAGCGAGGTCTTGATGTGCGGCTTGACCTTCAAGCCCGCCTCCACCGCCTTCTTGGCCAGCAGGCCGGCGGCCAGCAGCACGCCGGGGTTGGAGGTGTTGGTGCAGCTGGTGATGGCGGCGATCAACACGTCGCCGTTGCCGATGCTGAGCTTGCTGCCTTTGTTGGGCAAGGCGGGCGCGGCCTCGGCGGTGACCGCGGCGGGTTTGTTGGCCTCCATCTCGGCCACAAAGCGCGGTGCGCCCGGTGGCGTGGGTTGCAGCTTGGCCGGAGCCGCTGTGTCGATCTCGTCGGCACTCAAAGGCTGGTGACGCGTGTGCAGCAGCGCGGCGGGGCGGTTGAAGCCGTTCTGCGCGTTGGGCTTGCTGAACAGCTCGGCAAACTGGCTGGCCACATTGCCGAGCTCGATGCGGTCTTGCGGGCGCTTGGGGCCGGCCAGGCTGGGCGTGACCTGGCCGAGGTCCAGCGACACCACTTGCGAATAGTCGATCTCGCCGGCCTTGATGGACGCACCGGGTGCACCGGGCACACCGAAGATGCCCTGCGCGCGGAAGTAGGCTTCAAAGGCCTCGATCTCGGCCTTGCTGCGGCCGGTGCCGCGAAAGTAATCCAGCGTCTTGCCGTCCACCGGAAAGAAGCCCATGGTGGCGCCGTACTCGGGCGCCATGTTGGCGATGGTGGCGCGGTCGGGCAAGGCGAGTGATGCCGTGCCTTCGCCGAAGAACTCGACGAACTTGCCCACGACCTTGTGCTGGCGCAGGATCTCGGTGACGGTGAGCACCA
Source organism: Hydrogenophaga sp. (assembly GCA_046314475.1). Taxonomy (GTDB): domain Bacteria; phylum Pseudomonadota; class Gammaproteobacteria; order Burkholderiales; family Burkholderiaceae_C; genus Hydrogenophaga. Next base: position 42,285 of record JBKBWW010000013.1, read on the forward strand.
GGTCGGTCGCGGTCACGCCTTCGCGCAGGCGCCCGGTGAGCTCGAAGCCCACCACATCGGGCATGAGGAAGTACACGGGCTGGCCGAGCATGGCCGCCTCGGCCTCGATGCCGCCCACACCCCAGCCCACCACACCGATGCCGTTGATCATGGTGGTGTGGCTGTCGGTGCCCACCAGCGTGTCGGGGTAGTACAGACCGCCCTTCAGGTGCACGCCGCGCGCCAGGTACTCCAGGTTCACCTGGTGCACGATGCCGAAGCCGGGGGGCACCACGCCAAAGGTGTCGAAGGCCTGCATGCCCCACTTCATGAACTGGTAGCGCTCGTTGTTGCGCTGGAATTCGAGCTTCATGTTGAGGTCGAGTGCGCTCTTGGTGCCATAGTGGTCCACCATCACCGAGTGGTCCACCACCAGGTCCACCGGCACCAGCGGCTCGATCTTCTTCGGGTCCTTGCCCAGGCGCTCGGCCACGCTGCGCATGGCGGCCAGGTCGGCCAGCAGCGGCACGCCGGTGAAATCCTGCAGCACCACGCGCGCCACGGTGAACGGAATCTCCTGCGTGCGCTCGCCCTTGGGCTTCCACTGCGCGAGCTGGGCCACGTGCTCGGGCATCACGCGCTCGCCGTCGCAGTGGCGCAGCACGCTCTCCAGCACGATGCGCAGCGACACCGGCAGTCGCTGGATCTCGGGGAATTGTTTGGCCAGCGCCGGCAGCGAGTAGAGGCGTCCGCTCTTGCCCGAGGCGGTCTTGAAGGCTTTGACGGTGTTGGCGAAGGGGTGCGCGAAGCGGGCGGTGGCGGACATGAAGGCTCCAGTGACAGCAGGGAGTCGGCGAAAAAGCGACTGGTCCATTCTGTCAGCGGCGAAGGTGTCCGCGCTGGCAGTAGTGATTTGTCCCCACCATGCAAAAAGCCCCCGCTGGCGAACCAGCGGGGGCTTTTTGAAGGGGTGTGGGTGTCAGAGCCTGCCGGTGAGCAGCAACACGACCACGATGATCAGCACGACACCGAGCACGCCACTGGGGCCGTAGCCCCAGCTGCGGCTGTGGTTCCAGCTGGGCACCACACCCAGCAACATCAAGACCAGCACGATCAACAGAATGGTTCCAATGCTCATGGTGTTTTCCTTGTGTTGAACAGCAGCCGATTACTTGGCGGGTTCTGCGGGTGGCACCACGATCACGGTGTTGCCGCCACCGGTCTTGCCGGTGTCGCCCGTGGCGCCGGTGCTGCCGGTCGCGCCGGTGTCACCCGTGGCGCCGGTGTTGCCGGTGTAACCCGTGGAGCCCGTGGCACCGGTGGAGCCGGTCGAGCCGGTGGAACCCATGGAGCCGGTCGAACCGGTGTTGCCGGTGGCGCCTGCAGGACCCGCAGGGCCTGGGACGGTGGAAGCCGGCGCGTTCACGATGACGGGTTCACGGTCGCAAGCGGCCAGAACAAAAGTGGATGCGACAGCGATCAGCAGAAGAGCTTTTTTCATGGGATGTTCCTTGAGGAGTCAGTGACCGTGGCTTGAACGGTTGCGCAGGTTGCACGGTCCGACCGACAAAACACATGCTCAACGCATGAACCTCATCGGTGTGGGTGGAGACTAGGGGTCGGCGCACAAACCATCTGTTCGGTAGCCCACACCCGATGCGAAGTGCGTGCCAAGTCACAACACCCTTGTGTCCACAAAACAACCCTGCGCACGCTGTGTCTGCGAACGCACAGACCCTGCCAAGGCGCGCAATTACAAACGGGTCTGACAACGAGACGCCCGCCATTGAATGGTGTGCTCACGTTGCTGAAATCCCTTCGTGCAAACGAAGTTCCAAGCCTCTCGAAAGTCCCCCATGAAATCCCGTCACGCCTTCAGCGCACTGACACTCGCCATCCTCTCCGTTGCCGCCACGTCGGCTTCAGCCCAGTCGTCGACTGCCTACCAAGAACCCGGTTTCTTCTACGGCGGCGTGTCCGCTGGCGAAGGCCGTGCCAAGGTGGACGAACCCGGCGTTGCCAACAGCCTGCTGGGTGCCAACGGCCCGGCCAGCGGCTTCAGCAGCGACGAGAAAGACACCGCCTACAAGCTCTTCGGCGGCTACCAGTTCAACCGCAACATCGCGCTGGAAGGTGGTTACTTCGATCTGGGCAAGACCAGCTTCTCGTCCAGCACCGCTGGCGGCCTGCCCTTCAACAACAGCACCCGCCGCCATGGCCTGAACCTCGACCTGGTCGGCACGCTGCCGATCACCGAGCGCTTCTCGGTGCTGGGTCGTGTTGGTGCCGCTTACGGCCGCACCCAGAGCAACTTCTCCGGCGCCGGCGCTGCCGGTGTGAGCAGCAACAAGGACAGCGACACCGACGTGAAAGTGGGCCTGGGCGTTCAGTACGAACTGAACCGCTCGATGTGGCTGCGCGCTGAAATCGAACGCTACCGGATCAAGACCGCCAGCACCGGCCGCACCAACGTCGACACGGTCACCGTGGGCCTGGTGTTCCCGTTCAACCGCGCACCTGCCTACGTGGCTGTAGCACCAGCGCCTTACGTGGCACCTTATGTGGCACCGGCGCCAGCGCCCGCACCGATGGTGCAGGCTCCAGCACCCGCACCCATGCCCGCACCGGCACCGATGCCCCAGCGCGTGAGCATGTCGGCCGAGTCGCTGTTCGGCTTTGACGCTTCCACCGTGAAGCCCGAAGGCCGCGCCGAACTCGACAAGTTCGCCCGTGACCTGTCCACCGCCAACTACCAGACCGTGGTCGTTGAAGGCCACACCGACCGCCTCGGTTCGGACGCCTACAACCAGAAGCTCTCGGAAGAGCGCGCCATGGCCGTCAAGAACTACCTCGTGACCAATGGTCGCCTGGACAGCGCGAAGATCTCGGCCGTTGGCAAGGGCGAAACCCAGCCGGTGACCAAGGCTGGTGATTGCAAGGGCAACACCCGCACCGCCGCTCTGGTGGCCTGCCTGCAGCCTGACCGCCGCGTTGACGTGGAAGTGACCGGCACGCGCTGATCGCTCCCTGTCTCCGGACATGAAAAAGGCGGCCTTCGGGTCGCCTTTTTCGTTGGGTTGTCGGATCACGCTGTCAGTGGTTGCCGATCAGCGCTGGCCCGTTGGCGCCAGCCCATCCATTCGAGCTCGGCCAACACAAACACCACCGCCGCTTGCACCAGCAGATAGGCGAAGCCCAGCGGCGTGGGGTTGACCGCTCCGCCGAACGCCAGCCACAGGCAGGCGATCGCCCACGCAACGTTGAGCAGCACGATCGCCATCAGCGGACCGCGTGGCGGCGAGGCTTGCAGCGCCAGCCAGCCGACCAGCAACACGAACGCGAAGATCGCCACACCCGAGGCCTGCAACAGCGCCTCGGGCAGGCCGAGCCAGGTCGCGAGCAGAGGCGCCAGCAACAGGTGCAGCACCCCGGTGCCGGCGCCCGACACAGCGTCGAATGCCAGCACACGGCGCAGCACGGTGGTGGATGAAAGTTGGGCGGTGAGGGACATGAAGCACTCCTGGCGGGGTTGAAGAGGCCTTCATGGTCGGTGGCTGCGTGCAGTCAGTCGATGACCTCACAGGTCATGGAAGCGTTGCGTCGCTCGCCCTAACATGCGGTCCATGGACACCCCCGCCCTCCCCCACCGCAGCGCCCCACCCACTTCGTTTGGCGAACACCTGCGCCACTGGCGCCAGCGCCGGCGTTTGAGCCAGCTCCATCTGGCCGGCGAGGCCGACATCTCGACGCGGCACCTGAGTTT
>JBKBWW010000014.1:0-45707 GCA_046314475.1 Hydrogenophaga sp.
GGAACGTGCGCGCGATGCCGAGGCTGGCAATCTGGTGCGGCGCCTGGTCCGTCAGGCGCAGCATGCCGTCGGGCCCGGCGTAGTCGATGGTGCCGGTGGTGGGTGTGTAAATGCGGCTGATCAGGTTGAACACCGTCGTCTTGCCCGCGCCGTTGGGCCCGATCAGGGTGAAAACCTCGCCGCGCTTCACGTCGAAGCTCACGTTGTTGACCGCGAGCACGCCGCCGAAGCGAACGCTCAAACTTTTCGCCGATAGAAGGATGTCGTTCATGGTGCTCACTTCAGACGGTCGGACTTCTGGAACGATTTCTGCCGCTTGAACATGCCCTTGCGATAGAACGGGAACAGCTGAAAATAGGCGCGGATCTTGAGCCAGCGGCCATACAGACCCATGGGCTCGAACAGCACAAACGCGATCAGCACCAGGCCGTACACCGTGCCTTGCAGGCCGGCTGCCTGGCCAATGGCGGCAGGCAAAAAGTCTTTGCCCAGTGCAATGAGCTGCGGCATCACGATGAGGAAGATGGCGCCCAGAAACGCGCCGTGGATCGAGCCCAGCCCGCCGATCACCACCATGAGCAGCAAGTCGATCGACTGGATGATGCTGAACTGCTCGGGCGAGAGGAACTGGATCTTGTGCGCGTACAGCGCGCCGCCAATGCCGGCGAGTGCGGCCGAGAGCGCGAAGCTCATGGTCTTGTAGCGCGCCAGGTGAATGCCCATGCTCTGCGCCGAAATCTCCGAATCGCGGATGGCCACAAACGCGCGCCCGGTGGATGAGCGCATGAGGTTGGCAATGGCCAGCGTGGCCAGCACCGTGACCACCAGGCACAAGAAGTAGAACTCGTTGGTGGACTCCAGCTCCCAGCCGAACATGGCGGGGGGATTGACGATGAGGCCCGAGTTGCCGCCGGTCACGTGTTCCCAGCGCGCCATGATTTCTTCAACGATGAAGCCGAACGCCAGCGTGGCCATGCCGAGGTAGATGCCCTTCACGCGCAGCGCCGGAAGGCCCACCACCATGCCCACCGCCGCCGAGAGCAAACCCGCGCAGGCCAGCGCCAGCGGAAACGGAATGCCCGCATTCACCATGATGGCCTGCGTGTACGCCCCCACGCCCAGAAAGGCCGCGTGGCCGAGCGAGAAGAGGCCGGTGAAACCCGCCAGCAGCATCAGCCCGAGGCCGACGATGGAGTAGATCAGCACGAAGGTGAGCTGGGCCAGCCAGTACTCCTGAATGACCCAGGGCGCGGTCACCAGAAACAGCCCGAGCAGGCTGTACCAGAAGGTCTGACCTCCGTGTTTGGCTAATCTGATGTCCTGGTTGTAGTCGGTCTTGAAGAGGAATCGCATGTCAGACCTTCTTGCGCAGTTTTTCGCCAAAGAGGCCGTTGGGCTTGAGCACCAGCATGATCAGCACCACGATGTAGGGCGCCACATCCTTGAAGCCTTCGGGCAAATAGAAGCCCGAGAAAGCTTCAACGATGCCGATGATCAAGCCGCCCACGATGGCGCCGGGCAGGCTGGTGAAGCCGCCCACCACCGCCGCCGGAAAAGCCTTGAGACCGATGAAGCCCATGTTGGCGTGCACGAAGGTGATGGGTGCGAGCAGCAGGCCCGCAATGGCTGCCACCGCCGCCGCCAGACCCCACACCAGGCCGTTGAGCCGTTTCACAGGAATGCCCATGTAGTAGGCCGCGAGCTGGTTTTGCGACGACGCCTGCATGGCGATGCCGAGCTTGCTGTAGCGGAACATGGCGAACAGGCCCAGGCACAGCAGGCCGGTGACGCCGATCACCACGATCTGCTCGGCCGAAACTACCAGGCCACCCATGCGCAGCACCTGGCCTGCGTAGGGCACGGGCAGGGTGTGGGTGTCGGTGCCGATGTTGGGGATCATGGTGATAAGCCCGCGCAGCACGTAGCCCACACCGATGGTCAACATGACGATGGAGAAAGCGGGCTGCCCCAGGATGGGGCGCACCACCGCGCGTTCGAGCAACACACCAAAGAGGCCCATGGCCACGATGGCGGCGGGCACGGCGAGCCAGAACGGAAACCCCAGCATGGTCATGGCGGCCAGGCCACCGAAGGCGCCGACCATCATCAGGTCGCCTTGCGCAAAGCTCACGGTTTCGGTCGCCTTGTAGATCAGCACGAAACCCAGGGCGATGAGTCCGTAGATACAGCCCTGGGCCGCACCGCTGATGAGCAGTTGCAGCAATTGCACGCATGTCTCCTGTTGTTCTGGCGCCGCCTTGTCGGGGGGTGCGTGCTGCAAACTGTGTGGCAGCCTGTCCCTGCGGTGTGAAAGATTTATAGCTGTCTTGCCCGGGACTGCCGCTAGGGGTTGTCCCCCATCCAGAGTCGCGGACGCGCCATGAAGATGCAGCGCATGAAGTCCATACGCATCGGCGCCGGCCTGGGGTTTTACGGCGACAACTGGGAGCCCGTGGCCGCGAGCATCGAGCGTGGCGGTGTGCAGTTCATTGCCAGCGACCACCTGGCCGAACTCACGCTGGCCATCCTGCAAAAAGACCGCCAGCGCGACCCGGCGCTGGGCTACGCGCGCGACGTGGTGCCCTTGCTCTTGAAGCTGTGGCCGCTCATGCGCGAACGCGGAGTGCGCTTTGTCTGCAACGCCGGCGGGCTCAACCCGCGCGGCGCTGCGCAGGCGGTGCTGGCGGCGTTCCAGGCCAAGGGGTGGCAGGCCAAGGTGGCGGTGGTCACGGGCGACGACGTGTTGTCGCAGCTGCAAAGCGCCGACGCCGGCTTTGACCACCTCTTCACCCGGGAGAGCGTGGCCAGCGTGCGCGAGCGGCTGGTGTTCGCCAACGCCTATGTGGGTGCGAAGCCCATCGTGGATGCGCTGGACGCGGGGGCCGACATCGTGATCACCGGCCGCGTGGCCGACGCGGCGCTCTTTCTTGGGCCGCTGGTGCACGGCCTGGGCTGGACGCTCGCAGGCGCCACCAACGAACAAGACCTGAACCGCCTGGCGCAAGGCCTCACCGTGGGCCACCTGCTGGAGTGTTCGGGCCAGGGTAGCGGCGGCAACTTCGGCAGCCAGGGCGCGTGGCAGGCCATCCCCGATCTGGCACACATCGGGTACCCGATTGCCGAGGTGTTTGAAGACGGCACCGCGCTCATCACCAAGGCGCCCGACACGGGAGGGCGCATCAACTTCGACACCGTGCGCCAGCAACTGCTCTACGAGGTGCACAACCCGCACGCCTACTTTTCGCCCGACGTGGTGCTGGACATGGGCCACATCACCCTGCACGACGAAGGCCATGACCGGATGCGCCTCACCGGTGCGCGCGGCAGCGCGCCCACCAACACGCTGAAGGTGGTGGCGGGCTTTCGCGACGGGTACAAGGCCGAGGTGACCTGGGGCTTTTCGTGGCCCGATGCGTGGGACAAGGCGCAGGCCGCACAAGTGACCATCCGCACGCTGCTGAAGGACAAACGCATTCCCTTTGATGAGCTGTACGTGGAGTACCCCGGCCTCAACTCGGCGCACGGCGCGCTGGCGCCGTTGCCCAAGGCCGACGCGCTCAACCAGAGCAACGAGATCTGGACGCGCCTGGTGCTGCGCACGCAGGACAAGGCCGCCGCCGACGGCTTTGGTCGTCTGTTCCCCTGGATCGGCCTGAGCGGCCCCGCCTACACCTGCGGTTTCACGGGGCTGCACAACGCCAGCGAGCTGCTGGGCATCTGGCCGACGCTGATCCCGCGGGTCGAGGTGGAGCGGGGCGTGTGCATGGAGTTGATGTCATGACGAAGATCGCCATACCGCTGGTGCGCATCGCCCACGCCCGCAGCGGCGACAAGGCCGACTGGGTGGACTTCGGTCTGTTCGCGTGGAACGCGGCGGGTTACCGGTTGCTGGAACGCGAGGTCACGGCCGATCGCGTGCAGGCCCACTTTGCGCCGTGGCTGCCGGGCGAAGTGGACGCCTGGGCGCTGCCCAACATCCTGGCGCTCAAGCTGGTGTTGCGCGGCGCGCTGCAGGGTGGCGGGGCGCGCAACCTGCGGCTGGACAACCTGGGCAAGGCGATGGCAGGCGCGTTGTTGCGGATGGAGATCGAGGTGACGCGGGATGAGCTGGAGGAGGCTTTGAACATGCCGCGTGTGGGGTGGTGGCCATGAGCGGCGTCACCACCGACAAACAAGACGACATCTGGATCGTCACGCTCGACCGTCCCGACGTCCGCAACGCCGTGGACAGCCCGACCGCACGGGCCCTGCACGACGCCTTCCTCGCGTTTGAGGACGACACCACGGCCAAGGTCGCGGTGTTCCACGGCGCGAACGGCCACTTCTGCGCTGGCTGGGATCTGCAACACGGCGCGAAGCTCGCGGCCAGTGGTGACACCACCGGCCTCGACCTCGACTTCAACCCGAGCGACCCGCGCGCCCTCGGCCCCATGGGCCCGTCGCGCCTGCAGCTCAGCAAGCCGGTGATCGCCGCGGTGAGCGGTGCGGCTGTGGCCGGCGGCATGGAGGTCGCGCTGTGGTGCGACATGCGTGTGGTGGAAGAAGACGCGTACTTCGGCGTGTACTGCCGCCGCTTCGGCGTGCCCCTCATCGACGGTGGCACCGTGCGCCTGCCGCGCCTGATCGGCATGGGCCACGCGATGGACCTGATCCTCACCGGGCGCAAGGTGGAAGCACCCGAAGCGCTGCGGATGGGCCTGGCCAACCGCGTGGTGCCCACCGGCCAGGCGCGCGAAGCCGCGATCACCCTGGCGCGTCAGTTGGACGCGTTCCCGCAGGCCACGATGCGCGCCGACCGGATCAGCGCGCTCGCCCAATGGGATCTGCCGCTGGGCGAAGCCTTGTTGCAGGAATGGCAGCGCGGCAAGGCGCGCATTCCCGATGCGCTCGAAGGCGCCACGCGTTTCGCCGCAGGGCAGGGGCGCCATGGAAAGTTCTGACATCGAAGAAGCCTCGGTGCGCGCCGCCACCGAAGCCTGGATCGCCGTGTTCAACCGCAGCGACACGGCGGCCATCTGCGCGCTCTACGACCCGCAGGCCGTGCTCTGGGGCACCACCGCGGCCGAGCTCATCACCACGCCGCAGGGCATCCACGCGTATTTCGACGCTGTGTTCGCGCTGCAGCCGGTGCCGCGCATGGCGCTGGGGGAGGTGCTGCCCCGCGTGTTCGGCGAGCTGGCGGTGAGCACCGGCCACTACACGTTGACGCTGTCCCCGGCGCCGCACCTGCGCGAGGTGCCGGCGCGCTTCAGCTTCACCTGGCGCCGCACCGCCGGCGTTTGGCGCATCGTGGACCACCACTCCTCGGCCGTGCCCGCACCACTCACCGCACTGGCTGCGCTGGCCGCAGCGTCCTGATCGGTTTAGCATCCCAGCGGGCTTTCGCCCAGGGAGGTGCCGCATGAGCGATGTGTTTCTGAGCTACGCCAGCGAAGACCGCGAGCGGGCCGCACAGCTGGCCCACGCGCTGGGCCAGCAGGGCTGGTCGGTCTGGTGGGACCGCAAGATCATCGCGGGCCAGGCCTTTGACCAGGCCATTGAACGCGAGCTGGAGGCCGCCCGTGCGGTGGTGGTGCTCTGGTCGGTGAACTCCATTGCCTCTGAATGGGTGAAGAACGAGGCCGCGGTGGCGGCCGAGCGCGGCGTGCTGGTGCCCGCGCTGATCGACAGCGTGAAGCTGCCGCTCGAATTCCGCCGCAAACAGACCGCCGATCTGGTGGGCTGGCAGGGCGATGGGGCCCATTCCGGTTTTCAAGGCTTGTGTCAGGGTGTGGCCCATGCCATGGGCAACGAGGCGCCCGCGCCGCGCCTGCAACCTGTGGCGCCGCCTGAGGCAAAACGCAGCCGCTGGATGGTGCCCGCCCTGGTTGCGCTGGCTTTGGCGCTCGGTGTGGGGCTGTACGCCTTGGGGTCGGGGCCGTCCAAGCCAGCGCCGGGGCCTGCACCCATTGTCGAGGTGCCCGTGCCCGCACCCGCAGCGGCTGAGGCCGCTGCCGCTGCCGCAGCACCGGCAACAGCAGCGCCCGGCCTCGCCGATCGGGTGGTCGGCACCTACCGCGGCGACGTGATCGCCGACTCCCAAGGCTCCTCGCGCAGCGACATCGAGGTGACGATTTCCCGCATCGACCGCACCACCGTGCGCGTGAGCTCGAACTACCGCCGCATCCAGCCGGTCGATGTCAACCTGACCCGCAACGGCAACCAGATTTTTGCCGCCGACGGCAACTCCCCCTTCATCGTGGACCTGGACCGCTCACCGCCCACCCTCGTGTTCGACCCCCGCGGCGAACTGGCCTACCGCGGAACGCGCGTGCCCTGACGCGTTTTCTATGATGGGCACATGACACCCACCGACTTCTCCACCCCGGCCGACGTGCTGGTGCTCCAGCACCTGTTTGAAGACGGCCCGGGCTTTCTTGGCGAATGGCTGGACGCACAAGGCACCCGCTGGCACCTGCGCTGCGCCGAAGCCGGCGAAGACTACCCCGCGTCTGTGCGCGGCTACCGGGGGCTGGCCGTGTTGGGCGGCGCCTGGAGCGCCAACGACGATCGCCCCACGCTGCGCCATGCCGAAGCCCTGATCCGTGAGGCCGACGCGTCGGGCATTCCCGTCATTGGCCACTGCCTGGGCGGCCAGCTCATGGCCCGTGCGTTCGGCGGGCGGGTGGAGCCCCTGCCGCAGCCCGAGGTGGGCTGGTGGCCCATCGCCCGAACGGACAGCGCGGCTGCGCGCGAGTGGCTGGGTGATGCCGAACAAGCCACGGTCTACCAGTGGCACCAGGACAGCTTCACCCAGCTGCCACCCGGCGCCGAACTGCTGGCCTCGTCCGCCACGTGCGCGCACCAGGTGTTCGCCCTGCGCCAGCACCTGGCCATGCAGTTCCACATCGAGATCACACCGGCCAAGATCCAGGACTGGATGGAGAAGCCGGGACAGGCCTACCCGGTGCATGTGCTGCTGCACCGCAACAGCGTGCAGGACCCGGCCTCGATGCACGCCGCCACGCTCAAGCACCAGGCGGGCAGCGAGGCCATGGCCGACCGCATCTACCGGGTGTGGCGCTCGCGCTGGCCGGTCTGAGCGGGGCTCAGCCGGTCACGCCCGGCAGGTCCAGGCCTTCTTTCGGGATCGGCCGGGGCCGGCCTTCCATGTCGATCGCCACGTAGGTCAGGCTGGCTTCGGTCACCTTCACGTACTGGCCCTGGGCCGAGAAACGTTCGGCGAACACCTCCACCTGCACCGTGATGGACGTGTTGCCCACCCGCGTGACGTGTGCGAAGAAGCTCAGGATGTCGCCCACGCGCACCGGCTGTTTGAAGATGAACTGGTTCACCGCCACCGTGGCCATGCGTCCGCGCACGTAGCGCGCCGGCAGCACGGCGCCGGCCAGGTCGACCTGCGCCATGACCCAGCCGCCGAAGATGTCGCCGTTGGCGTTGCAGTCCGCCGGCATGGGAATGACCTTCAGCACCAGTTCCCTGTCGCGCGGCAGGGTGGTTTCGGGGTTCGGGCTTGTTTTGTCGGTCATGGTCACAATCTCCAATTGCTCACGATTCTCACGCATGCGCCCAGACAACCCCTCCCAAGCCACCGTTGCCCTGCCCGCCACCCCGGGCGCTCCGGGCACCCCACCCCAGCGCTCCGACTGGGCCACGCTACAACGCCTGCTGCCCTACCTGTGGCAATACAAGGTGCGTGTGGTGCTGGCGCTGGCCTTCATGGTGGCGGCCAAGATGGCCAACGTGAGCGTGCCGCTGCTCTTGAAACAGCTGGTCGACGCCATGAGCATCAAGCCCGGCAGCGTGGAGGCCATGCTGGTGGTTCCGCTGGGCCTGCTGCTGGCCTACGGCGGCCTGCGCCTGTGCACCAGCCTCTTTACCGAACTGCGCGAACTGGTGTTTGCCAAGGCCACCGAGGGCGCCACGCGCAGCATCGCGCTGCAGGTGTTCGGCCACCTGCACGCGTTGAGCCTGCGTTTCCATCTGGAGCGCCAGACCGGCGGCATGACGCGCGACATCGAGCGCGGCACGCGCGGCGTGCAGTCGCTCATTTCGTACTCGCTCTACAGCATCATCCCCACCCTCATTGAAGTGGCCATGGTGCTGGCGCTGCTCGGCACGCAGTTCGACATGGGTTACGTGTGGATCACGCTGGTGGCGCTGGTGCTCTACATCACCTTCACCGTGGTGGTGACCGAGTGGCGCACCAAGTTCCGCCGCGAGATGAACGAGCTGGAGTCCACCAGCCAGACCCGCGCCATTGACTCGCTGCTGAACTACGAGACGGTGAAGTACTTCAACAACGAAGCGTTCGAAGGTCGCCGCTACGACGAGGCATTGGAGAAACTGCGCCGCGCCCGCATCAAGAGCCAGACCACACTGTCCATGCTCAACGCCGGGCAGCAGTTGGTGATTGCGGTGGCGCTGGTGCTCATGCTCTACCGCGCCACGCAGGGCGTGGTGAACGGCGAGATGACCTTGGGCGACCTCGTGATGGTCAACGCCTTCATGATCCAGCTCTACATTCCGCTGGGGTTTCTGGGCGTGCTGTACCGCGAGATCAAACAAAGCCTGACCGACCTGGACAAGATGTTCGTGCTGCTGGAGAAAGAGCGCGAAATCGCAGATTCACCCGACGCGCAGCCGCTGGCGCTGGACGGCCCGCCCGCGGTGAAGTTCGAGAACGTGCGTTTCTCCTACGAGCCGGCGCGCGAGATCCTGCACGGCATCAGCTTCGAGATTCCGCCGGGCAAGACGGTGGCGGTGGTGGGGCCCTCGGGTTCGGGCAAGAGCACCTTGGCGCGTCTGCTCTACCGTTTTTATGACGTCACGAACGCAGCTTCAGATGCGGAGCCAGGGCCACACGGTTTTGGCCGCATCACCATCAACGGACAAGACATCAAGGCTGTCACCCAATCCAGCGTGCGCCAGGCCATCGGCATCGTGCCGCAGGACACGGTGCTGTTCAACGACACCATCGAATACAACATCCTCTACGGCCGCCCCGAGGCCGGGCACGACGCGGCGGTCCAGGCTGCACAAGCCGCGCACATCCACAGCTTCATCGAGCGGTTGCCGCTGGGCTACCGCACCATGGTGGGCGAGCGCGGTCTCAAACTCTCGGGCGGTGAAAAGCAGCGCGTGGCGATCGCTCGCACCTTGCTGAAGAACCCACCGATCGTGATTTTTGATGAGGCCACCTCGGCACTGGACTCGGCGAACGAGCGGGCGATTCAGGCGGAGCTGAAATCAGCGGCGCGCAACAAGACCACGCTGGTGATTGCGCACCGCTTGTCCACGGTGGTGGATGCGCACGAAATCCTGGTTCTGGTGAATGGGGAGATCGTTGAGCGGGGGACGCATGCCGACCTGGTGTCGCGGGGTGGGGTTTATGCGGGGATGTGGGCTTTGCAGCAGAGTGGGTCGGATTGATTTCTTCTTGATGTTTTTTCTTTCGTTGCAGGCCGGGTCTCGGCCCGGCGGCCGACTCACTTTCTTTTGCTTCGCCAAAAGAAAGTAAGCAAAGAAAAGGCGAGCTGAATTCGCTGTCCCTACGCTGCGCTTCGGGCACGCTGCGTTGCTCGGTCCGGGCGGGGTCGGGCTGAACTCGCCTTCGGCTCAAACAACGCCCGCCCTGATCCGCCCGGCCCTGCGCTACTCGCCAGCGAATGACGGCAGGGGAGCAAGACACGCGCGCCGGAAGGGAAGTCCGATCCCGATTTCTCTGAATGCCGTCAGGCCGGGCTGAGCAGCGCAGGGGCGCTCGGACAAGGGGCGCGCATGTCCGAAGGCCGCGCAGCGGACAAGTTTGCGCGCACCCCGAGCGACACGAGCAGCGCAAGGAAGCCCGCAGGGCCCCGGACTTCGGCTCGCCTTTTCTTTGGCTACTTTCTTTTGGCGAAGCAAAAGAAAGTAGCTCGGCCGCCGGGCCGAGACCCGGCTCGCCACAACAGAAACAACATCACTTCAAGCCAACAGGCGAGCAAGCAACAAACCCATACCGCTCACAAAACGGACTCCCCACCACCGGCAGCCAAGCAGGCACGTCGTGAAACTCCCGCGCCACCTCAGCCAGCACCCCATCGCGATAAGCCTGGAACCGGAACCCCGCCCCGTCCACCGCAAAAAACGCCACGCCCGCCACCTCGAAGCGCTTCACGCTCACGCGCTCGAAATACGGCGCGAACTCGGCGAGCACCGGTTCGTCGTACAGAAACACGCGGATCGATTTGCCGTCATAGATCCTGAAGTCGACGATCTGGTCGTCCTGCCGCGCGTGGTGGCGGCCGACGCCGAACACCGGCACGTAGGCGCCGTGGTGGAACGCCAGCATGCCCGCCGGGTTGTAGGTGCGCGCCATCAGCGTGGCGCCAGCCGGCAGGTCTTGCTGCAGCACGGCAACCACCGCGGGGGTCTCGCGCAGGAATACCGCGCGGTCGTAAATTTTGAACGGCTGCCACCAGGCCAGCGGCGCCCAGGCGATGGCGGCCACCACCAGCAGGTGGGGCACGGAGAGGGCCACCGTCCACTTCAGCGCGCTGCGCAAGGGACGGGCTTCCAGCCGCAGCCCAGCCCACACCACGAACAGTGGCACAAAACCCAGCACCCAGTGCAGGCCGATGGTGCGGCGTGTGCTCAGCAGCGCAAACACCACGATGGGGAAGAGCCACAGCACCGCGAGCGTGGTGCGTGTGGTGGCCGAGGTGCCCGCGATCGGGCGGGCGACCGCGCTGCGCCAGAGCAACCACGGCGTGAGCAGGTAGACCGCCATCGCCACATAGGTGCCGAAGGTCTTGAAGGACCAGGCCGAGCCTTCATTGCGGTTGAACACGTTGAACATCACGTTGGTCCAGCCGTGGGTGGCGTTGAAGGCCACGTTGAGCGCGATCGAGGGCAGGGCCAATGCAAAGATGAGGAAGGGTGCCCACCAGCGCTCGCGCCGCCAGCCAAAACAATGCACCGCGTAGGCAAAGCCCAGCAGCGCCGCGAAGTATTTGGAGAGAAACGCCAAGCCGAGAAACAAACCCGCCAGCGCGTACCAGGGCACGCTGCGCGTGGCGCTGGTGTCGGCCCGCAGGTAGGCCCAGGCCGACAACGCCATGAAGAAGATCAGCGGCGTGTCGGTGGTCACCAGCACGAACAGCCAGCTCCAGGGCATGGCCAGGTACACGGCGCCGGCCAGCCAGGCGCTGGACTCTTGCTCGTCGGGCAACCAGCGCCGCAGCGCGTCGACGATGCCCAGCGCGATGACGCTGGTGACGATGAGCGTGAAACTGCGCAGCACCAGCGGGTGCTCGCTGACCTGGCGCAGCACCGCGAGCAGCCAGCCCACCATGGGCGGGTGGTCGGAGTAGCCCCAGGCTGGGAACACGCCCCATTGGTAGAAGAAGGCTTCGTCGCCGGTGAACGGAAAGCCCGCCGCGAGCACGACTTTCAGGACGAGCGTGACGGCGAACGTGGACCAGAAGATCTGGCGCGACGCGTGTGCGGAAAATTCGGAGGCGCGCATCGGTGAACTCTCAAGCATCCATGGCCAGCAGCGACACACCCACCACGATCAAGGTGCAGCCCGCCACCCGCAGCCACGAAAACGGCTCCCCCAGCCACAACACGCCGAGCGCCATGGTCACCACAAAACCCAGACTCACGAGCGGGTAGGCCAGGCTCACGTCCAGCCTTGAGAGCACCCACAGCCACAGCACCGCACTGGCGCCGTAGAGCACCAGACCCAGCCACACCATGGGGCTGGTGAGCGCGTGCAGGTAGGTGGCGCCCACGTCGGCACCGCTGGGTGCGCCCATGCCGCGTTTCATGGCGATTTGTGCGGCCGAGGACAGCAGCACACAGAACACAGCGAGACCGATGGCAATGGATTTCATGGGTGCTTCAGAGTCCGATGGTGGCAGCGATGCCGATGCCGCCCATGGCCAGCAGCGTGAGCCAGCTGAAGGGGTCTCTCAACGCGAACTGCAGCGGGTCTTCGCCGTGCAGCTCACGTCGGCCGGTCTTGAGCCAGATGCGCATGACCCACAGCAGCAACACGGGGGCGGCGGCCCACAGCCATTGGGGGTGGGCGTAGAGCATCTCGCTGTTCTGGCTGTCGATGTACAGGGCCAGCACCATCACCGCCAGGAAACCGCTGGCCATGCCCATGGCGCGCAGCGACGACAGGTCGCGCGGCTGGTAACCGCGGCCCGGTGCGAGCGTGGTGCGTTCGTCGTCGAGCTCTTCGAGTTCGGCACAGCGCTTGACCAGCGCCAAGCTCAGGAACAAAAAGATCGAGATCGCGGCCAGCCAGTTGGACAGCGCCACCTGCGCCGCCACCGCGCCGGCCGCTATGCGCAAGGTGTACAGGCCCGAGAGCACGAGCACGTCGATGAGGGCCAGGCGTTTGAGCACCAGCGAATAGGCCAGCGTGGTCACGGTGTAGACGAGCAGCATGGCGGCAAAGGCGGGCGACACCGCCCAGGCCAGCACGAAGGCCAGCACCAACATCACGCCCCCCAGCACCACCGCCAGCGGAATGCTGATGGTGGCCGCGGCCAGCGGCCGAAAGCGCTTGAGGCGGTGCGCGCGGTCGTTGGGCAGGTCCAACAAGTCGTTGAACAGGTAGGTGGCCGAGGCGCACAGACCAAACGCCACAAACGCCACCAGCACCAGGGCCCAGAGGTGGGGGTCGAGGCGGTGCGAGGCGAGCAGTGGGATGAACAGCAGCGCGTTCTTGGACCACTGCTTCAAGCGGATCGCGCGCAGCACCGTCTTCAATCGCAGTGGCTCACGCTCGAACACACGCGCCTGAGGATGCACCTGCTGCAGCGCGCTGATGACGCTGGCCGGTGCGTTCACCGCCACCGCTTGCGCGCTGCCCTGCCACACGGCGATGTCGTCGCGGCTGTTGCCGGCGTAGGCCCAGCTGCTGTGGCCGCGCGCCTGCGCATGCGCGGCGATCGCGTCGCGCTTGTTGCCCCGGCTGAGGTTCACGCCGTCGGCTCGGGCGTTGGTGCCGAGCGTGTCGTCGAACAGGTTGAGGTGCGCGGCCACGTCGCGCACGATGCGTGCGTCCGCCGCGCTCGCCAGCACCAGGCTGCGACCGCGCGCGCGTTCCTCGCGCAGGTACTGCACGAAACGTTCGTGGTAGGGCAGGCGCGCCGGGTCGGGGCGCACGGCGTTGGCCAACTTGAGCTTGAAGCCGGCCTTGCCCAGCAGCAGCCAACCGATGAGGCGCAGCAGGTTCAACGGGTTGCGCCGGATGTACAGCATCACCGACTCGTACAGCGTGTCGCTGGGCGTGAGCGTGCCGTCCAGGTCCACGTACAGCGGGCAGGTCTCGGCGGGGCGGGCGGTGGTGGCGGCAGGCGTCAAACGGTGGGTCCGGTGGTGTGCGCCGATTCTAGGCGCCGCACCTGGCGGCACATCACCCCGCTGCAGCAGATTTCAGAGGGGCAGCCAGCCCCGTGCGCGGTCCACCAGTTGCACCAGCAGGTGGGCCAGTGAGGCGGTGTACGCAATGGCCGCACAGCCCATCACCGCGGAGAACGCGAGCGCGATGCCGTCGCGAAACATCCAGCCCATGCTCAGCAAGATCAGGCTCAGGCTGGGCAGCACATTGCCCAGCGGCAAGGGCAGGAAGATCACCGCGCCCATCAAGGCGATCCACACCCCCCAGCCCCAACGCGTGGCGCTGTGGCTCCAGACCGACCAGCGTGGTCGCAGCCAGCGGTTGGCCTGTTCGTACATCCACGCCAGGCCGTGCAGGCAGCGCCCGGTCCAGCGTTCGTTCAGGCTCAGCGCCCCAAGGCGGCTGGGCAGGTCCACCGAGTCGCGCCCGCGCGCCCAGCCCCAGGCGATGGCCAGGATGCCCAGGCTGAGCACCGTGCCGGCGCCTGCAATCGGCACCACGGTGAGCAGCGCCATGAGCATCAGCACCACCGCGGTCGAGCTGTCGCCGTGCAGCTGCAGCAGCTCGGCCAGGTTCAGGCGCAAATCGGCCGGGTTGGCCGACGGCGAGCTCGCGCTGGCCGCGTGCGCGTGGGCCGCGCGGCGCAGGGCGTGCGCGAGCCGCTCGCTCAAACGCGGCCCTGCGCCGGCACGCTGCGAAGCAGGGTGGGCTTGTTCAGGCGGCCCGCCATCCAATGCAGGCCGATGGCAGGCACCAGCAGGCACAGCATGCCCAGGCCCCAGCCGGTCCACAGCAGCGGGGCGATCCAGCCCATCAGACCGTCGCTCGACGGCGCCACCTGGCCCAGCCACTGCACGAAGCCCAGCCACATCAGCTGCAACGACTGGATCCACGCGGGGTCCACCCACAAGGCGGCCCAGGCCGGCACCGGCCACTCGCCCACCGCCGTGGCGGCAGACGTGGCCTGGCCCGAACCGGCGGCGCCCAGCAGCCAGTGGGTGAGTTGCACCGACAGTGCGATCAGTGCGGTCCAGCAGACGGTGAGAAAGGCGAACACGCCCCAGACGATGGTTTTCATGGCAAGACTCCTTCGGTGGTTCGGTGGCTGCCGGGCATCTGGCGCCAGGCGCGCGTGAGGCTGTCGAGCATGGCGGTTTCGCCGTCGGCCAGGTGCCCGTCGGCCTCCACCACGGCTTCGCACAGGGTCACGATTTTCGCGCGGAGGGCGGGGTCGGTCACCTCGGCCAGCAAGGCCTGGCGGGTGGAAGCATCGAGCTGCGACGAGCCCAACCACTCGCCTTGGGCGCCGAGCAGCAGGTCTTCGCAGAAGGCTTCGATCACGGCCTTGAGGTCTTGCGGCGGCAGGTCCAGCTGGCGTGCGGCGTCCAGCCGGTCCAGCGCCTTGATCTCGCTCAGGGCGTAGTTGCCATCGGCCACCAGAGCCATGGCGAGCAGGCGGGCAGCGGCCTGGGGACTGTTGACGGGGTAGGTGCGCATGGGGTTCTCCTGACGAAAAGCGCGAGCTTAAGCGTGCAAACACTTCTTAAAAAGCAGAAAATCACTGCAACTTCATCCTCAAAAGTCGAACAATGCACACGGAACTCAACTACAAGCACCTGTATTACTTCTGGGTCACGGCCAAGGAGGGCGGCATGTCGCACGCGGCCGAGCGCCTGGGGCTGGCGGTGCAGACGGTGAGCGCGCAGGTGCGGCTGCTGGAGCAGTCGCTGGGCCACGCGCTGTTCAAGCCCGCCGGGCGCGGCCTCGCGCTCACCGAAGCGGGTCAGGCCGCGCTGCAGGTGGCCGAACAGATCTTTCATTTGGGCGAGCAGCTGCCCGCGGCCGTGCGCGACGCCACGCGCGCCAGCGAGGTGCGCCTGGTGGTGGGCATTTCCGACGGCCTGCCCAAGCTCGCGGTGCGCGACCTGCTGGAGCCGGCGCTCAGCGAGCCCAACCTGCGCCTGCTCTGCCACGAGGGCGAGTTCGACGACCTGCTGGCCGAACTCGCGCTGCACCGGCTGGACGTGGTGCTCGCCGACCGGCCAGCCCCGGCCAACCCCAACCTGCGGCTCTACAGCCACGCGCTGGGCTCGTCGGCCCTCGGCTGGTACGCGCCCAAGGCCTGGCTGGCCCAGGCTCGGCAGGACTTTCCTCAGAGCCTGGCCAACGTGCCGGTGCTGCTGCCCACGGCACACGCCTCGGTGCGCCTGCGCATCGACCAGTGGTTCGAAGGACACGGTGTGCTGCCGCGTGTGGTGGGCGAGTTTGAAGACAGCGCGCTGCTGGCCACCTTCGGATCGTCGGGCATGGGCGTGTTCCCGGCCGCCGAGCGCATGCGCGACAAGCTCTCCAAGGGCTACGGCCTGCAGTGGATTGGTCCGTGCGACGGTGTGCGCGAACACTTCTACGCCATCGGCACCGCGCGCAAGGTGCAGCACCCGCTGGTGCAGAGCCTGCTCAGCGCACCGGCCGAATCAGACGCGCGCGGCTGACGACCACCAGCACGCTGCCCAGCACCAGAAAGACCGCCAGCAGCCCCGCCGAGTTCAGCAAGGTCTGCGCGTAGCCGAGCGCGGACACGTCGATGAAGGGGTACGGGTAACTCTGCAGCCACACGCCGCGCTGCAACGCATACACGAGGTAGGCCAACGGCCAGGCAGCCCAGGCCAGCGGAGCGCGCCAGGCCATGCGCGCGGGCGGCACGGCGAACCACCAGTGCACCAGGCACAGCAGCGGCACCGCGTAGTGCAGCGTCACGTCGGCCAGCCATTGCAGGCCCTGCGGGTTCCAGATGTGGCGCAGCAGCAGGTGGTAGGCCAGGCCCACGATCGCGATGCTCACCACGATGGCCGAGGCCACGCCGGGCCGCTGGAACCAGCGTCCGGGCGTGCTGTGCGGGCTCAGGAGCGGCCAGCTCAGGCTCACGGCCACCAGCAGGTTGGTCAGCACCGTGAAGTAACCGAGGTAGACCACGAGCCCGTCAACCGCCGTCTTGCCGTTGGCCACGGCCAGTTGCAGCGACAGCGCCAGCTGCAACAGCACGCCGAACCAGGCGACCAGGGCCACGAGCGTCGTCAGGCGTGTGTGTTTCATGCCGGCATTGTGGGCAGAAAGCGGCGCCCCGGTGGCGTACAGCCCCCGTGAACCGCGCTCAGTGCGCCGCGGGATCGACCGGCGCAACCGGCTCCTGGGGTTTGTGCGGCGCGATGGTGGGCCGGGTGGTGGTCTGGATGTGCCACACCGCCACGAACATGGCCGCGATGGTCGGGCCGATCACAAAACCGTTGATGCCCATGACCGCGATGCCGCCCAGCGTGGTGATCAGCACCAAATAGTCGGGCATGCCGGTGTCCTTGCCCACCAGCAGCGGGCGCAACACGTTGTCGGCCAGCCCGATCACCAGCACGCCCCAGGCCACCAGGGCTGCGCCCTGCCAGACCTGGTCCACGGCGAACAGGTACAGCGCCACCGGCACCCACACGAGACCGGCACCCACGGCCGGCAGCAGCGAGAGCCCGGCCATCAGCACTGCCCACAACAAGGCGCCGTTCACGCCGAGCACCCAGAACGCCAGGCCACCCAACATGCCCTGCACCAGCGCCACCACCAGGTTGCCCTTGACGGTGGCGCGCAGCACGGTGCCGAAGCGATCGAGCAGCTCCTGCTTGTGGTCGGGCGGCAGCGGAATCGCCATGCGGATGCTGCGCACGATGGCCGCGCCGTCGCGCGTGAGGAAGAACGCCAGGTACAGGGTGATGAACAGGCTGATGACCAGCGTGAAGAGGTCCTGGCCGAAGTTGAAGGTGTGGGTGGCGATGAGCTCGCTGCCTTGCGTGAGCAGCGCGTTGAACTTGCGCTGCACCCGGTCGAAATTGCCCAGGCCGAAGCGCCCGAGCAGCTGGATCAACCCGTCGGGCAAGGCGTTGAACAGCCCGCGCAGCATCAGCGCCGGGTTGACCTCACCCGACTGGATGCGGGCGTACATCTGCGTGGCTTCGCGCGCCAGCGAGATCAACACCAGCACCGCGGGCAGCACCACCACCATCAGCGCGGCGCCCATGGTGGCCAGCGCGGCGCGCGTGTGCCGGTGGTTCATGCGCGGCAGCAGCCAGCGGTAGAGCGGCGCAAACATCAGCGCGATGATCGCGCCCCACAGGATGGTGCCGAAGAAGGGCAGCAGGATCCAGAAGAACGCCACCGTCACGGCGGCCAGCATCAGGCGCAGCGTGAGCGGAGCCGACACCGCCGGTGTGGCCAGTGGTGAGAGCTGCTGCGGCTCGCTGGAGGTGGATTCGACCGGCGCTGCGGCAGCCGGTTCGTCGGGGGTGGCGGGTGTTGTCATGTTCACGGCCGGGAGTGTGGGGGCGCGCCGAGTATGGCGCTGTTCGCCAGCACACCCCCGCGTTGTGTGGTGGACACGCCCTTGCAATTCACCAAAACATGCTTAAATGCCATCCATATGGAATCCACATGGATGGCAAAACGATGACAAACCCCGTGACACACCGGCCAATGGAAGCGCGCCCCCGCGTGGGGGATTCGGAAAAGATGACCGTCAACTTGGGCGTGGTCGATCTCGGTCAGGTCGACCTGCTGGTGCAGGAAGGCTTCTACTCCAACCGCTCCGACCTGGTGCGCACCGCCGTGCGCAACCTGCTCGCCACCCACGCCGACACGCTCAAACAAACCGTGGCCCGCAAGACGCTCACGCTGGGTCTGCAGCACCTCACCCGCGCCGAGCTGGAGCGCTCGGTGGCCGCGGGGGAGCGCCTGCGCATCCAGGTGGTGGGACTGGCCCGCATCGACGACGACGTCACGCCCGAACTCGCGCTGGCTGCCATCGAATCCGTTTCCGTGCTCGGCGCTTTCCACGCCAGCCCCGCCGTGCGGCGCGCCCTGGCGCCCCGCACCGTCTGAATCTTTTTCTCCTTTTGACGAAACCTCTCTTTTGAAAACACCCCTTCCGCCCACGCTGGCCATGAACATCAACGACACCATCGGCCAGGCGCTTGCGCAAGCCGGGCTCAACACCCAAAGCCGCCCGCTCAAGGGTGTGACCGAGACGATTCGCAAGGCGCTGGCGTCGGCCGGCCTGGGCGGTGGGGCTGTGGCTTCCCTTGCCTATGCGGATGTGATCGACGTGGTGGCACGCGACATCGACGCCAAGCCCTCGGCACGCGGTGTCGGCCAGTTCGTTCGCCGCACGCTGCAACACCCGGCGGGCGCGCGCGACTACAAGCTCTACCAGCCCGCCGTCCAAGCGGACGCTGTCGCTGGCCTCAGGCCCCTGGTCGTCATGTTGCACGGCTGCACCCAGTCGGCCGACGACTTTGCCGCCGGCACGCAGATGAACCGGCTGGCCGACGAACACGGTTTTCTCGTGCTCTACCCCGAGCAGTCGACCAGCGCCAACGCCTCGCGCTGCTGGAACTGGTTTCGCCCGCAAGACCAGGTGCGCGACGGGGGCGAGCCCGCACTCATCGCGGCCATGGTGCGCTCCGTCATGAACGAGCAACCCGTGGACGCGCAGCGTGTGTTCGTGGCCGGGCTCTCGGCCGGCGCGGCCATGGCGGTGGTGCTGGGTGAGACCTGGCCCGACCTGTTTGCCGCTGTGGGCGCGCACTCGGGCCTGCCGTTTGCCGCTGCGCGCGACATCCCCTCGGCCATGGCGGCGATGAAGGGCCGCGGCGCGAAGGAACGCGTGCAGGTCCAGCACGCCGTGCCGACCATCGTGTTCCACGGCGACCGCGACCACACCGTGCAGCACAGCAACGGCGAACACATCGCGCAGCAGGCGCGCCGGGCCACCACCGCACTGGACCTCAGCCGCGCCAGTGGCACCGCCTCGGGCGGTCGCCACTACACGCGCGACGTGCACGCCGACGCCAGCGGCCGGGTGGTGGTGGAGCAGTGGACCGTCCACGGCGCGGGGCATGCCTGGTCGGGCGGAGACGCCGCGGGCTCCTACACCGACAACGCCGGACCCGACGCGTCCGCCGAGATGCTGCGCTTTTTCCTGGCGCAGAAGCCCCGTGGCTGAAGCCCAGCGCCGCCGACTGCTGGCCACGCTGCGCGCTCGCTTCGACGGCGCGGCCCTGCGCGTGACCTTGCCCGGCCAGCCCGCCCGGCCAGTGGCCCTGCCCACCGCGGCTCAAACCGCGCAATGGGCACCGTTGCAAACCTGGTGTTTCGAAGGTGCGGGCGACGGACGCAGCCCGCTGTTGCGGCCCACACAAGCACCGCAGGTGGACCAGCGTTTTTCGGTCGCGGTCTGGCCCGCGAGCGCGCCCGCCGAGCTCGACCCGATAGAGGCCTTCAGCCGCCACCTCGACGGCAGCCACCAGCTGCTCGCGGCCGGTGGCGCGCTGGCGGGCCTGTTGCTGCGCCTGCGGGTGAAGGCGTGTGACGTGGCCTGGTGGCGCGCCCGCCGCATGTCGGACCCGTGGGACTGCGGTTATGCGTTGAACGGGGCCGAGGCGCGTGCGGCGCTGGCGCGGTTCGAGCCGCGCCGGGCCACGCTCGTGGTGGCGATGGATTGGCCGCAAGCGGCGTTGGTGGATGCGGTGACCGCCATGCAAAGGTCGTCTCAGCGGTTTGCACACCCGGTGCGCTGGCTGGTGGTGCAGAGCGACCCGGGCCCCATCACCGAGCGGCTGCGCTCGGCAGCGCTGCCGGTGACCGTGCTTCAGCCGCGCGCGGCAGCGGCCTGAAACGACGGCACGACCAGCACCGCGGCGGTGCTCGCACCGTCGGCGCCCACGCTGTGGATCAGCCCGGGCAAGGGGCCGTCGTGGTCAAAGAACACACGGCCGCGCACCACCACCACCAGGGCCGGGTTGAGCGAGGCGCGGCGCACGTCGGTGATGGTCTGCGCCATGCGCGGCATCCAGTCTTCGCGGTTGAAGGCCAGGCTGAGCGACAGGTCCACCACGTCGAACCACTGGCGCTTGACCAGCTTGATCAGGGCCGCGTTGTCCTCGGGAAACTCGCAGTGCGTGTCCCAGCCTTCGCGCCACATCATCTCGGCGTCGAACACCGCGCCCATGAGGTGCTGCTCGCCCGGCAGCGGCGCAATCAGAATGCGACCGCGCATGCGCTCCTGGGGTCGGTCGTTGTGGTCCGCCTCCAGGCACAGCTTGCGAAACGACTGCTGCAGGCGCCCCAGCCCGAGCGTCACGTCGAATTCGGAGACCTCGTCAGACGCCCACAGGTCGCCCAGATCGCGCGCGGCGGGCTCCGACACCCACATGCACGAAGCGCGCAGCGAACCCGCCTCGGCGTGCAACACGTCCAGCAACGCAAACGCCTCGGCCGGGTCGGCCGCCACCAGCAGGCGCGCGAGGGTGGCCATGCGCGGATCGCGGTGGTGTTCGACGTGCAAGGACTCGCCACTGCCGTAGCGCGGCGTGACCTGAGGCAGCACGGTGGTGTCCACCACACGTTTGAGAATTTCGTGGTCCAGCCGGGCGAACTCGTGTTCGAACTCGGGCTGCGCCGGCGCCCGTTGCCACAGGTCGGTGGCGAGCGCGTGCGACACGCCCTGCTGGCTGCGCAGCAAATCCAGCAGGTTGTGCGGCGGGCTCATGTGCGCGTCGTTGGCGGCATCGGGCCGCTCGCTCTGATCCCGGTCGCCCAGCTTCATGCCCCAGTCGGGGAAACAGCGCACGGTGGTGGGCATGTGGCCCAGGATCTCCACATCGGTGTGCCGGCTGTCGACCCGGATCGACTGCCAGATGCGGTCCACGCTCTCGGCCGGGCCTTCGAGCCACTGCAGAAAACGCCCACCGTCGTAGATCAGCAAGCCTGTGACCGACTCCGCTTCATTGCGCTGGAGGGCGGCTTGCACCAGTTGCTGCAGCTCGGAATCGTCCAGCGGGGTGACGCAGCGGCTGCGGTAAACAAGCGTGGCCAAGGCAGGCTGAGCGCTGGCCTGGGCAACGGCAGACAGGGGGCTGGAAGGGCGGGACAGCACGGCGCTCTCGGGTGGGCTGGTTGGAACAAGGAAGGCTCGAATCGAAGCTCGAATGCGCTCTGACCGTTCTTTGCAATCAGACCTGGGAACTCTTGACCTGCGGCATGATCCGGCCGCGTCCAATTCCCTGTCAAGCAAGGTTTACCCGAGCCCGAAAAAGTCCGAACAGGTGTTGCAAACCGGTCGGTCGGCGTGGGTGTAACGCAAAGTCATTCACTGCGCCGCGCGTGCCGGCCCTGCCCTGTGCAGGCCAACGGGCCTGCCCACCTGTGGCGACCCCGATATACTCCCATGCGTACCAAAACGTAACGACTTGCTTCCATGTGAAACATGCGAACTTTCGTTGTTTCACACAAGACGGCTCCACCGGTTGTCAGCGCCCGATGTCTTCGGGCCATGGACCGCGAGGCGCATTACCGGGTCCAGGCACATGAGTCGTTGGCGTTCTTGCGCACAAAGCGCGGGTGGTTTCGTTCGTTTGGCATGTTTCGGCACCCTGGCCTCCCTGCTGTTTGCAGCCTCGGCCCACGCCACGCTGGTGGTCAGCCAGAGCGTGAGTGCCAGCACCATCGTGGTGGGTGAGCGGACGCGGCTCACGGTCACGGTGAGCAACAGCGACGTGCAGGTCAACGGCGCCCAGCTGACGAACAACTTCCCGCCGCAGCTCCGGCTGTACGACCCGACCTTCCCCGGCTACGTGGCGCCCGCCAGCACCTGTGCGGGCGCGGCGTTCGCACCCGGCCCCGGCGCGGGTGCCGGTGGCGCCGACGTGCTCACCGTCAGCGGGTTCAGCGTGCCGGCCAACACCGGTGGCATCGACGGCACCTGCACCATCGAGGTCGACATCACCTCGTTCCAGGGCGGCAACACCTGGACCAACGTCATCAACCCCACGGATCTCACGCCCAACGCCGCCACCGTGGCGCAGCAGAGCATCCTGGTCAACAGCATCCTGCTGCCCGCCGTCAGCAAGAACCTGGGTGGTGCCACCCTCACGCAGGGCCTCTCGCGCACCGCGACCATCACCTTCACCAACCCCAACAGCGGCGTGAACATCCCGTTCACCAGCTTCACCGACAACCTGCCCACCAACCTGGAGGTGCTGGGCATCGTGGGCAACACCTGCGGCAGCAGCACCAGCTTCACCGCCAGCAGCGTCACGCTCGGCGGCGGCGCCATCCCCGCCGGCTCGCCCGGCACCTGCAACCTGCAGTTCACCATCCGCGGCGTGCTGGCAGCGGGCGTGGCTTCGGCGTCGGGGACCAACACGATTGCGGCCGGTGACATCGGCAACACCCGCGGCGTCAATTACCCGGGCACCACCACCAACATCACGGTGAACAGCCCGATCGTGCTCAACAAGGGCTTCTCGGTGACACCGCTCACCGCGGGCACCGATTCGCAACTCACCGTGCGCATCCGCAACAACAGCCTCGCACCGCTGACCGGCGTGGGCCTGGCCGACGTGGTGGGCACCGGCTGGCCGGCTGCCGTGCGCAACAGCGGCGCCATCGGCGCTGGCAACCTCAGCGCCTGCGGCGCGGGCGCCACCCTGACCACCGGCACCGACGGCGGCTTCAACAAAGGCTTCACGCTGGCCAACGCGACCATCGCCGCCGGCGCCGAGTGCGTGATCAGCTACCCCGTCACGTCCGACACGCCCGGGTTTCACACCAACAGCATCCCGGTCGGCAATGTCGGCAACACCCAGGGCGTGACGAACGACCAGGGCTTCATCTCACCCGCACGCGACGCCACGCTGGAGGTGCGCAACAACGAGCTGACGGTGAGCAAGGCGTTTTCGCCCACCACGGTGGCGCCCGGCAACGTGGCCACGTTCGCGGTGTCGGTCACCTCGTTCAGCCTGGCGCCCCAGACCTCGGTGAGCTTCACCGACAACCTGCCCACCGGCATGGTCTACGTGGACGCCACGCAGGACGGCGCCACCCCCACCATCACCGGCGGCTGCAGCTTCACCGCACCGTTCCCGGCGCCCCTGGCCACCAGCCCGCAGTTCACCTTCGACTTCCCCGCCGCCGCCGCGGGTGGCACCACCTGCGTGGTGCGCTTCACCGCGCGCGTGCCGGCCAACGCCACACCCGGCGTCACCCTCACCAACGCCAGTTTCGGCGCCGGAAACGGCACCGTGTCCGGCAGCTCCGGCTCGGTGAACCTGTCGGTGGTGAACCCGCTGGTGGTCACCAAAACCTTCGACGGTGTCGGCGCGCGCCAGCTGTTCCAGGGTTCGCCGTCGGTGGTCGAGATTGCGCTCACCAACAACAACTTCTCCGCGCTGAGCAACCTCACCTTCACCGACTCCTTGCCTGGCACGCCCGGCGCCCTGCGTGTGGCCAGCCCGGCCAACGCGGTGAGCACCTGCGGCGGCACCGTCACGGCCAACCCGGGCGACACCAGCTTCAGCCTGAGCGGTGGCAACCTGCCCGCCCGCAGTTCGGTCTCGCCGTTTGCCGCTGGCCTCTGCAGCGTGCGGGTGAACGTGGTGGGCGGCACGGTGGGTGTTCACACCAACGACATCCCGGCCTTCACCGGCGCCAACGGCGCCGACACCGTGAGCGCCACCGGCACCATCGCCAACACGCCGGGCAGCACGGTGCGCAACCTCAACACCACCACCGCCACGCTGGAATACCTGCCCGCACTCACGGCGGCCAAGACCTTCCTCACCAACCCGGTGCAGGTGGGCGGCACCAGCCGTGTGCGCATCACGCTGGGCAACACCGGCAGCGGTCTGCTCAGCAACGTCAGCGTGACCGACCCGCTGACAGGCACCGGCCTGGAACTGGCCGCCACGCCCAACGCCAGCACCACCTGCGCCGGCCCGGTCGTGCTGAACGCGCCCGCAGGCGGCAACGCGGCCAGCCTCACCGGCGCCGAGCTCGCCGGCAGCAGCACCTGCGACTTTCTGTTCGACGTGACCACCACCACCAGCACGCCGTCCACCAACACGCTGCCCGTGGGCAACGTGACGGCCAACGGCGGCGTGGCCAACACCAACGCGGTCAGCGCCACGCTGAACAAGGTCACCACCAGCGTCAACCTCACCAAGGCCTTTTCGCCCACCACGCTCAGCGGCCCGGGCAGTGTGTCGCGCCTCACCATCAACATCGCCAACCTCAGCGCCACGCCCCTGACCGACCTCGGTGTGGTGGACAACCTGCCCTCGGGCATGGTGGTCGCACCCAGCCCACAGGCCAGCACCACCTGCGCCGGTGGCATCGTCAGCGGCTTGGCCGATGCCACCTCGGTGGCCCTCAGCGGCGGCTCGGTGGGCGGCAACGCGAGCTGCACCGTGTCGATCAACATCACCTCGTCGTTCGTCGGCACGCTCAACAACACGCTCACCGCGGGCGCCATCACCAACACGCAGGGCGTCACCAACGCCAACCCGTTCACCGCCAACGTCGCGTCGCTGGCGGGTCTTGGGGTGGAGAAATTCTTCGAGCCCTCGGCCGTGGGCGTGAACCAGCCCGCGCGGCTGGTGATCCGGGTGCGCAATTCGCTCACCCAGCCGCTCACCAACATCTCCAGCACCGACAGCTTCCCGGCCGGCCTGATCGTGTCGGTGCCGGCCAACGCCACCACCACCTGCGCGGGCGCCACGCTCACCACCACCCCATCCAGCATCGGCTTCAGCGGCGCCCAGCTGGCCGCCGGCCCGAGCGTGTGCGAGATCCGCGTGGACGTGCGCGCCAGTGCGCCAGGCACCTATGTGAACACCATCCCGGGCGGCACCGTGGTGGCCAACGACGGCGCGGTGACCAACCCGCAGCCCGGCCCCACCGCCACGCTGTTCGTGCTGCAACCCCCCACCGTGGCCAAGGCCTTCGCGGCCAGCCCGGTGGCGCCCGGCGCGCCCAACCGCCTGACCGTGACGATCAGCAACCCCAACGCCGGCCAGGCTCTGACCGGCGTGGCCTTGCGAGACACCTTGCCCACCGGCCTGTTCGTGGCCCAGGTGCCCAACGCCTCGACCACCTGCGCCGGCGGCACCGTCAGCGCCTTGGCCTCGGCCACCAGCGCCCAGGTGGCGGGCGCCACCGTGCCGGCCAGCGGCTCGTGCAGCTTCTCGTTCGACACCGTGTCCAACACGCCCGGCCTGTACACCAACACCATTCCCACCGGGGCGCTCACCGCCACCGAGGGCGTGACCAACCCCGACCCGGCCAGCGCCCAGGTGCGGGTGCTGCAGCCGCCCACCCTGAGCAAGGCGTTTGTGCCGCCCACGGTGGCGCCGGGCGGTGTCTCGCGCCTGAGCATCACGCTGGGCAATGCCAACGCACAGGCGCAAACCCTGCAGCAGGCCCTCACCGACAACCTGCCCGCAGGCGTGACGGTGGCGCCCACGCCGGCCGTGGGTGGCACCTGCACCACCGGCTCTGTCTCGGCCACGG
Organism: Hydrogenophaga sp.; assembly: GCA_046314475.1. GTDB lineage: Bacteria > Pseudomonadota > Gammaproteobacteria > Burkholderiales > Burkholderiaceae_C > Hydrogenophaga. The sequence continues at coordinate 25,784 of JBKBWW010000014.1, forward strand.
CCGGCGGCTCGCAGGTGGTCTACGCCAACGGTGCGAGCATCCCGGCCGGCGGCTGCACCATCGAAGTCAACGTGACGGCCGCCAGCGCCGGCACCTACACCAACCAGTTGCTCTCGGGCGCCTTGCGCACCGACGCCGGCAGCAACCCGCAACCCGTCACCGCCGAGCTGCGCGTCAGCCCGCTGGGTTCGATTTCGGGCAGGGCCTACATCGACGCCAACAACAACGGCGCCCACGACGTGGGCGAACTCCCGCTGGCCGGCCAGTCGGTGAGCCTGATCCGCTCGCTGGACAGCGTGGTGCTGCAAAAGACCACCACCGACAGCGGCGGCTTCTATGTGTTCAGCGAACTCAACGACTCGGCCGCGCAAGGCTCCGACTACTCGGTGCGTTTCCTGCGCTCGGGCAGCGATGTGCTGGGTTCGGGCAGCTCGGCCACCGCCTCCACGGAGACCAACGCCCTGAGCGGCACCCTGCCTGGTCGTCTCACAGCAGCCACCACGGCGGAGTCCAGCATCCAGGGCGGCACCGGTTTGGTGGGCACACCCAACAACAGCAACACCGACTTCATCTCGCGCCGCTCGAACATCCGCCTCGATCTGGCGGGTGGCAACGTGGCCAGCGCGGTGGGCAACAACTTCGGTGAAGTGCTGCCGTCCGAGGTGTCGGGCAAGGTCTACCGGGACGACAACAACAACGGTGTGGCCAACGGCACCGAGCCCGGCATTGCCGGCGTGAGCATCACCCTGCAAGGCGTGGACGATCTCAACCAGAGCGTGAGCCGCAGCGCGGTGACGGACGCCAACGGCAACTACAGCTTCACCGGCCTGCGCCCCAGCTGCGCGCCCCTGGCCGCACCGGGATGCCCCGGCTACGTGGTCACCGAGGGCACACAGCCCGCCGGCACAGTCAATGGCCAGACCAGCGCGGGCACCGTGCTCGGCAACGCGTCGGGCAGCAGCACCGGCGCGGTAGGCACCGGCTCCAACAACGCCCCGGTGGTGGCCTATGGCGGCCCGCCCACGGCGTATGTGATCGGCGCCGGCACCAGCCGCGTCACCGGCATCGTGCTGCCGCCCAACGCACGCGCAACCAACAACAACTTCGGTGAAGTGGCCAGCGACCGCAGCCTCAGCGGTCGCGTGTTCACCGACGCCAACGGCGACGGCCAGGTCAACGGCCTGGACGGCGGCGTGGGCAGCGGCGCACCCGGTGCCAACAACCTGGTGCAGACCCTCACGCTGACCGGCAACGACATCGGCGGCAACCCGGTGAACCTCACGGTGGACACCGACGCCAACGGCAACTTCAGCTTCACCGGTGTGCCACCCGGCGCCAGCTACACACTGACGTGCAGCAACTGCGCCGCACCAGCCGGTCTGGCCAACAGCACCACGCCGCTGGCCTGGCCCGGCAGTGGCGGCGGCGCGGCCGGTGGCACACAAGCGGTGCCGCAGATCACCGGCATCTCGCTCACCGGCGGCACCAGTGCGTCCATCAACAACCTGTTCACCAAGACCCCGCCGGCGCAGCAGATCGGTGGCGTCGTGTACTTCGATCCGGACAACAGCGGCGGCGCCTTCACCGGCGCCGACACACCCGTGGCCGGCATCGCGCTGGAGCTGCTCGACGCCGGTGGCGCGGTGCTGGGCACCACCACCACCAACGCGTCGGGCCAGTACCTGTTCAGCTCGCTCAGCCTGCCCGCGCTCGCACCCGGCGCCGGTTACCAGGTGCGCCTGGCCACGCCGCCGGCCGGCACCACCGCCGGCACCACCACCGCAGGCAACGTGGGCGGCACGCCCACCGGCAGCGCCACCGCAGCGGGCGTGAGCCCGGCGGTGGTGAGCGGCATCAACCTCGGTGCCGCGCAGCAGTCGGTGCAGAACAACTTCCCGCTGGTGTCCGACATCCGCGTGGCGGGCCGTGTGTTTGAAGACCGCGACCTCAGCGGCGGCTTTGCGGGCCCCGATGTCGGCATCGCCGGCAACACCGTCACGCTGCTGGGCACCGACGCCTTCGGCAACAGCATCACCCGCTTCACCACCACCGACGGCACCGGCCAGTACAGCTTCACCGGCCTGGCCCCGGGCAGCTACACGGTGCGCCAGACCCAGCCGCTGGACTACACGAGCGTGCTCAACAGCGCCGGCCCCGTCACCGGCGGCAGCGCAGGCACCGTGGGGCCGCTGGGCGGCGCCACCGAAACGGTGGCGCTGAGCTTCAACGCCACGCCGGGCGCGGCTCTGCAGGTCAACTTTGCCGAGACCGCGCTGGGCGCCACCCTGCGCGGCTACAAGGCGGTGCGCATCGTCTCGCCGGTGGCGGCGGTGGGCATCTCGCCCGGCGCCCAGGTGGTGTGGCAGGTGATCTACCAGAACGACAGCGCCTTTGCGCTCACGCTGGACATCAGCGACACGCTGCCCGACTTCATGACGCGCGCCGGTGCCCCCGCGCTCACCAGCCAGACGGGTGGTGGCGCCAGCATCGTGCTCAACGCGGGCTACAGCGGCCTGGCCGGCAACGACGTGCTGGGCAACGCCACGCTGCCCACGGGCGGCTGGGTATCGATCGACGTGCCCGTGACCGTGACCCCCGGGGTGACCACCGCACGCCTGAACCAGGCCCGCGCAGGTGGCGCGGCCGTGCGCACCGACACGGTGGACGCCACCACGCCCACCGGTGGCGCGGGCAACCCGCCGCCCGGCGTGATCAACCCCGCCAGCCTCACGCAGACACCGTTCCAGACCGCCGGCATCGACGCCACCGGCGTGCCGCTCTCGGCCCTGCCCGCCACCCTGTCGGGTTTTGTCTGGCGCGACAACAACGCCGACCGCCGCCGCGACGCGGGTGACACGCCCGTGCCCGACTGGGCCGTGGAGGTGCTGGACGCCAACGGCACCGCGGTGCTGTGCCGCACCGTGCCGAGCAACAGCGTGCAGGGTTGCCAGACCATGCCGGACGGCCGCAGCCTGTTCCGCACCGGCGCCGACGGCAGCTACGGCGTGCTCGGCCTGGTGCCCGGCGACTACCGCATCGCCTTCCGCGATCCGGCGAACAACGTGGTCTTCGGCACACCGCAGAACTCAGGCGGCGACCCCGCCTCGCGCGTGGCCACGAGCCGCGACTACCTGGCCGTCACGCTGGTGGCGGGGGCCAACCTGCAGCAGCAGGACCTGCCGCTGGACCCCTCGGGCGTGATCTACGACGCCAGCACGCGGCAGCCCATCGGCGGCTCCACCGTGCGCTTCTGCGGACCCGCCGGCTTCAACCCGGCCACCATGCTGGTGGGCGGCGCAAGCTATGTGAACCAGGGCAGTTGCGCCCAGATGATCACCGGCCCGGGCGGCTTCTACCAGTTCCTGCTGGCGCCCGGTGCCACACCCGGTGAGTACACGCTGAGCGCATCGGCGCCCAACTACGCACCCACGCCGATCGCGTCCATTCCGCCCGCGCCCGGCGTGTTCACCCCGGCCGGCGCCTCGCCGCTGCTGGTGCAGGCGCAGGCAGGCCCGCCCCCGCTGGGCCAGCCCACCACGTATTACCTGCGCTTCAACCTGGCGCCGGGCATGCCCGATGTGATCCACAACCACATCCCGCTGGAGCCGTTCATTGGCGGCGGTCTGTTCCTGCAGAAAAACGTGGCGCGCGAGGTGGTCGAGCTGGGTGACTCGGTGCAGTACACGCTGCGCGTGCTCAGCCCCAACGGCGCCGCCACCAACGTGACCATCACCGACCGCCTGCCCGCCGGCCTGCGGCTGATTGCCGGCACCGTCACACGCGACGGTGTGGTGGTGGCCGACCCACCAGGTGCGCCCGGGCCGGTGCTCAACTTCGACGCCGGCAGCTTTGCCGCCAACGTGACCGTGACCATCACCTACCGCTTGCGCGTGGGCGTGGGCGCACAGCAGGGCGACGGCATCAACCGCGCCCAGGCCAGCGGCACCGTGGGTGGCTCGGTGGTGTCGTCCAACCGCGCGCAGGCGCGCATCCGCATCACCGGCGGTGTGTTCTTCCAGGAAGCGTGCGTGCTCGGCAAGGTCTTTGTGGACTGCAACGGCAACCGCATCCAGGACGCCGAAGAACCCGGCATCCCCGGTGTGCGCTTTTATCTGCAGGACGGTACGAACCTCACCAGCGACAGTGAAGGCAAGTACAGCATCTGCGGCCTGCCCGCGCGCACCTCGGTCATGCGGGTGGACGTGACCACGCTGCCCGCCGGCAGCCAGCTCGTGACCAGCAGCAACCGCAACGCGCTGGATGCCGGCAGCCTGTTCCTCGACCTGAAGTTCGGTGAGCTGCACCGCGCCGATTTCATCGAGGGCAGTTGCTCGCCCGCGGTGCGGGAGTCGGTGGACACGCGTCGGCGCACCGGCCAGGTGACCACACCGCTGGTGGACCCGCCGGGGTCTGCGCCGCCCTTGCAGGCGCCCAAGCCGCGTGTGTTCCGCTCCAACGACCTGCCCGCCGGAGGTGCGCGATGAACGCCCGTCTGAACCCGATCGCGCTGGCCACCCTGATGTGTGCATTGCATGCGGCGCCAGCGCTGGCCCAGTTCAACCACGACCGCATCAACAACCGCACCGGCGCCCTGCCCGAACCGGTGACCAGCCTGCCGCTGGCCGCCGGCCTGCGCGCAGCGCGCCTGGCCGATGACGGTCAGCTCGTGCTCGAAGTGCTCAGCAGCAGCGCACCGGCCGATGGCCGCAGCGTGGTGCCGGTGACGGTGCGCCTGTTCGACCGCGCGGGCCAGCCCGTGACCGCGCCCACCGAGGTGCTGCTCTCCACCAACCGGGGCCGCCTGCGCGTGCCCGGTGCTGCCATCGACGAACCCCCGCGGCGCGAACTGCGCCTGGCGGTGCGCGAAGGCGTGGCGCTGGTGGAGCTGGTGGCTTCACCCGACGCGGGCGACGCCGAGCTGCTCGCGCAGTCGGGCAACGTGCGCGTGGCCGGCAGCGTGGGCTTTGTGCCTGAGCGCCGGCCCATGGTGGCGGTGGGCGTGATCGAAGGCACGCTCAACCTCAACAAACTCGACGCCTCGCAGATCAGCCCGGCGCGCGAGGACGACGGCTTCGAGCTGGAGATCCGCCGCAACCTGGGCGGCAACGACGGCGACCGCAGCACCCTGGGTGCACGCACCGCGTTTTTCCTCAAAGGCATGGTGCGCGGCGATGTGCTGCTGACCTTGGCCTACGACTCCGAGAAAACCGAGCGCGGCCGCTTGTTCCGCGACATCGTGCCGGACCAGTTCTATCCCATCTACGGCGACTCCTCGATCAAGGGGTTTGACGCCCAGTCGCGACAGCAGCTGTATGTGCGGGTCGACCAGGGCCATTCGTTCGTGCTGTTCGGCGACTTCTACACCGCCGCCGGGGGTCCCTCGCGCGAACTCAGCCGCTACAGCCGCTCGGTCTCGGGCCTGAAGCTGCACCACGAAGGCGAGGGGTTTGAAGCCAACGCCTGGCTGGTGCGCGACAACGTGGCGCAGGTGGTGGACGAGCAGCCCGCGCGCGGCATCTCGGGCCCCTACCGCCTGAGCAACCAGAACGGCATCTCGGGCTCGGAGAAGGTCGAGCTGCTCACGCGCGACCGCAACCAGCCCGGCATCATCCTGCGCACCGAACCGCTGGTGCGTTTTGTCGACTACGAGTTCGAGCCCTTTGCCGGCAGCCTCCTGTTCCGCTCGCCCGTGCCGTCGGTCGACTCGAACCTGAACCCGATCTCGGTGCGCGTGACCTACGAAGTGGAACAAGGCGGGCCGAAGTACTGGCTGGGCGGCATCGATGGCCAGGTGCGCATCGCACCCGCGCTGGAACTCGGCGGCAGCCACGTCGAGTCGCGCGATCCGTCGGACCCCTACAAGCTCAGCGGCATCAGCGCCACGCTCACGCTGGGCACCCGCACCTGGGCCATGGTGGAGGTGGCGCGCTCGCAGCGCGAAGCCCTGGGCGACGCGGGCGACGGGAAGGGCGCGCGAGTGGAGTTCAAGCACCAGGGCGAGGCCCTGGAGGCGCGCGCCTGGGCCGGTGCCACCGACCGCGAGTTCGCCAACATCTCGTCGTCTTACAACGGCGGGCGCAGCGAATCGGGCGCGACCGCGAGCTTGAAGATCGACGACAAGCTCACGCTGCGCATGGACGCACTGCGCTCGCACGACAAGCTGATCGACGCGGTCCGCGAGACGGCCTACGCCGGTGTGAGCTACGCGATCACGCCCAAGTGGACCGTGGGCGTGGGCCTGCGCCACGGGCGCGACGAAGGCGGTGTGCCCAACGCGGCCTCGGCCTCCGGCGTGAACATCCCGCAACAGACCGGCTTCACGCCGTTCCAGATCAACGCGCCGCTGTTTGCGGCCGCGCCCGGTCAGGTGCGCGAGTTCGATGCGCTCTCGGTCAACGCACAAGGCCAGCTCACCGACCGCCTGAGCGTGCTCGGGGAGTTCGAGCAGGACGTGTCCGACGCGCGTGGCCAACGCGTGACCGTGGGCGCCGACTACCGGCTGGGCGAACAGACACGCGCCTACGGCCGCGTCGAAGTGTCCCAAGGGCTGGGCGGGGTCAACGGCCTGTCGGTCGACGGGCGCGAGACCGCGCTGGTGGCCGGCGTCTCCAGCGAGGTGGTGCGCGACACCGAGCTGTTCAACGAATACCGCCTGCGCGACGCGATCGCGGGCAAGGACGCCGTGAACGCCATCGGCTTGCGCCGACTGTTCCCGGTGGCCGAAGGCGTGCGTTTCAGCGCCAGCGCCGAGTTCCAGAAGGCCGTGGCCGGTGACACCAGCTCGGCCACCGCGCTGACCGGTGGTGTGGAACTGACCTACGACCCACGCTGGCGCGCCACCGGCCGCCTGGAGTGGCGCCGCGACCGCAACGTGGAGGCCTGGCTCTCCACCGTGGGCACGACCTACAAGGTCGATCGCGACTGGTCGCTGCTCGCGCGCAACACGCTGTCGGTGCAGAACGCGCGCAACGCCACCGTGTTCGACCAGTGGCAAGACCGTTTCCAGGTCGGCGCGGCCTACCGGCAGACCGACCTCAACCGCGTGAACGCGCTGGCGCTCTACGAGTTCCGCACGCAACAGGATGACAACCCCGCCATCGACGAAAAACGCGTCTCGCACGTCGTCTCGCTGCACGCCGATTACCACCCCAGCCGCCCGTGGTGGCTCACCGGGCGGCTGGCGGGCAAACGCGTGAACGAGCGTTTTGTGGGCGGCGTGCGCGACGACTACACCGCCTGGCTGGCGGGTGGGCGCATCACCTGGGACCTGAGCGAACGCTGGGACCTGGGCCTGCAGCACCACCTGCTGTGGAGCCCGCAGGGCGACGCGCGCCAGAGCTCGGTCGGTGTGGAAGCCGGCTACCTGGTCCAGTCGAACCTGTGGGTCTCGGTGGGCTACAACGTGCGCGGCTTCTCCGACGACGAGCTCCAGGGCTCGGCCTACACGCGCAAAGGCGCCTACGTTCGCCTGCGCTTCAAGTTCGACGAAACCCTGTTCCGCGGCGACGACGCGGCCACCAACCGCTCGCTGCCCCGCTGATGCAACGACGAACCCTGCACGCCATGACAACACCTTCACTGCCCCTCATCGCCCTGGCTCTGAGTCTGACCCTCGGCCTGGCCGGCTGCGCCGTCACCGACCCGCGCACCACCGACCGTGCGCCCGGCGCGCTGCCGGCGTATGCCGCGCCCGAGCGCATCACCGACGAAGCCATCCGCGCCGACCACCGCGCCATGCAGGGCCTGCGCCAGCGCCTGGCCGGGCTCAACCAGAACGGCCGCGTGCCCACCGCCAACCCGCACTGGGCCAAAGCGCAGTGCTGGCTCAACATGGCGCAACAGAACTACCACGAGAACGACCGCAGCCGCGTGATCGAAGAAGCGCTCGGCGAGTCACAAGCGCTGGTGGACGCGCTGGAAAAAGGCACACCGCCCACCGACCGCACGCCGGCCGTGGGCAACAGCGTTCGCTTGCGCGAAGACCTGTGGGCCCGCGTGGCGAAGGTGAAAGCCACGCCCGCGGCCGCCTGTGTGGCCGCTCAGGCCGCGTGCCTGGAGGTGCAACTGGTGTGGGCCGGCCACGAGTACGCCGAGGGCGGCTGGCGCCACGCCAACCCTTACATCGGCATCGCCGAACAACAGGCCGACGCCATGGACCGGGGTGCGGCCGCCTGTGCCGCGCCGGTGGCGGCCACCGCACCGGTGGCACCGGTCACCCGCGAGGTGGTGATCGAGCGCCTGGTGCTCACCACCGACGCCCTGTTCGACTTCGACCGCGCCAGCGTCAACGACGTCCGCGCCGCCGGCCGCGCGCGCCTGGATGTGCTGGCCGAACGCGCCAAAGGCCTGCAAGGCATCGAGCGCATCGTGCTGGTGGGCCACACCGATCGCCTGGGCAGCACTGAGCACAACCAGCCCCTGTCGCTGCAACGCGCCACCGCCGTGCGCGACCACCTCGTGGCACGCGGCCTGCCCGCGGGATTGTTTGTGGTCGAAGGCAAGGGCTCGGAGCAGCCCGTCAAACGCTGCGAGGACAACCAGCCGCGCGCACAGCTCATTGCCTGCCTGCAGGACAACCGGCGCGTGGAGGTGGAGATCCGGGGCCGGGTGGCCGCGCCGGCTCGCTGAGCCGGTCGGGCGGTTGTGGCGGTGGATTCGTGCGATAACCCCCCCTCAACCCACCACACGCACCGATGACCGACTGGAAGACCCAACAAATGATCAAGGCCTCGGGCTGGCCACTGGCCCCCGAGCTGCTCGCGCCCGGCGCCAACTTCAGCGCCCCGGCCGAGGGCGGCCTCGTGCCCTGGCACTGGGCCTGCAGCGAAGGCAAGGCCGGGCTGGTGCGCTACATGCTGGACAACGGCGCCGACCCGCAGGACCGCACGCCGGCCGGCCAGGCCATGCTGCACATGGCGGCACGCGCCAAGAGTTTTCAGGTGGTGATGCTGCTGATCGACGCGCTCAAGGCCGGCGGTGCGCCAGCGCCCGACGAGGGCCTGCGGTCGTTTCTGACCAAGACCTTTGCCAAAGGCCACCCCGACTCGAAAAACCGCCTGCAGCAGACCCTGAAAGACTGGGACCGGTTGCAGCGGCAGGCGGCGGCGCCCAAGCAGGACTGATGCGCCCAGCAAAAAAAACCCGGCACTCACGTGTCGGGGCTTTTTTGCTTTTTCGGCCGAGGGGATGGCCCCGCCGCCGCATCAGGCGCTCTGCTGGATGCCGGCCAGCAGCCAGCCGCCGTTGGCATGGCGCGGCTTGGTCAGGTGCCAGATCTCGTCGAAGCTCTCCGTCATCGCGGCGCCGTTCTCGCGCGTCTCGCCGGTGAAGCGCACGCTCACCACGTACAGCGCTGGACCTTCTTCCACTTCCAGCACCGAGGCGTCGATGCGCACCACGTCGGTGTGCTGGGCGGCAGCACCCCGGTCGCTCAGGTCCATCTGCAGCTCGGCAAACATCTCCGGCGTCGTGAAGGCGCGGATGTCGTCGAGGTTGCCCGCGTCGTTGGCGGCCTGCAGGCGGATGAAGTTGACCTTGGCGTTGCGCTCGAAAGCGGCCACGTCGAAGTCGGCCGGGATGTTGCTGGCGACGCCGCCACCACCCACCGCGCTGCCGATCATCGAACCACCACCGGCGTTCAACGGCGTGCGAAAGGCGTTCACCTCGGGCGTGCTCTGGCGGTTGGCGCCCGCTGCCGCGTAGGCCAAACCACCCGAGCCACCTTGCTGGGCCTGTGCACGCTTGCGCATGATGAAGCCGAACACGGCGATGGCGGCGGCGATCAGCAGGCCGATCATCAGCATGTTGGCCATGCCTTCACCGAAGCCCAGGTGCGAGGCCAGGGCCATGAGGCCGATGCCGGCGGCGAGACCCGCGATCGGGCCCATCCAGCTGCGGCCGGTGCTGGCGGCTGCGGCTCCTGCACCGGCTGCAGCGGGCGCAGCCGTGGGCGCGGCGGGCGCTTTGGCCGGGGGCGCGGACTGGCGCTGCATGCCGAACGACTTGCCGCCGCCCATGCGTTTGGCTTCGGCGTCGAAATGCGCCGCGCCCAGACCGAGGGTCATGACCACGGCCAACAGGGAAATCCACTTTTTCATCAGAGTCTCCTTCAAGAAAAATTGAGTACCCCGTAGGGTAGGCGTGTTGAGGGTTCCGAAAAAGCAGAGATATAAGGATGATCAGTTCGGAAAAGCAAGCGGCACCAGGCCATCAGACTGCCCGCAGCAGTTGGTCAACGCTGCGTCACCGCGTCCGGGGCGCCGCTGGATGCACATCAAACCCCTCCGCCAACGCCACCCGCAACCACGCCACGAACGCCGACACCGAACGCGGCACGTGGCTGGCGTAAGGCCGCACCGCATAAATCTGGGCGCTGAACGTGCCCACCGACGCCCAGCCGGTGAGCACCTCTACCAACTGCCCAGACTGCAGGGCCGCCTGCGCGCTGAAATCGGGCACCAGCGCAATGCCCAGGCCCGCGATGGCCGCGTCGCGCAGGGCTTCGCTGTTGTTGGCGCTGAACGGACCGGTCACCGGCACGGTGATGCGCTGGGCCTGCGCCTTCTTGCGCCCCTCGGCGGGCGTGAAGTGCCAGGCCGATGTGTCCTGCGCGCGCGGGTAGTGCAGGCAGGCGTGTTGGGCCAGGTCCTGGGGTGCGGCCGGCGTGCCGTGGTGGCGCAGGTACGCGCGGCTGGCCACCAGCACCGAGCGCGTGCTGCACAGCGGCCAAGCCACGTGGGTGTCGGGCGGCGAAGCGGTGTGGCGGATCGCCAGGTCGAAGCCTTCGGTGGCCAGCGACCTCAGCCGGTCCGACATGTCCAGCTCCAGCCGGATGCGGGGATGCGCCCGCACGAACGAGGCGATTCTGGGCACCAGCTGCTGGCGCGCAAACGCCACCGGCGCGGTGACCCGCACCAGCCCAGCCGGTTCGTCGGCGAGGTCGCGCACGCTGGAGAAGCTCTGCGCGATGCGCTCGAAGGGGTCGCGCAGGCCGTCCACCAGCTGCTGGCCCGCCTCGGTCAGGCGCACGCTGCGCGTGGTGCGCTGCACCAGGGGCACGCCCGCGGCCCGCTCCAGCTCGCTGATGCGCTGACTCATGGCCGCCTTGCTCACGCCCAGGCGTTGCGCCGACGCGGTGTAACTGCCTTGCTGTGCCAGCACGGTCAGCCAGTGCAAATGCATCCAGAGGGCTTCGACTTTTTTCTCATCCATGCCCGGATTGTTCACCATTTCAAACAATCAGTTCAGGCCACGCCACTAGGCGACGGGGTGTGCGGTGCCTACACTGCCCCCACTCCCCGACTCCATTCACACGAGACCGCCATGGCCAACACCCCCCGCTCGATCGACCATTTCATTCACGGCCAGGTGACCCGAGGCAGCTCGTCGCGCCACCAGGACGTGTTCAACCCCGCCACCGGCGCGGTGACCGGCCAGGTCGCACTGGCCAACCACGCTGATGTGGACGCCGCCGTGGCTGCTGCGCAGGCCGCGTTCCCGGCCTGGGCCGACACGCCACCGATCCGCCGCGCGCGGGTGATGTTCAAGTTCCTGGAGCTGGTGAACCAGCACAAGGACGAGCTGGCCCACCTGATCACCGCCGAGCACGGCAAGGTGTTCACCGACGCGCAGGGCGAGGTGGCGCGCGGCATCGACATCATCGAATTTTCTTGCGGCATTCCGCAGCTGCTCAAGGGCGACTTCACCGACCAGGTGTCGACCGGCATGGACAACTGGACGCTGCGTCAGCCGCTGGGTGTGGTGGCCGGCATCACGCCGTTCAACTTCCCCGTGATGGTGCCCATGTGGATGTTCCCGGTGGCGATCGCCGCGGGCAACACTTTCGTGCTCAAGCCCAGCCCGATCGATCCCTCGGCCTCGCTGTTCATGGGCGAGCTCTTCAAGAAGGCCGGCCTGCCCGACGGCGTGTTCAACGTGGTGCAGGGCGACAAGGAAGCGGTGGACGCGCTGCTGGTGCACCCCGACGTGAAGGCCATCAGCTTCGTGGGCTCCACGCCGATCGCCAACTACATCTACGAAACCGGCGCCCACCACGGCAAGCGCGTGCAGGCCCTGGGCGGCGCGAAGAACCACATGGTGGTGATGCCCGACGCCGACCTGGACCAGGCGGTGGACGCCCTCATCGGCGCGGCCTACGGCTCGGCCGGCGAACGCTGCATGGCGATTTCGGTGGCGGTGCTGGTGGGCGACGTGGCCGACAAGATCATGCCCAAGCTGATCGAACGCACGAAGGCGCTGAAGGTGCTCAACGGCACCAACCTGGCCGCCGAAATGGGCCCCATCGTCACAGCCGCCGCCCACGCGCGCATCACCGGCTACATCGAGGCGGGTGCGAAAGAAGGCGCGCAGATGCTGGTGGACGGCCGAGGCTTCGATGCTGCGCAGACCGGTGACGGTTGTGGCAACGGGTTCTGGATGGGCGGCACGCTGTTCGATCACGTGAGCATTGACATGAGGATCTACAAGGAAGAGATCTTCGGCCCGGTGCTCTCCTGCGTGCGCGTGCCCGACTTCGCGCAAGCCGTGCAGATCATCAACGACCACGAGTTCGGCAACGGCGTGAGCTGCTTCACCCGCGACGGCAACGTGGCGCGCGAATTTGCGCGCCGCATCCAGGTGGGCATGGTCGGCATCAACGTGCCGATTCCCGTGCCCATGGCCTGGCACGGCTTTGGCGGCTGGAAGAAGAGCCTGTTCGGCGACATGCATGCGTACGGCGAAGAGGGCGTGCGCTTCTACACCAAGCAGAAATCGATCATGCAGCGCTGGCCGGAATCGATCGGCAAAGGCGCTGAGTTCGTGATGCCCACCGCAAAGTGACGCCGGGGTCGGGCGTGGAAGACGGCAACAGTCCCTACGACCCGGCCATGGGTGACTGGAAAACGCTGGTCACGTTCTTCAGCCCGACCGAGGCTTACCTGCTGCGCGGCTGCCTTCAGGCGGGCGGCGTTCCCGCAACGGTGGCCGACGCGCATCTGGTGCAGAGCTACACCTTGCTGGCCGGCGCCGTGCCGGTTCGGGTGATGGTGCCCGAGCTGCGCTTTGCCGAGGCCGAGGCCGTGGTTGCGGCGTTTCAGCGCGGCGATTTCAGTCTGGACGACACAGACCCCGAGACACCATGAACAACACCACCTTCGACTTCATCGTCATCGGCGCCGGCACCGCAGGCTGCCTGCTGGCCAACAGGCTATCGGCCGATGCCAGCAAACGCGTGCTGCTCGTTGAAGCCGGCCGCAAGGACGACTACCACTGGATCCACATCCCGGTGGGTTACCTCTACTGCATCGGCAACCCGCGCACCGACTGGCTCTACCAGACCGAGCCCGACCCGGGGCTCAACGGCCGCCGGCTGCGCTACCCGCGCGGCAAGGGCCTGGGGGGCTGTTCCAGCATCAACGGCATGATTTACATGCGTGGTCAGAGCCGCGACTACGACCAGTGGGCACAGCTCACCGGCGACGGCGACTGGCGCTGGGACGCCTGCCTGCCCGACTTCAAGGCGCACGAGAACCACCACCGGCTCGACGCCGCGCAGGACCCGGCCTTCGCCAAGCTGCACGGCCACGGCGGCGAGTGGCGCATCGAAAAACAGCGCCTGCGCTGGGACGTGCTCGACGCGTTTTCGCAAGCCGCCCAGCAAGCCGGCGTGCCCGCCACGGCCGACTTCAACAGCGGCAACAACGAGGGCGTGGGCTATTTCGAGGTGAACCAGAAAAGCGGCTGGCGCTGGAACGCATCGAAGGCGTTTTTGCGCCCGGCCCAGGGCCGCCCCAACCTCACGGTGTGGACCGAAACCGCCACCGACAAACTCGTGCTCGAACGCGATGCTGGCGGCCAGTTGCGCTGCGTGGGTGTGGAGCTCTTGCGCGGCGGGCAACGCGTGCGCGTGTCGGCTGTGCAAGAGGTGGTGCTCAGCGCCGGCAGCATCGGCTCGCCGGCCATCCTGCAGCGCTCGGGCATCGGCCCGGCCGCCTTGCTGCAGCAGCACGGCATCAAGGTGCAGCACCACCTGCCCGGCGTGGGCGAGAACCTGCAGGACCACTTGCAGATCCGCGCGGTGTTCAAGGTGCAGGGCGCGACCACGCTGAATGTGCTGGCCAGCAGCCTGTGGGGCAAGGCAAAGATCGGGCTGGAGTACGCGCTCAAGCGCAGCGGCCCCATGAGCATGGCGCCCAGCCAGCTCGGCGCGTTCACCCGCAGCGACCCGGCCCAGCCCTGGCCCAACATCGAATACCACGTGCAACCGCTCAGCCTGGACGCGTTTGGCGAGCCGCTGCACAGCTTCCCGGCGTTCACCGCGAGTGTGTGCAACCTCAACCCCACCAGCCGCGGCCACGTGCGCATCACATCGGCCCTGCCCGGCGCGGCACCGGCCATTGCGCCGTGCTACTTGAGCACGCCCGAAGACCGCCAGGTGGCCGCCGACAGCCTGCGCGTGACGCGCCGCATCGTGGCCCAAGCGGCGCTCGCGAAATACCAGCCGCAAGAACACAAGCCGGGCGTGCAGTTTCAGAGCGACGAAGAACTGGCCCGCCTGGCCGGCGACATCGCCAGCACCATCTTCCACCCGGTGGGCACCACCAAGATGGGTGCGTCCAACGACCCGATGGCGGTGGTGGACAGCCACCTGCGCGTGCGCGGTGTGGCCGGCTTGCGCGTGGTGGACGCGGGCGTGATGCCCACCATCACCAGCGGCAACACCAACAGCCCGACCTTGATGATTGCGGAGAAGGCGGCGCGCTGGATAAGAGCAGGGGCCTAAATCTCGATCTTGGAGCCGAGCTCGATCACCGCATTGCTCGGCAGGTGCAGGAACTCCGCCGCCGCGCTGGCGTTGTGGTGCATCTGGGCAAACAGCTTCTCGCGCCAGGGCGCCATGCCGCTGCCCAGCGTGGGCGTGACCACATCCCGTGAGAGGAAGTAGCTGGTGGTCATGGACTCCATCTCGCAGCCGTGGCCGCGCATGAGCTGCAGCGCCTTGGGCACGTCGGGCTCGTCCTTGAAGCCGTAGTTCAGCGTCACTGCCCAACAGTCATGGCCCAGCGGGTCGATCTGCAGGCGCTGTCCGGCGGCGATCCACGGCACCTCGTGGCTGCGCACCGTCACGAACAGGTTTTGGTCGTGCAGCACCTTGTTGTGCTTGAGGTTGTGCAGCATCGCGTTGGGCACGGTGCCGCTCTCGGCGGTGAGGAACACCGCGGTGCCGGCCACGCGCACCGGCGGGCTCACGAACACCGCCTCCAGAAAACTCGGCAGGTCCAGCGCCTCGGCCTGCTGGGCTTGGCCCATGAGGCCGCGACCACGCTTCCAGGTCATCATGAGCGTGAACACCAGGCCGCCAATGAGCAGCGGGAACCAGCCGCCCGCGAACAGCTTGAGCAGGTTGGAGGTGAAGAACGCGAGGTCGACCACGAAGAAGAAACCGGTGGCGGCCACGCACAGCCACAGCGGGTATTTCCAGCCGTAGCGGATCACGAAGAAGGTGAGCACGGTGGTGATCAGCATGTCCAGCGTGACCGCGATGCCGTAGGCCGCGGCGAGGTTGGTGGACGACTTGAACATCACCACCGCCAGCACGATGGCGGCAAACAGGCCCCAGTTGACGAAGGGCATGTAGATCTGGCCGGTGTCGTGTTCGCTGGTGTGCTGCACCTGCAGGCGAGGCAAATAGCCCAGCTGCATGGCCTGTTTGGTCACGCTGAAGGCGCCGGTGATGAGGGCCTGCGAAGCGATCACCGTGGCCATGGTGGCCAGCAGCACCAGCGGCAGCAGCAGCCAGTCGGGCGCCATGTTGAAGAATGGGTTCTTCACTGCGTCGGGCCGCGCCAGCAGCAGCGCGCCCTGGCCAAAGTAGTTCAGCGTGAGGCAGGGCATGACCACCAGAAACCAGGCCAGGCGGATCGGCTTCTTGCCGAAGTGGCCGAGGTCGGCGTAAAGCGCTTCGGCCCCGGTGACGCACAGCACCACCGCGCCCAGGATGATGAAGGTGGTGCCCGGCTGCTGCCACATGAAGCGCAACGCGTGGTGCGGGCTGAGCGCGGCCAGGATCTCGGGGTGGTCCAGGATCTGGTTCACGCCCAGGCCCGCGATGGCGAGGAACCACACCACGGTGATCGGGCCGAAAAATTTGCCGATGCCGCCGGTGCCGCGCTTTTGCACCGCGAACAGCGCAAACAGCACCACCAGCGTGATCGGCACCACGTACTGGCGGAAGGCCGGGGAAATGACTTCCAGACCCTCGACCGCCGAGAGCACCGATATGGCCGGGGTGATGACACCGTCGCCGTAAAACAGCGCCGTGCCGAAGATGCCGATGGCCAAGAGCGTCTGGCGCAACTCGGGCCGGTCTTTCACCGCGGTGGAGGCCAGCGCCAGCATGGCGATCAGGCCGCCTTCGCCGTGGTTGTCGGCCCGCAGCACCAGCACCACGTACTTCAACGAGACGATGACGGTGAGCGTCCAGAACAGGATGGACAGCACACCGTAAACGTTGGCGTCGGTGAACGGGACGTGGCCGGATCCGAAGACCTCCTTGACGGCGTACAGCACGCTGGTGCCGATGTCGCCGTAGACCACGCCGATGGCGCCCAGGGTGAGCGCTGTGAGAGACGATTTGGTTGCTGACACAAAACAACCCCGGCCTTGCGGGCGCGGGGCAGGTTGTCTGGGGACCGCGATTTTGCGCCCGCCCGGGGCCCTGTGTCTGTGGGCCAGGGGCTCTAAAGGGGCGGCGCGGCGCTTATGTTGCGCCGCAGCAACTCACTCGTAGACCTCGGCGTCGGGGTCGGTGGCTTCGAGTTCGTAGCTGGCCGCCAGCATGGCCAGGCGGCCGATCACGCCGTACATGTAGAAGCGGTTGGGCACGCTGGCGCCGGGTTTCACACCGGGCTGCGGCAGCTGCGCGCTCTGTTCGAAGGCCAGCGGCACGTAGCTGGAGCCGGGCGCGTTCAGGTTCTCGTCCACGCCACGGTCGGCGTGCACGCGGTAGAAACCGCCCACCACGTAGCGGTCCATCATGTAGACCACCGGCTCGGCCACCGCGCTGTTGATGCGCTCGTTGGTGAGCACACCCTCTTGAATGATCACCTCGTGCACCGCCTGACCCGACTGTGTGACGGCCATGTGGGCCTTGGTCTTGGCCGAGAGGTTGTCGATCTCGCGGGCGTCGCGCACGGTGAGGATGCCCATGCCGCCGGTGCCGTTGTCCGCCTTGACCACCACGAACGGCTTCTCGTTGATGCCGTATTCCTTGTACTTGCGGCGGATCTTGCCCAGCAGCGCGTCGGTGTTGCTGCGCAGGCATTCCAGGCCGGCGCTGGTGTTGAAGTCGACCTCGCCGCACTGGTTGAACATCGGGTTGATCAGCCAGTGGTCCATGCCCAGCAATTTGCCGAAGCGCTTGGACACCTCCTCATACGCCTTGAAGTGGTGGCTCTTGCGCCGTGTGGGCCAGCCCGCGTGCAGCGGCGGCAGCAGGTACTGCTCGTGAAGGTCTTCCACGATGCCGGGCACGCCGGCGCTCAGGTCGTTGTTGAGCAGGATGGTGCAGGGGTCGAAGTTTTTCAGGCCCAGGCGCCGCTTGGTGCGGATCAGCGGCTCCAGCACCACCTTTTCGCCGCCGGGCAGCTCGATGGTGGTGGGTGCCTTGATGTCGTTGGACATGGAGCCCAGCCGCACGTTGAGGCCGGCCATGTAGAAGATGCGCTGCAGCTGGGCCAGGTTGCTCAGGTAGAAGGTGTCGCGCGTGTTCTCGGGAATCAGCAGCAGGTTCTTGGCCTCGGGGCAGATCTTCTCGATCGCCGCCATGGCCGCCTGCACCGCCAGCGGAATCATCTCGGGCGTGAGGTGGTTCCAGCCACCGGGGTAGAGGTTGGTGTCCACCGGCGCGAGCTTGAAGCCGGCGTTGCGCACGTCCACCGAGCTGTAGAACGGCGGCGTGTGCTCCATCCACTCCAGCCGGAACCAGCGCTCGATCACCGGCGTGGACTCGAGGATGCGCTGCTCAAGCTCGTTGATGGGGCCGGTCAGGGCGGTGACGAGGTGGGGGACCATAGGAGAGGGCCTGGGGCGGCAACGGGTGGGGGTAATCAGTGTAATGGGGCCGGATGACACCCATTTCAAGGCGGAGCGGACCGCTGGTCTGGCTTCTTTTGCGCGGGCCCCTCGCCTTACCGCGCTGTCCCGAAGCGTGCCGCCGTGCGGGCCCGGGCCTTGGCCGCTTCCACCTCACGGTCGCGGGGTTCGGCGTTCGTGCGCAGCGACTGGATCAGCTCACGGGCGGAGTCGGCCACTTGCGCCACCGCACGATCAAACGCTTCTTCGTTGGCATGGGACGGCACGTTGAAACCGCTGAGCTTGCGCACGAACTGCAGCGCAGCGTCACGAATCTCGAGCTCCGTGGCGGGCGGCTCGAAGTTGAACAGGGTCTTGATGTTGCGGCACATGGTGGTCATCTCGGTATCTGCACGGAGCACATGTCGACGCGAAATCAACAGAGATCAATCGCCGAACGACGCCACAACGCCGCCGGCCCAATCCACCAAGCGAACCGCCATGGCATCCACCTCTGCCGCACTGAGCGTGGACGTGACCTCGTCCCCGTGCCGCGACTCCACAGCGTAGGGATTGATGCTGGCCAGCTCGACCGATGAGCTGGGCGCCGAGATGCCGGACGCATTCAGCAGTTCGGCCAGCGCATACAGGTCGTGCGTTTTTCGAAAGCTGACGCTTCGCGCAAACAACACCGCCTTCAAACTCTTTTCCATGGCTTGCTGCGCATGGAAAAACGCGAGGCTCTTTCGAATCTGCGGGGAAGCTACAAGAACCTGAAAGGCAGCAAGGTCGTCCCGAGCCAGGCGCACGAAGCGCCGCGCCTCATCCAGCGAGGCTGTCATGCAAAACCTGACCTTCCTGGTGCGCCCAGAACAACAAAGTGCCTGGCACCTGGCTGCGGCTCAAGGCTTCTTCTTCGGAGTACACCAGCACATCCACACCCGTACCGATGGAGCCCACAGCGCTTCGCAGCCGCAGGTACTCGGCTGCCTTGTCCGGCACTCGCCGCTCGATGACCATCAAGTCGAGATCGGAGTCTTCGTCCGCGGTGCCTCGCGCATAGGAGCCAAACAAGATCACGCGCGACGGCGAACTGGCGGCAGCAGCAAGCCGATTCGCAGCGGCTTGGATGGCGTGTTGTTCCAACATGGTCGAGTCTGTGCTGTGGAGTTCGGCGCAGTGTAGGTCAGTTCAAGCGAGTCAGCCCCGAACTTCACCCTCACCCAACACCACGTATTTCAGCGAGGTCAGGCCCTCGACACCCACCGGCCCGCGCGCGTGAAACTTGTCGGTGCTGATGCCGATTTCGGCGCCCAGGCCGAATTCGAAGCCATCGGCGAAACGGGTGCTGGTGTTGACCATGACGCTGGCGGAATCGACCTCGCGCAGGAAGCGCTGGGCGTGCATGTGATCGGTGGTGAGGATGGCGTCGGTGTGGTGGCTGCTGTAGCGGTTGATGTGGGCAATGGCTTCGTCCACACCCTCGACCAGCTTGATGCTGATGACAGGAGCAAGGTATTCCTCGGACCAGTCCTGCTCGGTCGCGTCCTTGAGCATGGGCGCACGCTGGCCTTCGACAAGCTCAGGCCGAACGGTTTGGGCCAGGATCGCCTTGCTCTCAGGGCAGCAGCGCATCTCCACCCCCTTGGCCGCGTAGATGGCACCGATCTTCGGCAGGAAATCGGCTGCCACGGCGCGCGCAACCAGCAGGCTCTCGGTGGCGTTGCAGGGGCTGTACTTCTGGGTCTTGGCATTGTCGGCCACCGTCACGGCCATGGCCACGTCACACGGATCGTCCACATAGGTGTGGCAATTGCCATCCAGGTGTTTGATGACCGGCACCTTGGCCTCG
>JBKBWW010000015.1:0-26296 GCA_046314475.1 Hydrogenophaga sp.
GAGCGGTGTGGCCAGGCTGCCGAGGTCGGACACCAACGCACCGATCTTGCCGATCTCGGTCTGGCGCGCGGTGGCCACCACCACGCCACTGGCCTGCCCCACCGCCACCGTGGTGCCGGCAAAGGCCATGCACAAGCGGTCGCCCAGCGGCGCATCGGCCGCCACCGGTTCCGCATCCTTCTCGGCGGGCACCGACTCACCGGTGAGCGCCGACTCGTCGATGCGCAGGTTCTTGATGCGCAGCAGCCGCAGGTCGGCCGGCACGCGCGCGCCCGACTCCAGCAGCACCACGTCGCCCGGCACCAGATCGGCGGCGTCGATCTCGTGGCGGTCCCCACCGCGCAACACGGTGGCCCGGCTGGCCAGCAGGGCGCGCACGGCCTCCAGCGCACGTTCGGCCTTGCCCTCCTGCACAAAACCGATGACGGCGTTGATCACCACCACGCCCAGGATCACTGCAGCATCGAGATAGTCGCGCAGCCAGAACGTGACGAGTGCGGCCACCAGCAGCACGTAGATCAGCAGGTTGTTGAACTGGCGCAGCACGCGCATCCACAGGCTGGTGGAGACCACCTGTTCGATGCGGTTGGGGCCGTGTTGCACCAGGCGCTCGGCGGCCTGGGTGGGGGTGAGGCCGGTGTCCACGCTGTGCAGCGCCGCCACCACCTGGTGACCTGGCTGGCTGTGCGGGCCCGGCACGACCAGCGTGGGCATTTCAAGCATCGAATGTTCAGGGTTCATGACACAACATACGCCTTCGACCCGAGACCCACCATGACACGCGTCAAACAAGGCTTTCAGGATTTACTCAATCCATTGAGAAAAATATCTCAACCGATTGAGTAATTTCCATGAGCACTGAAATCCACAGCGTGAGCGCCGACAACCCGGGTCTGCAGGGCACGGGTTGGCTGTCCATCCACTGGGAAACAGCGCGGTCGCTGGCGGCCCAGGCGGGAGCCTGCGTGCTGGTACTGGACGAGTTGCAAAAGCTCCCGCGCTGGACGGACGAGGTCAAACGGCTGTGGGACGAGGACACCGCGGCCGGGCGTGACGTGCGGGTGGTGGTTCTGGGCTCGGCGCCGCTCCTGATTGCCCGGGGGCTGACCGACAGCATGGCAGGCCGTTTCGAGATGACGCGTCTGGGCCATTGGCGCTACCAGGAAATGAAGCAAGCGTTCGGCTTCACGCTGGATCAGTTCATTTTTTACGGCGGGTATCCCGGTTCTGCAACCTTGGTGGAAGACGAGGCCCGCTGGGCGGCTTACGTGCGCGATGCCTTGATCGAAACCACCATCTCCAAAGACGTTCTGCTCATGGCGCCGGTGCAGAAGCCGGCGCTGCTGCGGCGCGTGTTCGATCTGGCCTGCCGCTACAGCGGGCAGATGTTGAGCTACCAGAAGATGATGGGTCAGCTGACCGACTCTGGCAACACCACCACGTTGGCTCACTACCTGGAGCTGCTGGAGGGCGCCGGCATGGTGTGCGGCTTGCAGAAGTACGCAGGGCAAGTACTGCGACAACGGGCTTCCAGTCCCAAGCTGCAGGTGTTCAACACCGCTTTGATGGGTGCCATCGCCGCGTCCGAAGGCTTCGGCCTGGAGCGTATGCGCTCGACCCCCGAGCTGTGGGGGCGCATGGTGGAAAGCGCGGTGGGCGCGGAACTGCTGGCCAGACACCTGAGCCACAGCAGCGCCCAGCCATTGATCCACTACTGGCACGACGGTGGCCGCGAAGTCGACTTCGTGCTGCGCCAAGGAGGTGATCTGTTCGCACTGGAGGTCAAGAGCGGAACACAGCACGGCAACGTGGCCGGACTGGATGCATTCACCACCGCGTTCCCCGGCACCCGGCCCCTGGTGATCGGCACGGGCGGGGTCCCGCTGGAGACCTGGTTCGGGCCTACCTGAGCAGCGTGAAGGCCAATGCCACCAGGCCGACCAGCGCAACACCTACCACCACTTTCACAAAGCTTGCGCTGCCACTTGCTGCAACAGGCTGAGCGTTGGAAGATTTTTGCGGGGCGACGTCGCGCTGCGATGCGCGGCGCGGTGACTGTTCCACCGGATCGGCCTCCGCCGGCAAGGCCTGGAGTTCGCTGGGCACGGTGTCCACCGCGTCGTCCGCGTCGCGCATGAAGCGCACAGCTTCGTCGATCTGGACTTTGGACAGCTGGTAGCGATCGAACGGCGACATGCCCCACTGCCGCAGCAGCGCTTGCAGGCGCTGTTCACCCGGCACGTACTTCATCGACCAGGCGCCGAAGGTGCGCGTGCTGATCGACGACTGCGACAACACGGTCACGTCGCGGTGGCGCTGGTCGGTTTCGATCTTGCTGTAGAGGTTCTGCACGATCCTCACGTCCCCTTCGAGGCATTGCAGAAAGTAGCCCTCACCAAACAGCAAGCCGCCCACCACATCGAGCCGCGCGTTGTTCTTGCGGGACTTGGCCAGAATGCGGGCAATGCCGGGGTCCATGCCCTGGTGCGTGGCGTTGGGCGCTGCCACGGAGCGGCTGGCGTAAACGAGCCTGATCAGCTGATTCAAGGGGATGTCCTGTCGACGGGAAGGTGCGTGGGCCTCGCAAGGCAGTCGTGATTCTCGACCAGATCGCGCGGCCCTGGCCCGCGGCGGGTCTATCGATGTCCGTGCGTGTGCGCGACCGGCGTGTCGGCGCGCATCGAGCGCCACCGCAGCCAGTCGGCGGGTTCGTCCACGTCCCACAGACGGGGCAGCTCGTGCCAGCGGGCACCGGCACCATGCAAGCGTTCGCGGGTCTGCTCCAGCACCTGCGGCGTGCTCCATTCAACGCCGGCAAACACCTCGTGCACCGGCTTGCGAAGGCCGACGAGCACATAGCCGCCGTCTTCGGCCGGGATCAGCACCACGTCCACGGTCTGCAGCGCATCGGCGGCTTGTTGCAGGTGTTCGGGTGTGAGTGCCGGGCAGTCGGTGCCCACGATGAGCAGGGGCGTGTTCGGCGTCTGCGCAAAGTGGTGCGACATGGCCGTTTCCATGCGTTGCCCCAGGTCGCCCGCGGGTTGGGCGGTGGTGTTCACACCCCGTTGCCGGGCCAGCGCGCGGAAGAAGCGCTGTGCGGCATCGGGCGCGCACCACAGCGTCACGTCGCCCAAGCTCGCGGCGCGCGCCGTGGTCAGCGTCTGCAAGGCAAAGCCGCGCTGTGCACGGGCGGCGCCGGCCGCGCCCAGCAAGGGGATCAGCCGCGTCTTGGCCAACCCGGCCACCGGCGCCTTGGCCATCACGGTCACAGCGGCCGGGGCGCGGGGCCGGTAGCCGTAGCGCAGCGCGAGCGTGTGGGCATCGGCGCCCAACGCGTGCGCCGCGCGCAGCCGCCACATGAGCAGCACCGTGCGCCAGAAACCGTGCTGGTCCCAGCGGCGGCCGGAGGTGGTCACCCGCTCGCGCAGGCAGGCCGGCGCTTCGATGGCCTTGAGGCGCTGGCTCAACTCGATGTCTTCCATCAGGGGCATAGCCGCGAAGCCGCCCACCGACTCGAACAGCCGCCGCTGCACGAACACCGCCTGGTCGCCGGTGGCGATGCCGGTGAGGCGCGAGCGCTGGTTCATCAACCACGCCACCACAGGCAAGAGCGGATGCCGGCCTTCGATGCGCACGTCGAACCGGCCCCAGCGGTGGCCACGTTGCAGGGCTTGCTCGATGAGGTGGTCGGCGTTGGGTGGCAGTTGTGTGTCGGCGTGCTGGAACAGCAGCCCATCGGCGCGTGTGGCGCAGGCTCCGGCGTTGAGCTGCGACGCGCGGCCGCGCGGGGCCTGCAGCACGCGGTCGGCCAACGGCTGTGCGATGGCCAAGGTGCTGTCACTGCTGCCACCGTCCACCACCAGCAGCTCGGCGCCGCGCGCGCGCAGCGGCGCCAGCGCCTGCAGCCTCGCGGCCAGCGTGGCGGCTTCGTTGAGCACCGGCACCACGATGGCGAGCTTCATGCGCGCAACCCCTGTTCAAACCGGTCGAAGCCGTCGAGCACGTCGCCGACCACGGCGGCGCTCAGGTAGTGGTCCACACGCTCGCGCACATGGTCCACCAGCGCGGCTTCGCTGCGTTCGCTCGACCAATCTTCGCCATCGGCACCGACTTGTGCGGATGCGCTGGAGAGTGCGCGCCACTTCGCGCACCAGGTGATGGACCAGAGCCACATGGCGCGGCGGAGTGCGCCGTGCCATGGCTGTGCCCCGGCGGCGATGGGCCCAGCCAGGTCCGCCCAGGCCGCGTAGAAGCCCAGCACCTCGTCCACGGTGAGCACCGCGTGGGTGTCCACGTCCCAAGTGGTGGAGGTGTAGAGCGTGGCGTGGGCGAGGTCCAGGCCGGGGAAGGCATAGCGGCACTTCTCCAGATCGACCAGCACCGCACGGCCGTCGGGCTGCACGATGAAGTTGCCCGGGTGGGCGTCGAACGCGATGAGGCAGCGCGTGGGCCGTTCGGTGCCACTCACGCACGCCTGCAGCCGTTGGCGCTCACGTTCGATGGCCGTCAACACAGCAACGGGCAACCCGGCTGCATCCAGGTGAGCGGCCTGCGCGTCGATTTCTTGCACCAGCGCCTGCAGCGGATCGGCCGCGTTCATCAGCGGCGCACGCGCGGACGCCTCGGGCAATGGCAGCGCGTGCAGCGCCGCCAGCACCGTGGCCAGCGCGGGCAGATCGTGTGGCAAACGGGCCGGTCGACCGTCGATGGCCTGCACCAGCAGCGCGCCGCGCGGCAGGTGGGTCGACGGCGACAGCACACCGTGCAAGGCGGGTGTGTGGCCACTGGCCGTCGCGCGCTCGAAGCAGGCGCGTTGGTAGTCCAGGTTGTCCTGCGCGCTCAAACCCAGCTGGCTCTGCTTCGGCATGCGTGCGAGCCAGCCAGTGCCGACCAGGCGCACATGATCGTGCGCCAGGCCTCTGTCGGGCAGCGGCACCAAGGGCTGGTCGGCGGCGGGGTGGCCTGCCGCGTGCAGGGCGAGGCGCAGGCGGTGGGACATGTCATTGGAAATCGGCAAGCCGGGATACCTCGAAGAAGACCTCGTTGAAGCGGTGAAGGTGTAAGAATGCAACGGCCCCGGCGACCGACAGGTTGCAAACCCACACTGGAATTGTCGTGAGCTTTCGAAAAATCTTTCTGCTGGCCATCGTCGCTCTGGGCATCGCGGCCTTTTTCTTTTTTGATCTGGGCCGCTTCCTGAGTCTGGACTACCTCAAACAAAGCCAGGCCCGCTTCGAGACACTCTACGCCGCCGAACCGCTCAAGGTGTCGCTCGCGTACTTCGCCCTCTACGTGGTGGCCACCGCGCTCTCGTTCCCGGGCGCGGCCATCATCACGCTGGCCGGTGGCGCCATCTTCGGGCTGTGGTGGGGCACGCTGCTGGTGTCGTTCGCCTCCAGCCTGGGCGCCACGCTGGCGTTTCTGGTCTCGCGCTTCGTGCTGCGCGACAGCATCGAGGCGAAGTTCGGCAACCGCCTGGCCGAGATCAACCGCGGCATCGAGAAGGACGGCGCGTTCTACCTGTTCACGCTGCGGCTGATCCCGGTGGTGCCGTTCTTCGTGATCAACCTGGTGATGGGCCTCACCAAGATGAAGGCACTGACCTTCTACGCGGTGAGCCAGATCGGCATGCTGGCCGGCACGCTGGTGTATGTGAACGCGGGCACGCAGCTGGCGCAGATCGATTCACTCCAGGGCATCCTGAGCCCGGCGCTGCTGGGCTCGTTCGTGTTGCTGGGCGTGTTTCCCTTGATCGCGAAGTGGATCGTGGGTCTGGTGCAGAAGCGCAAGGTGTACGCGCGCTGGGCCGGCGTGAAGCCCAAGCGCTTCGACCGCAACCTGATCGTGATCGGCGCCGGTGCGGGCGGCTTGGTGTCGGCCTACATCGCGGCGGTGGTGAAGGCCAAGGTCACGCTGGTCGAATCGCACAAGATGGGTGGCGACTGCCTGAACTACGGTTGTGTGCCGAGCAAGGCGCTCATCAAGAGCGCGAAGCTGGCGCACCAGATGCGCCACGGCGAGACGTATGGCCTGCACAGCACCGCGCCCACCTTCAGCTTCAAGGCGGTGATGCAGCGCATCCAGGCCATCGTGCGCGCCATCGAGCCGCACGACAGCGTGGAGCGCTACACGGGTCTGGGTGTGGAGGTGTTGCAGGGTTACGCGAAGCTGGTGAACCCATGGACGGTGGAGATTGCGCTCAACGACGGCAGCACACAAACCCTCACCACCCGCAGCATCGTGATCGCCGCCGGTGCCCGCCCCTTCGTGCCGCCCCTGCCCGGCCTGGAAGACAGCGGCTACGTGACCAGCGACACGATGTGGGAGAAGTTCGGCGAACTCGACGAGGTGCCCCAACGCCTGGTGGTGCTGGGCGGCGGGCCGATCGGCTGCGAACTCGCGCAGAGCTTTGCGCGCCTGGGCTCGCAGGTGACGCAGGTGGAAATGGCGCCGCGCGTGATGGCGCGCGAAGACGAAGAAGTGAGCGAGCTGGCGCGCCAGGCGCTCCTGAAAGACGGCGTCGACGTGCGCACCGGCCACAAGGCGCTGCGCGTGGAAAAGCATTCCGAAGGTCCTTCGACAAGCTCAGCGCGAACGGGCGGCGTGCTCGTGGTGGAGCACGCCGGCGTCGAGCAGCGCATCGAGTTCGACGAACTGCTGTGCGCCGTGGGCCGCAGCGCGCGCCTCACCGGCTACGGCCTGGAGGCGTTGGGCATTCCAACGAACAAGACGGTGGAGACCAACGAGTACCTGCAGACGCTCTACCCCAACATCTATGCTGCCGGCGACGTGGCGGGGCCCTACCAGTTCACCCACGTGGCGGCCCATCAGGCCTGGTACGCGGCGGTCAACGCGCTCTTTGGCGACTTCAAGAGGTTCAAGGCCGACTACCGCGTGATCCCTTGGGCCACCTTCATCGACCCCGAGGTGGCGCGCGTGGGCCTGAACGAGCAGGAGGCGAAAGAAAAAGGCATCGCGGTGGAGGTGACGAAGTACGGCATCGACGACCTCGACCGGGCCATTGCCGACAGCGAGGCGCACGGCTTCGTGAAGGTGCTCACCGTGCCGGGCAAGGACACGATCCTGGGCGTGACCATCGTGGGCACGCACGCGGCGGATTTGCTGGCCGAGTACGTGCTGGCCATGAGACACGGCCTGGGCCTGAACAAGATCCTGGGCACCATCCACACCTACCCCACGCTCGCGGAAGCCAACAAGTACGCGGCCGGCGAATGGAAACGTGCGCACGCACCGCAGAAGCTGCTGACGTGGGTGGGCCGGTTTCACGACTGGCGGCGCGGGTGATGGCACCGGCCCGCACACTCGCGGCGGCACTGCTCGCCTCCTCCCTGAGTGCGCACGCTCAGACACCCATGCCCGCGCTGGTTCAGGCCGACGGCGCATTGAACCCCGCATGGCGCTTCGTGGGTTTTCCCAAGGCCAAGGCCGACCTCCCGCCCACGCGCTTTGAAGCGGGTCGCGTCGATGGCACGCCAGCGGTGCAGGTGGTCACGGCGTCGAGCTACGGCACGCTGGTGCAGGACTGGAGCGGCCCCGCGCCGGCCCGCTTGCAATGGCGCTGGCGACTGGACACACCGCTCTCGGGTGGCCAGCACGCGCCCGACATCCTCACCAAGGCCGGTGACGACGCGGCGCTCAAGGTGTGCGTGATGTTCGACCACGCGCTGGACCGCGTGCCATTCGTCGAGCGCACCGTGCTGCGCATCGCGCGCAGCGTGAGCGGCGAGGCCTTGCCGGCGGCGACCGTCTGCTACGTGTGGGACAGCACCCACCCCGCCCTCACCCAAGGCCCCAACCCCTACACGAAGCGGGTGCGCTTCATCAGCCTGCAAGGCCAAGGCGCACCGCTGGCGCGCTGGGTGAACGAGTCGCGCGACGTGGCGCAGGACTTCGCCACGCTGTTCGCGGACGAACTGCCGGCGGGGGCTCCAACGCCCCGCATCACCCGCGTGCTGCTGGGCGCCGACAGCGACAACACCGCCACCACCAGCAGCGGCTGGGTGGCCGATCTCCGGTGGGCTGATCGCGGGCCTTGACACGGCACGTACCATCGGAGCCCATGCACCACGGCATCAAGAAACTCCTCCTGCTCGGCGCCGGTCATGCCCATGTGCATGTGCTGGCCAGCCTGGCCCAGCACCGCCCCGCCGATCTGGATGTGACGGTGCTCACCCCCTTTGCGTACCAGACCTACAGCGGCATGACGCCCGGCTTTGTGGCGGGCCACTACACCGAGGCCGACTGCCGCATCGCGCTGGAACCGCTGGTGCGCGCGGCCGGGGCGCGCTGGGTGCAGGGGCGCTGCCACGGCATCGACCCGGTGGGCAACACAGTGAGCGTGACTGCGGCGGGCGGCGCGCAAGGCGTGCCCGCCACGCTGGGCTTTGACGCGCTGTCCATCGACACCGGCGCGGTGATCGACCGCGTGCGGCTGGAAGCCGACATGCCGGGTGCCGCAGCCCACGCGCTGGCCGTGCGCCCCATCGAGGCCTTCGCCCAGCTCTGGCCGCAGGTGATGGAACTGGCGCAGCGCCAGGCGGTGTCGCTCGCGGTGGTGGGCGCGGGCGCGGCCGGTATCGAACTGGTTTTCGCGGCGGAACAGGCCATCCGCCTTCACGGCAAGCCGGGCGCACGCTTCACGCTCATCACCGGCGGGCCCGAGGTGGCCGACAGCTACCGCGCAGGTGTGCAACGCAAGGTGCTGCGGCAGTTGAAGCAGCGCGGCATCACGGTGCTGCGCGAAGCCTGCGTGGGCATCGGCCTGGGCGAGGTGGTGCTCGGCAACGGCGCGCGCCTGGCCTGCGACGTGCCGCTGCTGGCCATCGGCACCCACGCGCCGCCCTGGCTGCAGGGCAGCGGCCTGGCTCTGTCTGACTCAGGGCATGTGCTGGTGAACGCGTTCCAGCAAAGCACCAGCCACCCGCATGTGTTTGCCGCAGGCGACGTGGCCACGCGCGCCGATGTGCCACACGCGCGCAGCGGCGTGTACGCGGTGCGCGCCGGCCCGCCACTGGCGCACAACCTGCTGGCGTTCCACCAGCGCAAACCCTTGAAGCCGCACCAGCCGCCTGCGAACACGCTCAACCTGCTGTCGTGCGGCACCGGGCATGCCATCGCGAGTTACGGGCCACTCAGCGCACAAGGCGCGTGGGCCTGGCGCTGGAAAGACCGCATCGACCGCGGTTTCATCGAGCGTTACCGCGTGGGCCCCGGGCCCCGTCAGGCCTCGGGTGAACCGGTGTCCTGATCACCGCGCGCCAGATCCTTGCGCGCCTCGCTGGCCAGCAGTTGGTAGCGCCGGCGGAACTCGTCCAGGTTGTCCTGCTCCAGTTCTTCCAGGTCGAGCAGCGCGTTGTGCGCGCCTTTGGTGGCGCGGATCAGCTCGTCCATCTTGATCTGCAAAGCCTCCGAATCGCGGTTCTGCGTGTTCTGGATCAGGAACACCATGAGAAAGGTGACGATGGTGGTGCCGGTGTTGATCACCAGCTGCCAGGTGTCGCTGAAACCGAACAGCGGCCCGGTGACCAACCAGACCACAATCACCGCAGCGGCCAGCACAAAGGTCTGGGGCCGTCCGCTCACCCTCGCGATCTGGTTGGCGAACCTGGAATATCCGAATCGGCTGTTCATGTTGAAATCCCTTTCGCGCGTTGGGCGGGAGGCCGCTGCAACCCGCTGCGTGCTTCACCGCCCCGCCACCCGACCATACAACGCCATGTTCACTTCCAAACGCTTCGCCGCGATACCGCTGCTGTCAATCGCAACCTGCCTGCTTCCGCTCGCCACCCACGCACAGCCCAGCGCCCCGCCCGCCGCTGCAGCAGCAGATGCGCCCAAAGCGCACCCGTGGCAAGCGGCTCCGCCGCGCCTGACCGCCGAGGCCTACTTCACCAACCTCAAGGACGGCGACCAGATCGAGACGCCCTACCTCGTGAAGTTCGGGCTCTCCGCAGGTTGGGGCCTCGCCCCCATTGCCCAACCAGGCAGGGCCCGCAGCGGCCACCACCACCTGCTGGTCAACCGCGACCTGCCGCTGAACTTCAAGGAAGCCCTGCCCTTCAACGATCAGTACATCCACTTCGGCAAGGGCCAGATGGAAACCGTGCTCACGCTGGAGCCGGGCACCTACACGCTGCGCATGCTGCTGGCCGACCAGAAGCACCTGCCGCACTTTGTCTTCAGCAAACCGACCCGCATCACGGTGACGCGCAAGACCGGCGTCGACCCCAAGACCCTGTCGGTCAAGGGCCTGTCCATGGGGCTGGACGGCGGCACGCTGAAGAACCCGTTTCGTGTGCAGTTCCACGCCTCGGCACTGGAAGTGGCGCACCGCTCGCAAGGCATCGCCGGCACCGGTCACTTTCGCCTGACCGCCACGCCCGAGGGCCGGGGTGCGCCTGCGGTGCTGGCGTTTCCGGAAGGCCAGACCGAGGTGTGGCTGGCACCACCCCCCGGCAACTACACCTTGCAGCTCGATCTGATGGACAACCTGAACCCCGGCAAGACGCTGATCGAGCCCGCGCGGGCGTCGGTGCGCGTGGAGTGACCCCGCTGCGCTGATCGGCCTTCAGCAGCCGAGTTGTTCGGCCAGGTGTGCCAGGCTCTTCGCATGGAAGGTGTTGGCCGCGTCGGGTGACACGTCCTTGGGGTGCTTTGCGCCGAACTCCAGCGAGCGTTCGATGTAGGCGGTGCGCAAGCCGCAGGCCCGCGCTGCCGCCAGATCGTCCTGGTGGGCCGCCACCAGCATCACATCGGAAGGCGCCACGTCGAACACACGGGCCACGCCGAGGTAGGTGGCAGGATCAGGCTTGTAGGCGCGGAACACCTCGGCCGAGAGCACGCAGTCCCAGGGCAGGCCTGCGCGTTTGGCCATGTTGGTCAGCAGGCCGATGTTGCCGTTGGACAGGCTGCAGAGGGTGTGTCGGGTCTTCAGGCGCGTGAGCCCGGCCACCGTGTCGGGCCACGGGTCGAGCCGGTGCCAGACCTTGTTGAGGTGCTGCTTCTGCGCCTCCGTCAGCGAGTTCAAGCCGAACTTCGGCAACAGATCGTCGAGGATGAGTCGGTGCAGATCGTCGATGAGTGTCCAGCCCAACTCACCCGAACGCACGCGCTGCATGGCCGGCTGGTAACCCGCGCGCCAGGCGAGTGCAAAGGCATCGGCGTCCACCTGCGGGTAGAGCGCAGCCACTTCGCGCGTGATGCTGCCGTGCCAGTCGACCACGGTGCCGAAGATGTCGAAAGCGAGGATGGGGGCGTGAGTCATGGGATTCAACGCTGTTTGAGCGCCGTGACCTCGATCTCGATCTTCATGCGCGGATCGAGCAAACCCGCGGTGATCATCATGGCCGCCGGGCGCGCCGTGCCCAGGTGTTGGCGCAGCACCGGCCAGCAGGCTTCGAAGTCGGCTCCATCGGGCAGCACGTAGTTCACGCGCACCACGTCGTCCAGGCTGGCACCCGCCTGTTTGAGCGCGGCGGCGATGTTCTGCATGCACTGTTCGGCCTGCTCCACCACGCTCTCGGAGATGGTCATGCTGGTGTAGTCAAAGCCGGTGGTGCCGGAGACAAAGATCCAGTCGCCCGCAACCACGGCGCGCGAGTAGCCGATCTGCCGCTCGAACGGCGAGCCGGAGCTGATACGCCTGCGCTCCATGGCTCAGTTCACCTCAAGCCGCACGCCATCGACGGGCGCCACGATCTCGCCGATGTCGGCTGCGCCGGCAAAGCCGTGTTTCTCGAAGATGGCCAGCACCGCGTCCACCGTCTCGGGCGTGCAGGCCACCAGCAGGCCGCCGCTGGTTTGCGGATCGGACAGCAGCGCCTGGTCCACCGGCTGCAGGCCGGCACCCAGGCGCACTTCGTGTCCGTACGCCGCCCAGTTGCGGCCAGATGCCCCGGTGACCATGCCCGTTGCAGCGAGTTCGCGAACGCCGCCAATCAGCGGCACACGCGCCATCTCGATGCGCACCGTGGTGTTGGCGCCGCGCGCCATTTCCATCACGTGGCCGGCGAGGCCAAAGCCGGTGATGTCGGTGAGCGCGTGCACGCCGTCGAGTGCCGCGAGATCGGGGCCGGGCGTGTTGAGCTTCGTGGTGTTGGCGATCATCTGCGCGTAGCCCTCGGTGCTGAGCGCGTCTTTCTTCAGTGCGGCCGAGAGCACGCCCACGCCGATCGGCTTGCCCAGGATCAGACGGTCGCCCACCTTCGCGTCGGCGTTGCGCTTCACGCGCTTGGGATGCACCAGGCCCAGGGCCACCAGGCCGTAGATGGGCTCGACCGAGTCGATGGTGTGGCCGCCTGCAATCGGGATGCCGGCGGCGCGGCAGACGTCCTGCCCGCCTTGCAGGATCTTGCCGATGGTCTCGGTCGACAACACGTTGATGGGCATGCCGACCAGGGCCAGCGCCATGATGGGTGTGCCGCCCATGGCGTACACGTCGCTGATGGCGTTGGTGGCGGCGATGCGACCGAAGTCGTACGGGTCGTCCACGATGGGCATGAAAAAGTCGGTGGTGGCGATCAACGCCTGCTCGTCGTTGAGCTGGTACACGGCCGCGTCGTCGGCGGTCTCGATGCCGACCAGCAACTCCTTCGGGATCGGCATGGCCGCTGTGCCTTTGAGGATTTCGCTGAGCACGCCGGGCGCGATCTTGCAGCCGCAGCCGCCACCGTGCGAAAGGCTGGTGAGGCGGGGCTGGGTGGCGGCGTTGGGGGTGGGTGCGTTCATGGGTGTCTCCGGAGAAATGAATTCGGTGGCGCTGGTTCAGTGCAGCTCGTGCAGCAGGGCCAGCAAGGCAGCCTGCTCGGTGCGCGGATCGAACAGCGGCGCGCGGGCTTCACATTGTGCTTGCAGGGTGGCGAGCGTGCCAGCGGGCTCGCCCAAGCCCGCACGGCAGGCGCGCAAGGCCCGCACCAGCGTCGGCGCATCGCCGGGCGCAAAGTAGCCGCCGTACTCCGCGCCCAACATGCCCACATTGCCCGGGATGTGCGAGGCCAGCACCGGCGTGCCGCACAGCACCGCTTCCATCAACACATGGGCGCCGCCCTCCATGCGACTGGTGTGCACCAGCACATGCGCGCGCTGCATGCGCGATCGTGTGGCCGCGTGCGACAGACCACCGAGCCAGCGGTAGTGCGGGCAGGCCTGCGCGGTGACCTGCGCGGCTTCGCCCAGCGCGGGGTCGAGCGCGGCGCCGATGTGGTCGATGTGGATGCCCTCGTCGGCGCGCAGCAGGTGCGCCGCTTCAAACAGGGTCTGCGGCCACTTTTCGTCGCGCAGGTGGCCCACCATCACCGCCCGCAGGTGGGTGGTGGTCTTGGCCAGCGTCTGGCGGCGCGTGCCCGACTGGAAGACCACGCGGCATTTGTCGCGCAATGCCTGGGGCAGGGCCAGCGGGCCTTGCTCCTGCAGCACGACGAGGCGGTGCGCGAGCGCCAGCGAGCGCTGGGCCTGCGCGTCGGTGGCGATGTCGCGGTAGAGGTCGGTGCCGGTGAGGGCAAGCACCAGCGGGCGATCGGGGTGGGTCTGTGCCCACGCGGCCACCGAGGGCGCCGAGCGGCGCGCGTGCAGGGCCAGCAGCAGGTCGCCCTCATCACCCTCGGACCACGCCTGCGCCACCCTCACCCGATAATGGCCCGAGAGCAAACGCGCCCAGCGGCGCGCGGTTTGCCAGTTGCCGTTGTTGGCATCGGCCAGGGCCGGCGTGACGACACAAAGAGAAGGTTTTTTCATGGGCTTGAGCGGGTTGTCGATTGTGGGTGATGCGCCTTCGGGCCAGCGGTCCGCCGCCGACATGGCCCGCCACGCCAACAGGGCAAACCTCGCCACGGCGCTGGTGGACGCACGCGAACGCACGCTGCGGCAGTTCGCGGCCTTCGAGGCTGCGCTCGGCCCTGGCCTGCGCGTGCCCTGCACGCCCGAGCTCAACCCGCCACTGTGGGAGCTCGGTCACATCGGCTGGTTTGCCGACTGGTGGATCGCGCGCAACCCGCAGCTGGCGCGCGGCTTGCAGGCCGACCCCCTGGCCCTCCGGCGCCCGGCGCGCCAGGCCACGCGCGGTATCGACGCCGATGCCCTCTACGACTCCAGCGCCATCGCGCACGACCGGCGCTGGCAACTCGACCTGCCGGACGCCGACGCCACGCGCGCCGACCTGGCGGCGGGTCTTGATGAAACGCTGGAGCGCCTGCAGGACGCACCCGACGACGACACCGGTCTCTACTTTTTCCGGCTCGCCCTCTTCCACGAGGACATGCACGCGGAAGCGGCGGTCACCATGGCGCAGGCGCTGGGCATCGATGTGGGCCAGCCCTCGCTGCCCGTTCGGGCTGAGCCCGTCGAAGTCCGCACAGCCCACGTACCGGCCACGCGCTGGACCCTGGGCTGGAGCGGCCCCGGCTTCGCCTTCGACAACGAACTCGACGCCCACACCGTGGACGTGAACGCCTTCGCGATCGACGCCGGTGCCGTGACCTGGGCACGCTACCTGCCGATGGTGGACGCCGGCCTGGCTGGCGTGCCGCGCTACTTGCGGCGCGCAGGCGACGGTTGGGAAACGCAGCGCTTCGGCGCCTGGCACGCGCTGGACCTGCAAGCTGCCGCCGGCCACCTGAGCGCCGATGAGGCGCAGGCCTGGTGCCGCTGGGCCGGGCGGCGCCTGCCCACCGAAGCCGAATGGGAAGTGGCGGCACACGCCGCGCCCGGCTTTGCCTGGGGCGCCGTGTGGGAATGGACCGCGAGCGCGTTCGCGCCCTTCCCCGGCTTCACGCCCCACCCCTACCGCGACTACTCACAACCGTGGTTCGATGGCCGCCCGGTGCTCAAGGGCGCCAGCAGCGCCACCCACCCGCGCCTGCGCCACCCGAGGTACCGCAACTACTTCCCGGCGGCGCGCAGCGACATCTTTGCCGGCTTTCGCAGCATCAGATAGGGCTCATCAGTTCAAAACTAAATCCAGCTGGATGCAAGCACCGGCGCCAACGAGGTTTGTTGCTGCGTTGTCATGGTCATCTGCCCCATGGGTGGTGGTGAAAACGCAGCCATAGCTTGAACAAGCGCATCCACCCGCGCACTGTCCAAGGTCTTGCCATCCCCAGTTCTGAATTGCTCGATCTGGTATTGGCCACCACGGTACCAGTCCTGCATCACCATCGAATCCTCAGTGCCGATGATGTTCATCACAAGACTGTCATTGGTGCGTTTGAACCAAAGTTGCGAGGTCGATACAACTGCGTCGACAAGCACCATATCCAAGTTTCCGCTCGTGATGTCGTCCTCGAAGACAACGTCCAGCTGCGCACCTCGGTCAAACTTGTAGGTGTCATTCCCCAATCCACCGTACAAGACATCTGCACCGCTACCGCCAGTCAAAATATCATTGCCCTCATCTCCATAAAGATCGTCCTCGCCTTGACCGCCGTCCAGCCGATCACTGCCGGACGCGCCAATCAGCATGTCGTTCTCGGAGCCCCCGCTGAGCAGATCGTCTCCGGCGCCTCCATCAAGCTGATCGTTGCCGCCTGAGCCAAGAAGAATGTCGTTGCCTCCCATACCCAAGATCAGATCCATCCCAGCCAGCCCGTCAATTGAATCGGCAAGGTCGCTGCCGTACAGCGCATCAGCCTCTGCCGTAGGTGAACCATTTGCGATGGTTTGCAGAGAACTGAAATCCATGCTCGTCCCATCGGCGAAGACCATTTGCTCGATTTTGTAGTTTGGCTCTTGCCATTTTTCTATGACGAGGGCATCTTTAGTTCCCAAAATGGAAATAATGAGAACATCCGAGACTCGGAATACGTATAAGTCAGAGTATGAAATACCGGGGGATACCAAAATTGCGTCAACGTTCCCCGACCTGGTGTCGTAGTCGTTGATCCGGTCCTGCCCCATACCCCGATAGAGGAAATAGCGGTCGTTGCCCGCACCTCCGTACAGCATATCGACATCTCCAGCGCCGCCATCGAGTGCATCATCACCTTCGCCGCCGTATAAGAAGTCACGCCCTTCCCCACCAGCAATAATGTCATTGCCCGCATCTCCATAGATCGCATCGCTCCCGGCATCTCCGTCCAAAACGTCGTTGCCGTCCAGGCCTGTGATGTGGTCATTGCCGCCTCGGCCGCTGAGGTTGTCAGAGTCCGTGGTTCCCATCAATCCATCGTCGCCTTCACTGGCGAGGCCGCGCCCCAGTTGCTGCATCTGTTCCACAGTCAAAAACGTGCCATCGGAGAACTCAATGCGCTCTATGAACTGAGCACTTTGCGCGGTCCCGACAGAGGAATAAAACTTGGCAATCGTGAACTGATCATTGGTCCCCATGATCTTGAACGTCAAGCCTCCCTGGAGAGTGCGCTCTACCTGAATATCAGCCAATGAGATGCCGGTCGCTACCTTGATGATGTCGATGTTGGTCGTCCAAATGTCATTGTCGTTAATGACATCCTTGCCCATGCCTCTGTACATGAGATAGGTGTCGTTACCCGATCCTCCGTTCAAGACGTCGTTCCCGAGGCCGCCATCCAAGGTGTCGCTTCCATACCCTCCCGAAACGAAGTCGTTGCCACTACCGCCATTCAAGACGTCGTTTCCGCCCAAGCCTTCAATGGTGTCATCTCCACCCAAGCCGTTGAGTGTGTCGGCCAATACATCATCGCCATGGACAAGATCGGCGCCTTCGGTGATGGCACCTTGCGACAAGTTGCTCAACACGGTCGCATTCCACAGGGTGCCGTCTGCGAACTGAAGCTGCTCGATCTTGCAGTGAGTCGAGCGGAACCAGTCCTTGAGCATCAAGGTATCGGTGGTGCCCACGATGCTGAGCAACAAGTCATACGTGCCCGAACGCGTCACCTTCATCTGAGTTGAGGAAACTGCTGATTCAACCCACACGGTGTCGAGGTTGCCGGTTGTCGAGTCGTATTCGTTCACAGTGTCTTGGCCCATACCTCTGTACATCCGATAGATGTCGTTGCCAAAACCTCCATCGAGATTGTCGTTCCCTGCACCGCCATCAAGCGTGTCGACTCCGGCTCCACCCCTCAGGACATCAGAACCTGTTCCGCCCAGGAGCAAGTCATCACCGCCCAAACCTTCCAAGGTGTCGTTGCCTGCGGCGCCGCTCAGGACATCTGCGGCATTTCCTCCGAAGATGGTATCGGCCCCGTCGGTAGCGACGGTGGTACTCAGTGAAATCAGCTTTTGCGTATCCCAGACCACGCCATTGGAGAAGCTGACTTGTTCGATTACCTGGCTGGACGAGTTGAACCAGCCGG
Source organism: Hydrogenophaga sp. (assembly GCA_046314475.1). GTDB lineage: Bacteria > Pseudomonadota > Gammaproteobacteria > Burkholderiales > Burkholderiaceae_C > Hydrogenophaga. The sequence continues at coordinate 17,292 of JBKBWW010000015.1, forward strand.
ACAAGGTCAGTTGGTCAAATGTTCCCGCAATGCGCAGGAAGAGGTCGTAGGCATTGCGTGTCACCTGAACATCTGCGGGCAACACGCCTGCAGATACCTTGATGACATCCACGCTTCCGGCGCTCGCATCGTTGTCGCGAACAATGTCTTGTCCCATGCCGCGATACATGAGATAGGTGTCACTGCCAGTGCCACCGTCCAGCGTGTCGTTACCGGCACCGCCGTCAATCGTGTCGTTACCGGCACCGCCGTCAATCGTGTCGTTACCGGCACCGCCGTCAATCGTGTCGTCGCCGCCAAGGCCTGAAATGGAGTCATTGCCTCCCAAGCCATTGAGGAAGTCCGTTGCGCCATCAACACCCAACAAGATATCAGCGTCCTGAGTCGCAGTGCCTCGAGCGAGATCCTTGATCTTGTTCATATCCCACACAGAACCATCCGCGAACTCGACGCGCTCAATGAACTGGCTGCTTGCGCTACTTCCAGACCAAAACGACCATTTCCCTACCGTCATCTGGTCGTTCGTTCCTTTGATCTTGAAAGTCAGATCCCATAGTCCTGTGCGTGCTACGAGGATGTCTGACTGGGCTATGCCTGCGCCTATCCGGATCGTGTCCACATTGCCGATGGTGATGTCGTAATCGTCGATGGCGTCTTGGCCCATGCCGCGCGACATCACATAGATGTCGTTCCCCTGCCCTCCATTCAACGCATCGTTACCTTCGCCGCCGTCCAGCATGTCATTGCCCGTATTGCCGAACAGGCTGTCATTTCCCATTCCACCGCTAAGGTTGTCGTTGCCAGAAAATCCATGAAGCGTGTCGTTTCCGCCGAGACCCATCAGCGAATCGGCCAGCAGATCTGTGCCATACAGTGTGTCCGCGCCTTCTGTGGCCAATCCGCTGGCCAGAGTCCTGATCTTGGCCTCGTCCCAAAAGACGCCATTGGCAAATTGCACCTTCTCGATCACCATGGCGCTGGAGTCGAAGAAGTCCGATATCGTCAGCTTGTCGGTTGTACCGGCGATCGACAGGATCACATCTGACCGGTAGCGTGTGACAACGATATCTGTCGGCGCAATGCCTGCGCCAACCTGGATGACATCCAGGTTGCCTCCAGTCCAATCTCCGTCGCGGGCACGGTCCTGTCCCATGCCGCGGAACAGGAGGTAGGTGTCGCTTCCGCTCCCCCCTTTCAACGTATCGTTTCCAGCGCCTCCATCCAATACGTCGTTCCCTGCTCCACCTTCCAGTGCATCGCTGCCCAAGCCACCCGACAAGATATCGTTGCCGCCTAACCCAAAAAGAAGGTCATCTCCATCCAAGGCGTTGATCGTGTCTGCCACGTCATCGCGTCCGTAGACCGCATCCGAGTTGAGCGTAGCGATTCGGTTGACGACGGATCTTTCACCATCAAAGTCCCAAGTCAACTCGTTGTTCATATCAATGCCCCACGTACCAGCGTTCAAAATGCTCGCATCGGCACTTCCCGCAAAGACGAAATTGCTGGCAGCCAGCTGAGCCAGTGGTGTGCCATACAAGTTCACCACCACCAATTGGTCGGCTTGCTCTGCAATGATCGTGGTGAACTTACCTTGGCCGAAGACATCCTGTTCAAAAATCTGCAGTTGACCGAAATGGGTGATCCAGGTGAAACGGCTCAGGTCAACTCTGTCATGAATCGCATCGAAATCATCGATCACATTCTTTGCTGTCATGGCTCCGCCGCTGAGCCCCTTCGCCTTGGTACCCCCTCCTTGAGCGTTCACCAAGAACACATCCCGGCCCGCGCCACCGGAGCGGATGCCACTGTTGATATATGGCGCACCGTTCGTCACCACATACCCATCGTCGCCATCCAATAGCAGAATATCGTCGCCAGCACCACCACGAAGCTGGTCACGCCCAGCTCCTCCAATCAACACGTCATTTCCTACACCTCCCGTCAGCAAGTCGTCGCCATCTCCTCCATCCATGAAGTTGAACCCAGAGCCGTCTGAAATCAAGGTGTCCTCCCCCGCATCTCCAAACAAGAGGTTGTTTCCAGAAACATCACGCAGAGAATCCCGGCCAGCACCGCCATTCATGAAGTCATTGCCAGAGCCTCCCGACAGATAGTCATCCCCGTCGTTCCCGAAAAGTTTGTCGTCGCCATTCAGGCCATCAATCGAGTCATTTCCCGCGAGGCCACTGACCACATCGGAGGTGCCATAAGCGAGCTGATCACCCCATAACTGGTCATTTCCTTGAGTAGCGATGACGGCACTCCTTAGTCGCAGTTCATCATTGGTCCAAATCGTTCCATCGCTGAATTGAATGCGATATGAAGACACAAGACCTGGAGAGAAGAAGTTGTCGATCGTCAAGCTATCCGTGGTCCCAAGAACGGATATCTGCAAGGCATTTCCGTCAGGTACACCAAACGAGTTTCTCCCGCGAGTCACAGTGACACTTTGGGGCAGGATATCGGCGCTCACCTGGACCGTGTCCACCACACCATCAGATTGATAGCTGACAACGCTGTCACGGCCCATCCCTCGTCGCATTACGTAGGTGTCGGACCCCGCTTCTCCATCGAGCTGATCGCTTCCTACACCACCATCGAGCCAGTCATTTCCGGCCGAGCCAAGCAATCTGTCGTTGCCTGCATCCCCAAAGATCGTGTCATTGCCTGCACCACCTGTTAGAACGTTGGCTCTGGCGTTGCCTGTAAGAATGTTGTCTTCACTGTTTCCCCATCCATTGATGACGCTGGTACCGGTCAGCGTGAGAGCTTCCACTGCGCTGCCAAGCCACCAGCTGACACTGGACAGCACAAGATCCCGGCCACCGCCGGTCGTCTCGACCTCGCGGTCTCCCGAATTGTCGACCACGTATACGTCGTCACCTGTACCGCCGACCATTCTGTCGGCAAACGGACAATCACCAGCCCAACCGCCAACGAATGCAATTTTTGGACACCCGACAAGCCCTCGATGCCCGCGCCATCGGCCTCATGGTCGTGCTCTGCCTCACCTGGAGCCTGCAGCAGATCGCGCTGAAGGCGACCGCAGCCGACTTCTCGCCCATCCTGCAAATCGCCGTGCGCTCGGGCATTGCTGCCGCGCTGGTGGGCCTGCTCATGTGGCGCCGGGGCGAAGGATCGCTGCTGGCCGACGGCGCCTGGAAGCCCGGCGCGGTGGCCGGCGCCCTGTTCGGCCTGGAATTCCTGCTGGTCGGCGAAGGCCTGGGCCACACCTCGGCCGCGCACATGGTGGTGTTTCTCTACACCGCGCCCATCTTCGCGGCGCTGGGCCTGCAGTGGAAGCTGCCGTCGGAACGGCTGGCACCGGCGCAGTGGCTGGGCATCTTCATGGCCTTTTCCGGCATTGCCATCGCCTTCCTGCTGCGCGACACCCAAGGCAACCAGGACTGGGCCCGCATGCTTTGGGGCGACGTGCTCGGCCTGCTGGGTGGAGCGGCCTGGGGCGCCACCACCGTGGTCATCCGCACCTCGCGCCTGAGCAGCCTGCCAGCCACGCAGACCCTGCTCTACCAGTTGCTGGGCGCCTTCGTGCTGCTGCTGCCCGCGGCTTTCCTCATGGGCCACACCACGTTCAACCCCACGCCGCTGGTGTGGGCGAGCCTGGCGTTCCAGTCGGTGGTGGTGGCCTTCGTCAGTTTCCTGGTCTGGTTCTGGCTGATGCGCCGCTACCTGGCCTCCCGGCTGGGTGTGCTGACCTTCCTCACGCCCTTGTTCGGTGTGGTGCTGGGTGCCTGGCTGTTGAGCGAACCCATCGAGTCCAGCTTCCTCACGGGTGCCCTGCTGGTGCTCGCCGGGGTGATGCTGGTGAGTGGTCACGCCTGGTTGGGGCAGCTGTGGCGGCGCCTGGGCGCTGGCGCCAGCAGCGCGCAGCCTTGACGCAGGCCGTGCGGAACTGGACCGTCACGGGCGAACCCGGGTTTTCCGCTTCTTGACATTCCCGGCAATGGCGGACGAAATGTCGGCATGCAAACAGCTCAGCCCGGCGGCGACGCAGAAGAACAACTCCACAAGAACCAGCTGCTGTTGAAGATGGCGGGCCGGGCGGCGCGCCTGGGCGGCTGGACCTTTGATGCCGGCTCCGAGGTGCTGACCTGGTCGGACGAAACCTGTGAGATCCACGGCCGGCCTCCCGGGTACCAACCCACGCTGGCCGAGGGCATTGCCTGCCACGCGCCGGTCTACCGCGCCGCCATCGCAGCGCTGGTGAGCCGGTGCCTGGTCGATGGCACACCGTTTGATCTCGAAGCCGAGATGGACACGGCGGACCAGCGCCGCATCTGGGTGCGCGCCATCGGTGAGCCGGTGCGCGACGCCAACGGATCGGTCACGGGCCTTCAGGGTGCGCTGCAGGACATCACGAGCCTGCGGGCCCACGAGCTCGAACGCCATGCGCTGGCCACCAAGCTCAGCGCCACGCTGCAGAACATGTCCGACGCCTTCTTCACGCTGGACCGCGAGTGGCGCATCACCTTCGTGAATGAAGAGATGACACGCGCGGTGAACCGCAAGCGCGAGGACATGCTGCACCAGCGCATGTGGGATGTGTTTCCCGGCACCGAAAACGGCCTGTTCCACCAAAGCTTCCAGCGCGCTGTGGACACCGGCCGGGTGTCCAACGAGGTCGGGTTCTACAAGCCGCTGGGCAAGTGGTTTGAACTGCGCACACACCCCACCGAGGACGGTGTGGCGGTTTATTTCCAGGACGTGACGCAAAAGCGCAAGGACGAGGAACAGCTGCGCTTGCTGCAGGCCTGCGTGGAGCGCATGAACGACGTCATCGTCGTGACCGACGCCGAACCCATTGACGGCGACGGGCCGCGGATTCTGTATGTGAACGAAGCGTTCGAGCGGCACACCGGGTACCACCCGCACGAAGTCATCGGCAAGACCCCACGCATCCTGCAAGGCCCGCGCACGCAGCGCGATGTGCTGGACCGCATCCGCGCCAACCTGCAGCGCTGGGAGCCGGTGCGCGAAGAGATCCTCAACTACAAGAAGAACGGCGAAGAGATCTGGCTGGAACTTGACATCGTGCCTGTGGCCGACGCCACCGGTTGGTACACCCACTGGATTTCGATCGAACGCAACATCACCGAGCGCAAGCGCGCCACCGAGGCCCTGCGCCAGAAAGACAACCTGCTGAAGGTGGGGGGCCGGGTCGGCAAGATCGGGGGCTGGACGGCTTTGCCGGCAGCCAACGCCGTGGATTGGTCCGACGAGATCTACGCCATGCTGGACTGGCCCCGGACCTCACCCCCCACGCTGGGCGAGTTCCTGTCCATCTTTTCGTCCGATTCGCGCGCGTCGTTCAAGGCGGCGCTGGACGCCTGTGTGGCCCGAGGCACGAGCTTCGACCGTGAGTTCCAGATCACCACCTGCGCGGGTGATCTGAAGTGGGTGCGTGTGGCCGCAGAGCCGGCCCTGGCCGAGAGCGGACAGGTCAGCAGCGTGCACGGTGCGCTGCAGGACACCACCTCAATGAAGCAGGTGGAAGAACGCCTGCGCGAACAGGCCGCACTGCTCGACAAGGCACAGGACGCCATCTGGGTGCTCAACCTGGACGCCACCGTGGCCTTCTGGAACCGCAGCGCCGAACGCATTTACGGCTGGAGCGCGGACGAAGTGCGCCAACGCGGCGCTCGCGAGCTGCTGTTCAACAACCCCAACGTGTTCGACCCCTGCCAGCAGACGGTGATGGAACAGGGCGAGTGGGTGGGGGAGATCGAGCACAAGACCCAGGACGGCAAGCACCTGCTGCTGGTCTCGCGCTGGACGCTGGTGCGGGACGAAGCGGGCCAGCCCCGCTCCATCCTGGCCATCAACACCGACATCACGCACCAGAAGTTGCTGGAGCAGCAGTTCCTGCGCGCGCAGCGCATGGAGAGCATCGGCACGCTGGCCGGCGGCATCGCGCACGACCTGAACAACGTGCTGGCGCCGATCATGATGTCGATCGAGCTGCTCAAGGGCTCGCTGCCCGACCCGGACGACCAGGCGGTGCTCAAGACCATCGAGGTGAGTGCCCGGCGCGGCGCCGACATGATCAAGCAGGTGCTCTCGTTCGCGCGCGGTGTCGAGGGCAAGCGGCACGAGGTGAAGATCGCGGACGTGTTGCGCGACCTCGATCAGATCCTGAGCGAGACCATCTCCAAGAACATCTCCATCGTCTCCCGCGTTGCACCCGACCTGTGGCAGGTGCAGGCCGACCCGACCCAACTGCAGCAGGTGCTGATGAACCTGTGCGTCAACGCCCGCGACGCCATGCCGGGCGGCGGGCGCATCGCGATCTCGGCCGAGAACATGACGGTGGACGCGCACTACGCGGCGATGAACATCGAGGCCCGCGTGGGTGCTTACGTGAAGGTCGAGGTGGAGGACAACGGCACAGGCATCGCGCCCGACATCCAGGAGCGCATCTTCGACCCCTTTTTCACCACCAAACGGGTGGGCGAAGGCACCGGCCTGGGGCTGGCGACCACGCTGGCCATCGTCAAGAGCCACGGCGGCTTCGTTCGCATGTACAGCGAAGTCGACAAGGGCACCCGCTTTCGCATCTACCTGCCGGCCGACCCCCAAGCCGAGGGCGCGCAGAGCAGCCCGGCGCCAAGCTCCGTGCCCCGGGGCAACGGCGAACTCATCTTGGTGGTGGATGACGAGGCCGCCATCCGGCAGGTGACCCGCCAGACGCTGGAGGCCTATGGCTACCGGGTGATCGTGGCGACCAACGGCGCGGAGGCGGTGGCGCTGTACGCGCAGAACATCCAGGGCATCGCCTTGGTGCTGACCGACATGATGATGCCGGTGATGGACGGGCCGGCCACGATTCAGGCCCTGCGGCAGATCAACCCGCAGGTACGCCTCATCGGCGCCAGCGGCATCTCGCAAAACGGCAAGGTGGCCAAGGCCGCGGGCTCTGGCCTGGACCATTTCCTGCCCAAACCCTACACCGCAGAAGTCATGCTCCGGCTGATCAACAGGGTGCTCAAGGAATGATGTTGGCCTTGGAGCTCAGGCCGGCGCCCAGAACACGCTGAACCAGCCTTGTGCGTCGGTCCAGTGGCGCGCCGGGCCGAAGCCAGCATCTCGCAACACCGCTTCAAAGGCCTGGGGCTCCCACTTGTACGAACTCTCGGTGTGCAGGCGTTCGCCGGCCGCAAACACACGCTGCCCGCCGGGCCAGCGCACGGTCTGTTGAGCCGTGGCTTCCAAGTGCATTTCGATGCGCGATCGATCCGTGTTGAACAGCCCCACGTGCCGCCACGCGGCGGGCGCGAAGTCGGCGCCCAACACGCGGTTCACGTTGAGCAGCAGGTTTCGGTTGAACGCAGCGGTGACGCCCAGCGCATCGTCGTACGCAGGCTCCAGCACAGCGGTTGGCTTCACGCGGTCCACACCAATCAACAGGCCGCCACCCGCACCCCCGGAGCGGCACACCGCATGCGCCTGACGGAGCAGGGAGAGCGCCTCGGCGGGGTCGAAGTTGCCGATGCTGGAGCCCGGGTAGAACACCACGCGCGGTGCCTGCGCGGCCGGGCCGTCGGCCAACCAGTCGGCCACCTCGGCGCCCAGCGCGAAGCGGCTTGAGAAATCCATGCCAACGCCCAGCATGGCCAGCGCGGGATGCTGCTGCTGCAGCTGCTGCAAGGTGTCGCGCAAATAGTCCACCGAGATGTCGATGGCCACATACGCGGCGGGCCGCAGCACCGGGAACAGGCGCGCGGCCTTCACGCAACTGCCGGCGCCCAGGTCGAGCAGGATCGACCCCTCCGGCACGACCTGCGCCATGGTGGCGCCATGCTGTTGAAAGATCGAAGCCTCGGTGCGCGTGGGGTAGTACTCGGGCAGTTCGGTGATGGCGTCAAACAAGCGCGAACCCAACGCGTCGTAGAGGAACTTGGGCGCGATGTGGGCGGGCGTCTGCAGCAGGCCGGCCACGAGTTCGTCGCGCAACGCAGAGCGGTCCTCGTGGTGCAGCTGGATGAAGGGCGGTGCAGAGGTCTGGATGGTCATGGGCGCTTTCGGGAAGGGTCTTTATAGCGGAGGCGTCTTTCAAAGTCGGTGCGCTGACCCACTTTCTTACAGGGTCTTGCAAAGCTGACGGGCACTCGCCCGGCGCGGCGCGCTTCTGGAGCAGGTCGGGTCTAATACGCCCTCCCCAATCCCTCTTACCCGGATTCACCATGTTCACAACCACCCCCCGCACCCTGCGCGCACTCTTCACCTGCGCCGTGCTCGCCGTCTCCGCTGCCGCCCACGCGCAAACCGTGTTCCGCGTCACCACCATCCCCGAAGAAGCCGCCACCGAGCAGATCCGCAAGTTCACGCCGCTGGCCACTTACCTGGAAAAAGAGCTGGGTGTGAAGGTCGAATTCACCCCGGTGAGCGACTACCCCGCCGCCGTGGAAGCGCTGGTCAACAAGAAGGTCGACCTCGTCTGGTTCGGTGGTTTCACCTTTGTGCAGGCCAACATCCGTTCGGGTGGCAAGGTCGTGCCGCTGGCCCAGCGCGAAGAAGACACCAAGTTCCAGTCGGTCTTCATCGCCAAGACCGATTCGGGCATCAAGACCCTGGCCGACATGAAGGGCAAGCAGGTCTCGTTCGGCTCGCAGAGCAGCACCTCGGGCCACCTGATGCCGCGCAGCTTCCTGCTGGCCGCCAACATCGAACCCGAAAAGGACTTCCGCCGCATCGCCTACAGCGGCGCACACGACGCCACCATCGCTTCGGTCGTCAGCGGCAAGGTCGACGCCGCCGCGCTGGACATCACCGTCTGGAAAAAATTCGTCGCCGAGAACAAAGTCGACACCAAAGCGGTCGACGTGTTCTTCACCACGCCCGGTTACTTCAACTACAACTGGTCGGTGCACGCCGACACGCCGGTGGCCATGCAGCAGAAGATCAAGGCCGCACTCATCGGCCTGTCGCCGGCCAACCCCGAGCACGCCGAGATCCTCAAGCTCAACCGCGCCACGCGTTACATC